>CAYZTZ010000089.1:0-14311 GCA_964481255.1 uncultured Acidobacteriota bacterium | reverse complement strand
CAGGAAGCAGATGCCATTCTCGGGCGCGTCTTCGGCGATCTTCGGCATCGGAATCACCTGGATCTGGAAGCCGGCGAAATGCTCCTTCGCTCTTCCGTGCATCGTCTGGGGGGAGGCCTGCTGGAGAAATTGCTGAATGCGGACGGCTGGGGATACCGGGGAAAGACTATCACATGCGGCCGGGCATACGGCGGATTTAACTGATGGAGCCTGACCCAAATATGATGGCACCGCAGGTGGTGCTCGATCGTATCTCATAGTGACACCATGTTACCTTATCCAAAGGTGTCACTAATCTATCTGAACGAGCAAAGGGCTTTGCAAATAGCGGCTAAATTATTACAATAAAAAAAGCAAAAGGGATTTGTTTGATAGTGGCTATGAGTAGGGGGTGCAATTTTTCTCTTCGTTCTATTGAACAAAAACCGAAAGGCCCGTGAAAACGGAATCCGGCTTTGCCTACGGAACTCCAAAGGAGCTTTTTCAGGATGTCTATGTTTCCACATCTAGCCGTGGGCCTGCAGCAGGTCGTGAATCAAATCAATGGCACATCAGCCCCGAGGGTAAAAGGTTTTTGAGGATGAAGGATGTCGGATCTACAAACGTTGCAGGGCCGCGTCGCATTAATAGCACTGAGATGCTGCCAGCTCAGTGGACGTTGGGAGCAATTCTGGGAATCTCGCGCGATCGGCTAATTCTTCACCCACATTTATATCGCCCGCCCCCCAATCCTGGTTTTCTGCGGACCGCCGATTTATGGGTGTATTCCAAGCAGGCATCTGAACAAGGAGTTTTTTGCCAGCCAGACGGGATGGCTCCTATGATGCTGAAAGTGGAAAATGCAACGAAATACTACAATATCCGGGTGAGGGACAACTGAATGAAAATCTATGGCGCTTCCAAAGATTTAATTATGGCGGCCTTGAAATCTGGGGAAATGACTATTGCCCTATATGGCCTTGGTAGGATGGGGCTTCCGCTGGCTGGAATACTTGCGGATCGCGGTGCCATGGTGCTGGGAGTAGATAGCGACCCAGACGTGGTAGCCAGCGTCAATCGTGGAAACAGCCATATAATCGGGGAACCTGGGCTCCAGAAACTTGTCCACAAAAATGTAGTCGCCGGACGACTCAAAGCCAGCTCAGATTTCATTGGCGCTGCAAGGAATGCAGATGTGATGATTATTGTCGTCCCAACGCCTCTTGATCATGATCACCATCCGGACCTTTCAAACCTGACCTCTTTGTACAAGCAGATCTCAAAAGGGCTTGACAAAGGAGACCTTGTGATTCAGGAAAGTATGGTTCCACCACGTGCCACCCGCGAGATTGTCGTGCCCATTTTGGAGGAATCTGGTCTTAGGTTAGGAGAATTCGGCGTGGCATACTGCCCCGAGCATGCCAGGTACGGCAGTGTGATTCAGGATATCCGGGAATCGGCTCCTAAGGTGGTCGGGGGCGCGGATCCGATAAGCACAGAGGCCGCCGCTGCACTCTATTCTGCAATCAATTCAAGAGGAGTAATTCCCGTTAGAGATGCAACAACCGCCGAGGCTGTGAAGATATTTGCGGCCGTGTATAGGGATGCGAACATCGCCATCGCAAATGAACTGGCTATTGTTAGCGATGAACTCGGCGTCAATGCCCTCGAGGTATTTGGCGCAGCGGAGAAGGGAGGAATGGCAAGTTTCTTCCGGCCGGGCTGCGGGGTGGGCGGTCATTGCATTCCCGTTTGCGGCCATACTATCATCGGTGCCGTAAAAAGCGACACGAGATTGCTCGCGCTAGTTCGAGAAATAAACAATGGCATGCCCGCCCACACTGTGCAGTTGACCCGACGCGCACTCAACAAAGTCGGCATTGAGATGAGCAAAGCCAATGTGCTCGTCCTGGGCGTTACTTATCGTGGTGACATCAAGGATACACTCAACAGTCCGTCGATAGCCATCATTCAATGCTTGAACGATCAATGCAAAGGGGTATATGCCTTCGACCCCCTGCTGCTTGATAAAGTTGAAAATTGGGGTGCCCATGTTGTCAAAGACTTGTCTGAAGTGGGGAAGGATATTCCCATCGATGCGATTATTGTCGCTTCGGATCACTCCATGTTCAAAGAAATGGATTGGAGCGACTTGGCCAGACGGGTTCGCCAGAAAATTGTCGTTGACGGCCGGCATTGTCTCGATCGTCAGAGCATGACAGAAGCGGGGTGGGCGGTCTTTGGAATCGGGACGTAGTCTATTATTTCCGCACGCGGGCGCCTCCCGTTTGAGCGTGCATTCAGGAGTTGAGCATGATACAAGACAGGCTCACTGTTCTGGTTCTGGGTGTTGGAGGCAATGTCGGCCAGGGTATCTTGAAGGCATTGGCTGTCGGCAACCTCCATTGCCGAGTCATTGCGGCATGTGTAAACCAGATGGCACTGGGACTCTACGCCGCAGACCGCGCCTACCTGTCGCCCTATGCAAATGATCCCAATTTCTTACCCTGGCTGATCGACATCTGCAGAACTGAAGGTGTTCAGGCGGTTCTTTCGGGTGTTGAGCCGGTGTTGATGGTTCTCGCGGAGCGGAAGGAGGAGCTTGAAAAGGAGACGGGGGCCATCTGTATTGTGAGCGATCTGGAACAATACTTAACGGGCGCCGACAAGCTTGCGACCTGTCGATGGCTGGAAAGGAATGGACTTCGTTTTCCCAAGTATGCGGCATCTGAGGACGAAAAAGCATTAACGACACTTGCCTCTGAGTGCGGCTACCCTCTGATAGCAAAATCCCGGTTCGGCAAAGGCGCCCGGGAGATAATCCAAGTCTGCAATCAAAGGGATCTGAAAATGGTGCGCTCCCTGAAAGGATATGTGGTGCAAGAATGCATCGGTGATCCCGATTCGGAGTATACGGCAGGGTGTTTTTGCGATGACAAGGGGCAGGCAAGGGGCGTTATAGTCATGCGCCGCAGATTGATGTATGGGACGACCATATGGGCGGAATTGGGTGAATTTCCGGAAATCCGGGAGGAGGTTATGAAAATAGCACGGGCCTTGCGCCCGAGAGGGCCCTGCAATGTGCAGCTTCGTTTGGCGGGACACGCTGCTGTCTGTTTCGAGATCAATGTTCGCTTTTCGGGCACGACACCCATGAGGGTGCGCTTGGGATTCAACGAAGTGGAGGCCGCGCTGCGCCATTTCGTTCTCGGAGAGCCCGCCGAGGATTTCCCTATAATCCGCAGTGGAATGGTCTTGCGCTATTGGAACGAGATGTACATATCTTCAGGTGCTTTCTCCAATTTACGTGACACTGGACGACTGGAAGATCCCCGCCGTTACGGCCTGCTTGTCGAGGATTGGGGAATGAATAGATGAAGTCTTTGTTAAGAAATCAGGCGTGATCTCGCTTCAGCACAGCCCACTGCCAGGTCCGGAGAGCCTGAAGAACTTTTGGACCTCACGCGTGCTGCCCAAGATGCTTGTTATTCCACACTCCGATTTGAGCACTGGAGGAGGAATTCGGCGGACATGCGGTTGGGGATAATTAGTGATATCCATTCCAACTATTAGGCGTTAAGAGCACTCTCGATGCCGCTTGCTACAGTGGACCAGGTTTTATGCCTCGGTGATATGGTCGCATACTACTGCCAGCCAAGAGAAGTCATTGAATATATGATGGATCGGCAGGCTTTGTGAATACCTTGCAATCACGATGATTACTTGCTCAGGGGATTTCCGCCGGCCACTCCGGCAGCCATGCGCTTCGGAATCGAGCATGCAAATCAGGCACTCGACGCCGAACATCGGCAATGGCTGGCGAACTTGCCTCTCGTTTGGGGAGGTAAATTGGACGCGCGTTCTTTCCTGCTGACACACGGCAGTCCGTAGCAGCCATTGAGCGATTACATTTATGTTGACAGTGCAATGCTGAAACGGTTGCATGTTTTTGACTGCGACGTTATTGCTTTCGGCCAGAAACATAGGACAATGATGCACCTTGAACAAAGGCCATGTCTGCTCGATCCCGGTTCGGTCGGTCAGGCACGGGACTTGAAGGCGGTCGCCTGCGCCCTCATGGTTGATACGGAAACTCTGACTGTTGAGAAGATAGGAAGGCCTTTCGATCCAGCGGTCGTTATTCGCCTGGCCAAGGCAAACGGCGCCGGTGAATGGGTAAATAAATATTTGCTGTGACATCCTAAGCCTATACCTCAGGTGAGGACACTGCTCTCCAGACTAGCCCGTGAGAAGGAAAGGGCTCCTTGACAGCATTAGACCGTTGTTGGAAGCGTAACGAGAATGATGTTCCCGTTTCGGAAGCATGAAAGCCGGATCCATTCTTGCTCCTAGCTTCTGGCCTCTCAAATCCCTGCGCCCAAGACAATGTCAAGAGTTCCATCGTTTTGTCCGGCGCGCGGGGATTTCAAGGGCTGAAGCCCCTGGCTAGGTTTAAATGCAGTGAAGCGCCCGTACAGAAATGAGGCTGATTCAGATCCCCGGCAGGAGCGCCCAACAAATAGCTTGGCTTCCCTTCCCTCACCCCGCGCTATTCTCTGCTGTGCCTCCAGCCCTTAATAGTCGGAAGCTGTTTTGGACCAGCCTGAGCTGAGGAGCAAAAGCAGGCAACATGAAGAGAAGATCGAGGTGTTCATTTGCATCCGGTATGGAGCCCTCTTGCCGCATACCTTCAGCATCGCTTCCGCGAGCTTGCGGGTAGGCAGCAAAATTGGCTATTCATCACCATTGAGCTGTTCGATATATGCTGGGAAAATACCTCCCATCAGCCGTTTTCATCTTTAATTCGAACAGGACAGTTCTAAATCTGCGGTGGGTATGATTACGGGCAAATCGCTTTTTCCTGCGGGCAATTGCCCGAGATACTCCCAGAGAAACAGTTGTCTGCAATTCTCCGGTTTCTGCAGGATAATAGGGAATGCCTCTATCAATCTGAACTTGTCGGGGTTGCATTTGGCCCAATTGTGTGCAAGCACCATCTCTTCTGTACGGTCTTCGTTTAACGAGATGCCAGGCGTGCATGTCAGCAAATAGCGGATTCGTCCCCGGACCAGAATGCCGATAAAATCCTCCGGATTTCTTACGAGGATACGGGGTTGTATCGCCGCCCAATCGCTCAATCTTATCGCCATGGTTCTGTCCGCGCGCACCAGGGTGCGCTGCACCTGAGGATTTGTGGCCCTGTATCGAAACATGAATTCAGAATCCTGGTAGCAAGCAAGCAGAACATTGCCGGGCTGCTTAAAGCCACTAAGGGTCCGGGCAACTCTATCAAAGCCAACGATCCCTCGTGGAATGCTCGCGATCTCGACTGCACTTGAGATTATCAGGAGGACAAGAAAGACCGGCGCCATCGCCCGTTTGACAATCTTCGGCGAATGGCTGCCAAACCAAAACGTCGCCAAACCTATTAGGCTGGGAAGCGCGAAAATGAAATACCTCTGCTCGTTTGTCGACTGCATCAATTGAAAAACATAAAAGCTTATGAACCAGGATATCCAAAACATCTGCAGGGAATTGCATCTCTGCCGTTTAAGAAAGCACAGAAAAAACACCGCCGCGGCTATGGAGGCTATCGTGCCCCCCCAGCCTGCCATGGAAGGCAGACGTGAAGGATAGTAACTAACGTTGTCCCAGGAAAAGAAGCTAACGCGGGTGCTTGCATGGTTTTCTACCATTTCATATTTGGAATATCCGATTGCGAACCAGACCCATGCGACGCTGATCCCAAGATATACCGTGCCAGCAAGAATCATGTGCTTCCGGATAGGCCCGCGCATCTTTCCCATCCAAAGACTCGCCAGATACCATCCTGGCAGTACTCCCGCCGATGTCATCCGGGAGAGAAAAGAAAGCTGGGCCATTCCGAATGCGGCCCAGCACCACCCGGGACGCCCTGATCCCAGGCCTTTAAGCAAGAAATTGGAACCCCCGAGAATAAACACCAAGGCCGGTATCTCCGACATAGTGTCCCTTGCCCATCGGGCAATCTCGGGAGTCAGCAGGAAGAGAATGGATCCGATAAAGGCTCCTGCCCGCCCGGCCTTCAACTTGCGCATAATGCCAAAGAAATAAAGCGACGAGATACCCAAGCATATCGCGATGAAAAACCTTGCAGCGACATAAGACACACCTGTGACTGCAAACGTTAATCCCACGAGCGCGGGATAGACCGGAGGGTGATAGGGGATGCTGAAACCGGGATATTGACAGTAGTTTTCCTTGGCAAAGGCGATGGGCTCAAGAAGTCTATCCGAAAGAAGCCAGTCATGAATCATGGCGGCTCCGTTAGCGTACCTGGGCGCATCGGGCCATAGAGGGCCCGATTCATCAACCCTGTACATACCCATCAGCAGTGCAAGGCTCAGGAGGACCCCGCAGAGGATTATATCGAGCCGGCGATTCTTTTCTAAAAGGTCGAGGCAATTCATCGAAATGTGGCAGCTATCTCAGCGGCTTCGGATGGATCGCGTTTTTTGCCCATTCTCAAGGAAGAGGTGCCCCTAAGCGGGTGATTGCCGATCAGGCCGATATGTCCTGCCACTCAAGGATGAAGCATTCATCGAGACATGGCCTGACCGTCTTCTACCAAAAGCATCCGCACCCGGCTGTCATCGCGCGGCATAATGCCGTTGTGTCCCGCTTTCTCTCCCTTGCTCTGGGGTTAGCTCTCTGATGACATAGGGCGGTCGCTCCACGCTGCGGTTATATATTCGTGCAACATATTCACCGATAACGCCAAGGGCAACCATAAGGACGCCGCTGAAGCTGGCAAACACGCCCATAAGCAATAGCCAAGCGGAAATGCTTCCCTTGGAGAAATAGATGCAAAGAACAGAAGTCAGAGACAGGATCCCGAAAACTGTCATGGCAAAACCGATCCAACTCCCAAATCGCAGCGGCGCTGTGCTATAGGAAGTCACGAGCAGGATCGCCATGTTAAGGAGCCTTTGGGCAGTGTAATTGGATTGCCCTTCTCTCCTGGGCTCATAGGCCACCGGCACCGAGACGAAGCGCGAAGTCCCCCACGACAGAAGGGCATCCAACATGATTTCCGGACTCCTGAAGTCGGCGAAAGAGTCTCGCAGTTCCGTTCGAAAGACCCTAAACGGGCTCTGATCCCTGAGCTGCTGAAGTCCAGTGGCGCATCCCAAAAAGCGTTTGGTTGCCTTGGACAGGAAGTTGCGGGTGCGTGAATGGGTGAGCCTTTCCGGAATTCCGTATACTACATCAGCGTTGCTTTCATCGAGCTTCCTCAGGAGCTTTGGTATCTCTCGCGGGGGATGCTGCATATCGTCGTCGAGCGTGACCAGGATATCAAACCGGGCCATTCTGATCCCACACAGTAGAGCGTTGTGTTGCCCGTAATTTTTCTGCAGATTCACGCCGCGCACCTGGTTATTCTTAGCTGCAATGCTTCGGATTTTATCCCAGCTATGGTCGGAACTGCCGTCATTCACGAGCAGAATTTCGAAATCCCGCCCGGTGGAAAGAGCGACTTGAATGGCCTCTTCTACAACAAAGGGCACCGTCCTCTCACTGTTGTATATCGGAATAACAATGGACAACCCCGGCTTCATCTGCTGACTCATAGCGTTGCCATTTTTGCATTGGCCAGCCGCTCTTTTGACTTAAAGACCTTTCCCAAAAAGGCATGGATGGACTCGTTAAATGCCCCCTGGATGCGGAGGGAACGCAGACAACAATCAATTTCGGAAGCAACCTGAATCTGTTCCTCTCGGGTGATCGTGTGGTAAATGGGGAGACGTAGCAGGCGTTGGCTATACTCTTCCGTGATGGGCAGATCCCCATTCCTATAGCCGAGTTGATTGCCCATCGGAGAAGCATGCAGGGGAACGTAATGAAAGACCGCCTGAATTCCCTTTTCCCGTAAATGCGCTATAAGCTTGCTACGGATTTCCAGATTGGGAAGCAGGATATAGAAAATGTGGCCGTTGCCGCTGCATTCCGGAGGAATTACTGGTAGTTGCAGCAACTGTTCTTCTTCAAGATCCTTCAGCAGGTACCGGTAAAAGTCATAGATTGCTTTTCGCCGTGTGGAAATAATGTCAAGCATTTCCAACTGGCCGTAAAGAAAGGCGCAGCTTAGCTCACTTAAAGCGAAGGATGAGCCCACGTCAACCCATGTATATTTGTCAACAAGGCCATTAAGGAATCTTTGCCGATTAGTACCCTTGTCGCGAAGGATCTGTGCACGTTCCAGGTATTTAAGGTTGTTAACGCAAAGAGCGCCGCCTTCACCACATTGGATGTTCTTGGTTTCGTGGAAGCTAAAGGCGCCAAGGTCTCCCAGCGTTCCCAATGCCTTCCCCCTGTAATAAGAGTTTACGGCATGCGCGGCGTCCTCGATCACAACAAGGCCGTGTTTGCCTGCAAGCGCAAGTATCTTGTCCATCTCGCATGCGATACCGGCATAATGCACTGGAATGACTGCTTTCGTCCTTGGCGTGATATTGGCTTCAATCAATTCTTCGTCAAGGTTTAGGGTGTCGGGGCGTATGTCGACGAATACCGGCTTAGCCCTTAGGCGCATAATTGCATTTACAGTCGATACAAAGGTGAAGGACGGCAGAATCACTTCATCCCCTTCATCTAGCTTGCACAGCATACATGCCAGTTCGAGACTGGCGGTGCAGGAAGGCGTCATTAGGACTCTGGCCGCGCCCAGACGATCCTCAAGGCGGCGGCTGCACTGGATCGTGAAATACCCATCGGAGCCCAAATTTCCTCTGGTTACAGCCTCAGCGACATAACGCAGTTCATTTGCTATGATGAAGGGTTTATTAAACGGTATTCGGTACTCCATCGCGTCCCCTTTCTAGAAGGGCGGGGCTTTCTCTTCATAGACCTGAAACCGCTGCCCCAAGTTCCTCCCCGGCCTGATCCTCATCAACAGTCACGGGGCAATGGGCATTGCCGACTTCCAGACTATCCATTCGATAAATCTGCCCTCCAGTGCGTTCTCGTTTTTTAATGCATGACGTCTGACGTATCCTGGACGCCTATGCTAAGACAAACCAAAAACGCAGCCGTTAGCGGAATGAGGGGAGACACATCCTCCTTTATCTAGAATTCGCAACAATCGGGAATGCAATTTGCTTTCCAAATCCCGGCATTAGTGGATTTTATTTGGATGAATTGGACTGTAACTCCATTATTCATAAATGAGTAGGCTCATTGAAGAGTGAGATCCGCTTCCCATGAGGCGGCTCATCGTGGTTCCCATATGTAAAATAGCTTTACACTGATTTATCAAACTCATTCGCATGATCCATGCATCTTATTCATAATGAATAATTTGTAGCCATATCGGATCACCTATAATTGTAAGAATTTCCGACATAGATTGTGCTGTGCAGGACTGCAGAATCTTAAAGAAAAAGCATTGGCTGGAATTCTCTCCCTCCCGAAATACCCCGCAATGCGCTCAAATCGCACGAGATACTCGGAAAGCGCGTCGGCCAGCTCCTTGATCTGGGCGCTTGACGCCTGGATCTGGAAACATATCATGATGCCGCAAAGGATTTCGGCACCAAACAGCCGTGATTTCCTCCCTGCCCAGTCGTCTCACAGAACCTTCCTGAGCCTCATCCCCTAAGTTGCAGATACCGACGACGCATCGAGATGGTGGCGCAGAGCCACGCAATCGCATCACAATTTGCAGTCTCGGTGGAGAATGATCGTTGTATGAGGAATGGTACGCACAGCAGGATTCGATCCCGCGACCCTCTGCATAGAAGACTTAGCTGAAGACAGCTTATGTTGCTGAATTTACATGGGATTTAGGGAATCGAAACCTCCTTCAAGTCGCCCGCACGACAAGAAGTCTTCGACCGATCGAACAACCACGGGGCGCAAGGGTCCCGATCGCGGCTCGAAGCGCTCTTCGTAAGCCCGCAGGTAACCGTCGAAGTGAGTCTGAAACAGCTGATAGAAAGCAGATCTTTCCGGATGCCCGGGGCAATATTGCGGCGGGGATTCCGCAACTGCATCGTCTGGGGGAGGCCTGCTGGAGAAATTGCTGAATGCGGACGCTTTAGGGGGACAGTCACCAGTGTCCCCAATGCTTTTTTGTGGAATAGCATCTGTCCGGGCGAAACTTCCATTTTTATGGGACATATCGCTCGCGCGGTCACGCCCGGGTGGCCTCATCATATCACCCAACGTGGCAACCATCGTCAAACATGTATTGCTTATCCCTGCAGTCCAGCAGCCCTGAAGAATGGGGACACTGGTGACTGTCCCCTTCTCGATTTGCCACGATTTCATTTGCCTATTCACCGGACCGAGCGACCGAATGAGCCTTGGAGTGCGGCGGCCTGCCGCAGCCATGAAATGGCCAAGATCCAAAAGCGCAAGCTCGCTTGCGCGCTCTAAAGGCTTCGCCTCCAAAATATTCGGAACACTGCTTTGCGTGAGTTTCGCGGCAGAAACTATTTAGCCTTGTACAGGACTTCTCGGTGTTTGACGGAAGCGTCGATGATGGCGCCGAGGGCGGCCCCGATGCCTCCGCCGACAAGCGCGCCGCCGACCAGGTAGCCCGGTCCGTCTTCACCTCCCCAGTCGACGGGGCCTTCGGTCACGGATTCGCCGAAAGCAACAACGCCCAGGATTCCCGCCGCGGCTCCGGCGGCCAGGCCCCACAGAGCCCCGTTACGCAGTCGATCCCGCACTATGGCAGCGCTTTCAATCTTCTGAATGGCGATCCGCGGCAGCCTTCTCTCGGTCCCGCTCGGTTCTTTGAAGATGATTTCATCAGGGCTGATGCTGCCGAATGAGGTCTCGAGGCGCTCTCCTCCCTGTATCATCACGATGACCGCCGTCCCCGGCGCAAGCGCCTCCACCTTCTCCCACCGGCCCGGAATCACCTCGGCCCGGGCGGCTGCCGCCGCCATGAGTATCATTATTATTAAAGACCCAGCCAAAATCGTTTTCATATTCCGTCTCCTTTCACTTTTGTTAATAAATGCGAAATGTGCACGAAGATGGGATCAGGTCCCGCAGAGCCTTCACTCGGATTCCCTTTCTGCAAGGCGGTGGGCGGAGGTACAATCTTTCCTGTATCTGTCGCGTTGTTTGGGATTTATGAAAAGCCCCTCCTCCGGCTGTCACGGCCGTAGCTTTTCTCTCTGCTTATATTTTCTCTGCCTGCAGGGCTGCCGCACGCAAGCCGGGATTTGCCCCCGGGCCAGATTATCGAGAAAGTCGCCTGCATGACCGACGCATCCCCGACCTATGCCCTATTTATCCCTTCCGGCTATACCCAGGATAAGAAGTGGCCCATCATTTAAGCGCTGGATCCGGGAGCCCGCGGATTGCTTCCCTTTCAGCGTTTCAGGGATGCCGCCGAGAAGTGCGGATACATCCTGGCAGGATCGAACAATTCGCAGAACGGCCCCGCGCAGGTTGTGGAGGCCGCCATCAACGCGATGATGAGCGATACGCAGTAGCGGCTCTCCCTGGATCCGGATAGAACCTATCTGGCCGGCTTCTCAGGCGGCGCGCGCGGCGATCCTGATCGGATCTCCGGCGAAAGGCGACTTTGCGCGAGTTTTCGCGTGCGGCGCGGGATTCCCCGCCGACATCCAGCCGGCTGCGCCGGTCCCGTTTGCGCTGTACCCCGCCGCCGGCATCGAGGATTTCCATTTTCCGGAGCTCCGCCGCCGCAGTAGAAGGCTGGTGAGAAATGCGGGTTAGTGTCCCCGACATGAGGGAGGGGGGACAGTTTAGCCAGGCACCAATCAGCAAGTAGATCCGCCGGCTCTGCCGGTGTGGCGGAACCAGTTTGATAAAAGCCGTAGTCTGCCATTTTCGCGTTCTCTGACAGCAACCGGTAAGCCGGAAAAAAATATCGAATGCAGAACCGCAGAGGTTGGCGCCGCACCTCGAAATTCTGCGGTTCGACATTCGACATTTTGCGGTTTAATAGCCGGCAAAATGTCAACAGCGAAGGGGATCTGCTGTGTCATTCGCCGGATGCCATCAGACCGTTTTGATTAGCCATCAACCGCAAAGCTTCCGGCTATGCGGGAGGATGCTTACTTCAAAAGGCGGCGATGGAGCTAGGGCTGGGGAGTGGATAGCATGTAAACGGCAAACGTTGCCAGCCAATGTTCGCCCTCGTAATGGCCGCTGGCGACATTGGCCAGGGCGTCCGCAGCGTGGCGTGCGGCGGACTCGGCCAGGATCCTGCGTGCGGGGTCTTCTTTTGGGAGAGCGGCCGCAATGCTGCGCATCGCCCAGGCGCGGCTCAGATTGAGGCCGTCGAGATGCACGAGTTTCGGATCGGTACGGTCCGTGACTGTCGCGGGGGTCAGGAGATTTGGCGGCAGAAGCGGCAGAAAACGATGAAACCAGGCCGGGAACTCCTTTTCCCCTAGAACGCGCCGCATGAGATCGGCTTCCATCAAAGCGGGAGAGAAGAAATCCTCGCCCGACGGCTCCCAGGCGGCCGGATAATCAAGGTCTTTCAAAAAATAGTCCTTTGCCCGTTCGACCAGCAGCGCCTCGAGTTTCACGTCGCCGGCCGCCAGGGCGTAGTCCAGCGCGAAGGCCAGGCCGAAAGCGGTATTCGGATGCACCCCTGTGCGGATGGGATAGGTCTGCTTGGGCAGGAATTCCATGTAGCGTGCGGCGATGGCATCGGCAAGCGGCTTGAGATTACTGAGCCATTGCGCTCCGTCGGCGTTATCCAGGTATCGCAGCTCAGCCGCGAGCTTAAGCAGCCAGGCCCAGCCATAGGTGCGCTCGAAGCTCTTGCGCTCCGGGCCTTCGAGGTAAGCCAGCTCGCCCGCGATTTTATCGGGCGCGAAATTCTCGTTAAGCGCGGCGCGGATCTTACCGGCCTCCGGCAAATCAGGGAACTGCCGGATCAATCTTACAAGCAGCCAATGGCCATGCACGCAAGAGTGCCAGTCAAAGCAGCCATAGAAGGCCGGGTGCTGGGCTTTGGGCGAGCGGACGTCCGCAGCGTCTCTCATCACGTGGTCCGGCTTATTGGGGAACTCCCTCTGCACGCAGCCGAGAGCCAGATTGGCAAAGCGCGACGCATTCGCTTTGGTGAGCTCCAGGCCTGCGGCCTGTGACGGCCAGAGCAGGAGAGTCAGCAGGAATAGTCTCAGCATGCGCGCATTTTAGCACATTTAGTACCGGCGCCTGATCAGCAGGCAGATCTACCGGCTTTGCCCGTGAGGCAGCATCCGTTTGGCAAATACTGGAGAATGCCCTTTCCGAGTGCACTGACAGCAACCAGGAAGACAGACAAAAGAAATATCGAATATCGAATGTCGAACCGCAGAACTTCGATATTCGTCATTCGTTATTCGATATTCTGCGGTTCAAGAGGCTGTATGCACATATATTTTGCAGCGACCGCGCGCAATCAGGCTCCTTTGAGTGGCCAGTGACCGCGCGGCCTCTGGTTCTACCGAGGGATTTCCTGCCAGCGTCGCCCGGCCATGCCGTCCCCATAATCTTACTGGGACAGTATAACCGGGCATCGGTTTAGACCGTTATTTCAAGCGTAACGAGAATTTTGCTCCCGTATTGGAAGCGAGAGGGCTGGATCCAGGATGCCGCCGGCGATCGACACTCCGTCCCCGGCATGGTCGCCTCGCTGCAGAGCTACGGGGATGACCCACCCGCTTTCATCCCCATCTGCACAGTTTGGTAACCGATGGCCTTGTTTCTGCCGATGGCTCCTTTTTTCCCATCCCCTGCCCGGATCCCGTCTGCCTCATAAAACTGTTCCGCCACAAGCTCCTCAAGGCCCTGCTGGCACGGGAAAAGATCTCGCCGCGCCTGGTTGAAATCGACCAGAATTAAGTCCACCCGGGCTTTTCGGTCTTCCAGGGCGAGCCGATCGCTCCCGATGATCACCAGGCCCGGCGGCGTGTGGCCGGCTACATGGTTCACCCGCCGATCGCGCTGAAACGCCTGCGCTACCGCCCCGAAACCGGCCAAGTCATCTACCACGGCCGCCAACGCGGCCGTTGCAGCGATGCCGAGGCCTCGCCGGAGCGCACACGATGCGGCAGGACGGTTCCGACAGCAGCGCGGAGTTCTCGCGCAAGCGCAGGCGTTCGTGGGCTCGGTTGATCAAGAAAGTGTACGAAGCAGATCCCTTGGTCTGCCCCCGCTGCTTGGGACCACTTAAGATCATCAGCCTGATCGGCGACGGCCCGGTCATAGAAAAGATCCTGCGCCACTTGAAGCTGTGGGACCGGCCCGAGCGTCCCTCTCCCTCTCCGCCTCCAGCGACTTTTCATTATGAGTTCGATCCGGATGCTGCCTG
>CAYZTZ010000088.1:0-14347 GCA_964481255.1 uncultured Acidobacteriota bacterium | reverse complement strand
GATTCTATTAAAGCGGTCTTTTGAATTTCCTGGTTATGAGACAGCCTCTCCAGACCCGTAGGGGAGGGAGGTTCCCCAAGCTCCCGAACTTATGGTTGGTCTGTGGCTGCACAGCCAAGAACTATAGAGCCCCCCATTCCGGAAGATTTCGCAATGCACCTGCGGGCGGTTGCGATAAACTCGATTCATGGCCCGAGCCATTCTTCATGTGGACATGGACGCCTTTTTCGCGGCCGTCGAGCAAAGGGATCATCCCGAATATGGCGGGAAGCCCGTCATTGTCGGTTCGGATCCGAAGGGCGGAAAGGGGCGCGGCATTGTGGCGACCTGCTCCTATGAAGCGAGGAAATTCGGGGTTCATTCCGCCCAGCCGATATCGCAGGCGTGGAAACTCTGCCCACGAGGAATCTATGTACGGCCCGACATGGAAAAATATGAGAGGGTTTCCGGCCGGGTGATGCAAATCCTCCTGGACTTCACGGACATGATGGAACAGGTCAGCATCGACGAGGCGTTTCTGGACGTGACGGGCAGCGAAAGGATTCTGGGGTCCGGGAGGGAGATCGCGGAAAAGATCAAGCGCAGAATCCGCGACGAATTGCGTCTGACGGCTTCGGTGGGCGTGGCTCAAAACAAATTTGTCGCGAAGGTGGCGTCGGACCTGGAAAAGCCCGACGGCCTCGTCGTCGTGGAGCCCGGCCGCGAGAGGGAATTTCTCGCGCCGCTCCCCATCGGACGTCTGTGGGGCGTCGGACCTAAAACGGAAGCGAGGCTGAAGTCCTTGGGACTCGAACGGATCGGGCAGATCGCGGCCCTGGCACATGGAGAGCTGACCGCCCGATTGGGGAAAATGGGCTCCCATCTCTGGCAGCTGGCGCAGGGCATCGATGACCGGCCGGTCGCGCCGGAAGAAGGCTGCAAATCCATCGGGCATGAAATCACCTTTGAACGGGACACGGCCGACGCCGCCCTGCTGGACGCGACCTTGCTGGACCTCACGGAAAAAGTGGCTCAGCGCCTGCGAGCCCGGGGATTCCGCGCGCGGACGATCGCCGTCAAATTCCGCAAGGCGGACTTTTCAACGCATACCCGGCGCACCTCTGTCGCGGAGCCGCTCGACACGGCGGAAATGATCTATCCGGTTGCGCGGAACCTCATGAAGCCGCTCATGCGCCAAGGTGTTCGGGCGCGCCTTATAGGAGTCTACGCGGCCAATCTGCAGGGCGGCGGGGGCGTGCGGCAGATGTCTCTGCTGGACGCGGCCCGGCCGAAAGACCGGAAGCTGGCGGAAGCTATGGACGACATCGTCCGGCGTTTCGGGGACCGGGCGATCACCCGCGCGGCGCTGGTCTCAGGCTCCAAAGCCTCCCCCGACAAAAGCCGCAAGGTCTAGGAGAGGAGGTTCGCCTCCTGAAACTACCGTGCGTGAACCCGGCGCAGAGTGCTCTTTCAGTCTTTTTCATGAGTCGAGCTCCTTCCATCAAAATGTTAACTGAAACAAGGGGCGATGGTCTTCTTGATAGGAATGCCTTGTTTCGTCATGCAACAGGAAGAAAAAGCGCCGCCTGTCGACAATTCCCCGTTCATGAATTGTCCTTCCATGGCGATTGGGTCCGGACGGCGCGATACAGCGGAATCTCCTCAATATTCCAAGCCATATTGCCTCAACCTGGGATAGAATCGTGACCAATGTTTGAGTCAACGGGTTGTGGAGCTTTCGGGAGCCTGCATCATGGAAAGGGTCCCATGCCGGAGGCGGGCAGCGCCAGGGCTTCCGGTCAGGATAGCTGCTGGGTTTTTGACCGGTATCCGTTTCATGATGCGGGCAATGCCGCGAAAAGAGTCTATCGGCCGGCCTTGAATCGAGAAGGGGCCTCCGCGGAGTTCTCCGTCTCTATCGGGGTTGTCCGGAAAGTTTCAAGCCCTTGAGCGGGATAATTCCAACTCCGGCGCTCCCCCATATGAAGGAGGATGCCATGGATCCCCCGATGAACAAACACGAGCAACATGGGCCGGCCGTATCGCAACAATCCGCTTCCCGTTTTGTCGATTCGCTTGCGGCGGTGTTGAAACAGGGCGGCATCGTGCGCGATCAGGCCGTTCTTGAGGAATATTCGAGCGATCATAGCTTCGTCGCCCCATGCCGCCCTCTGCTTCTGGTTTTTCCTGAACAAAAAAGCGATGTTCAGGCCATTGTCCGATCGGCCGCCGAAAACGGCGTTCCGCTGACGCCGGTAAGCTCCGGGCCGCCCAGGTTTCACGGCGATACCGTGCCCGCCCCGGAGGCGGCCGTTGTGGACTTCAGCAGGATGAATCGGGTTTTGAAAATAGATCCGGTGAACCGGTGCGCCATGGTGGAGCCCGGCGTAGGTTACGGTCCGTTAATCGCGGAACTGAAGAAGCACGGGCTGAGGCTCAATATCCCGCTGCTGCCCCGGGCGAATAAATCCGTGGTTGCCAGCCGCCTAGAAAGAGAGCCGTGTCTCATTCCCAAGTATCAATTCGATTATGTGGACCCTCTCCTGACGTTGGAGGTCGTCTATGGGACCGGAGACATCTTCAGGACGGGCTCGGCATCCGGCCCGGGAGATCTCGATTCTCTGCGCACGGACATGGTCAACCCCTGGGGGCCGGGATGGATCGATTATGTCAGGTTCCTGTCCGGCGCCCAGGGAACAATGGGGCTGGTCACATGGGCCGTGACCAAAGCTGAAGTCCTGCCGTCTCTCCAAAAACTTTACTTTATTCCCATCGAGGATGTCGGCGCACTTGCGGCGCCCATGATCCGGCTGTTAGCGCGGAGGGTGGTCGACGAGTGTCTGGCGCTGAACAACGTGAACCTGGCCGCCATATTGGCTGAAACCTGGCCCGGCGATTTCGAGGAGTTGAAGGCGAACCTGCCTCCCTGGACGGTCCTCGCCTGCGTGAGCGGCTACAGGAGAAGGCCCGAAGAGAGGGTGGAGATCCAGGAGAAATACCTGAAAAACATTTGTGAGGAGTCGGGGTTGAAAGCGCACAGCACCCTGCCGGGAGCCGAAGGCAGAGAAGGGGTTCTTCTGGAACTGCTGTCGGGCGCCTGGGAAAAGGAACCCTACTGGAAGCTGCGCCGCAAGGGATCCTGTCGCGACATCTTTTTTCTGACGACCTTGAGCAAGGTTGTTTCATTTATCGGGTTGATGAATGAAGTCGCTCGACAGCACCGTTACCCGGTCGGCGACATAGGCGGCTACGTTCAGCCCATGGTTCAGGGGCGTGGATGCCATTGCGAATTTCATCTGCCCTGTGACCCGTCCGATCCGGCCGGGACGGCGCATCTGAAGAGACTGTTTATGGATGCGTCCGAAGCGCTCCTGAATCACGGGGCCTTTTTCAGCCGACCTTACGGGCCGTGGGCGGAAATGGTTTACCGCGGGCTCGTGGAGGAAAAGGATGCGCTGAGGAGACTGAAGAGCGTCTTTGACCCCGACAACGTCCTGAATCCGGGCAGGCTCTGCTTTTAGGAAGCACTCTATGGACCGATTGAGCGATTACAGATACACCATGGAATCCTGCAACCACTGCGGCCAGTGCCGGTTTATCCTCGGGCCCAAGATGAGGGGATGGGAGTACGCCGAGGTGTGTCCGATTTACCAGAGATATCAATATGAGTCCTACTCCGGACAGGGACTGATCAACATCGCCCAGGAACTTCTGGAAGGGACTCTGCAATATGAAGAGGATCTGATCGCGCATATCTATACCTGCACCACGTGCGGCGCCTGCGACATCAATTGCAAATCCGTGCGGGACATGGAGGTCCTGGACACGATACTGGCCCTGAGGGCGAAGTGCGTCGAAGACGGCCGGGGACCGATGGCCGCCCACAGGCAACAGGCGGAGAACGCGGCCCGTCACCACAATATCTACGGGAAGCCCCATAACCGGAGGTTCGACTGGCTGCCCGAGAACTTCCCGTTATCGAAAGAATCCAACGTCGCCTTCTTCGTCGGATGTGCCGCCGCCTATCTCTATCCTGAATCGGCCCGCGATGCGGCGAAAATACTGAGCGCCGGCGGCGTCGATTTCCGCCTGATGTTCGGCGACGAATTTTGCTGCGGGGCGCCCCTTTGGCGCACCGGGCAGGCGGAGGCCGCACGGAAACTGGCCGAGCGCAATATGGACGCTTTTCGGAGGTCGGGTGTCGATGTGCTGATCACCGGCTGTGCGCATTGCTATGGAACATTTCGGGGATTCTACCCGAGGATCGCCGAGCCTGGCTTCAAGGTACTGCATATTACCGAGGTCCTGTGGCAGTTGTTGCAGGAAGGCCGGCTTAAGCCCGGGAGCTATCCCGGCATGAGAGTGACCTATCATGACCCCTGTCTCCTGGGCAGGCTTTCGGAGCCGTATGTCCCATGGACCGGCCGGATAAAGGCCTTCGGCTACCACGATCCGCCCAAGCGTTGGAGGCGGGGCACGCACGGCGTCTATGACGCGCCGCGATGTGTCCTACGGTCCATCCCCGGCATCGAGCTGGTTGAAATGACCCGCAACGAGGAAAACGCTTTCTGCTGCGGCGGCGGGGGCGGCGTTCCATCGGCCTTCCCGGATTTTGCGCTGTGGGTCGCCGGAGAGAGAATCGGCGAAGCCAGGGCCGCGGGAGCCGAGGCTCTGGTCTCCAGCTGTCCGTTTTGCCGGTCGAGTTTCGAGAATGCCCTGGCAAAGGACGGCGGCGGTTTCCGATACCATGACCTATGCGGGCTTGTCGCCGCGTCGCTCTGATCATCGAGAACGGGAGCTTCTGCCATGAGTCTGCCGGAAAAGATATACAGGCTGTTGGAAGGCGTCGTGGGCCCGGAAAACATAAGCGGCCGCCCGCATATCCTGGCCGCGTATCGCCACACATCGCCTCAGGACATGCGCAAGCCTGCGAGCCCGGACGCCGTCCTCATGCCGGGAAGTGCCGAAGAGGTGCAGGCGGTTGTCAAAATCTGCCGGCAGTACGGCATTCAATACAATCCCATTACGTCGCTCCACTGGGCCGGCATGCCGCCCGGCGACGGGATGAAAATCATTCTCAGCCTGAGGCGGATGAACAGGATTCTGGAGATCAACGAGGAAGACCGCTATGTCGTAGTCGAGCCCGGCGTGAGGCATGTCCAGTTGAAGCCGGAGCTGATGAAACGCGGCCTCAGCTATCCCGTGCCGTCGGTGGGCCCGTCCTGCTCCGTCATGGCCAACTTCATCGCCAAGGGCGAACACCATCTCCAGCACAGCACCTCCAAGAACAACCGCTACCTGCTGGGGTACGAATGGATCACTCCCGAGGGCCGGATGATCCGTGCGGGCTCCCTGGGCGGCGGGGCCGGCTGGTTCTGTCCGGACGGCCCGGGCCCGAGCCTCGGCGGGATCGCGCAGAGGGGCTTCGGCGTTTTCACAAAGGCCGCGATAGGACTGGACGCCTGGAAGGGGCCGGCGGTCATGCCGGCGGAGGGCCGCTCGCCCTCTTATACGATCCGCCTGCCCGAGGACCGCCACAGGGTTTTCATTTTCAAATTTCCTTCGCGGGACAGGGTGCGCGACGCCATGATCGCCCTGGGAGAGGCGGAGATCGGCGCGGCGGTCCTGAAATTCTTCTACGCCACGGCGGCCGTCATGTTCACCGTCTCGGCGAACGATTTCTGGGATCTATGGAACAGCGGCCTTTTCCAGAAGGAGCTTCAAACGGCTCTTTGGGTCTACCTGGCCGCATGGACTCCGGAGGAGATGGCCTATGAAGAAAGGGTGCTGTGGGACATCGTGCGGGAGACGGGCGGGGAGGAAGTCGACGCCTCCATCCGGAAGCTGTGGGAGAGCAACATGGATTTCTTCATCATCGTGAGCTTCCTGCAGCGCGTGCTGAAGCTTGGAGGGGGATGGGCTCCCGTTCTTCACGCAGAATCCGTGCCGCACACTTTCAAGATAGCCGAAACAATCCCCGAGTTTTTTTATGAGTTCATCGAAAAGGGACTGACGCTCGACGCCCCGCACAATTTTCAGATCATTCCCATTGAGTACGGGCACGGCGCCCACATCGAACTGCTCTTTTTCTATGACCGGACTTTGCCGCAGGCCGGGAAAATCCCTGTGGACCTGATGCGGCGATCCATGGAGACCGACATGCGTCACGGGCATTATGCGCCCTCTCAGGCGCTCGGACGGCATTATGGTAACTACCCGGCATGGGAAACGAAGCTAAGGGAAGCCTTCCGGCGGGGCGTCTAAAGTCTTGAGGCGAACGGCCGTGAAAACGGGCAGGCTGCAATCGGTATTGTATCGATCCTGCGATTCGGCCCCGCCGGCCCTCTTGCCGGGTTGCAGGGGGATCCGCATTCCCTTCCCCGCCTGATCTCTTCCCGGTGGGCGCTCGAGCACAATCGAAGATTTCAAGTCTCCATCATGCGGGAGAACGCAGGATCATGGGCCGCAGCCATGCTCTCATCCTCCGATCCCTGGGCTCTTGCAAAAGCCGTTCAAAGATAAATTTCGATTCCGCGAGCCCATTCAGGGCATATCGACGCAAAGGAGGCGGTTTTCCTGGCTCCAGGTGTCTTGTTGGCATCGAGGAGCACAGGTTTGCCTTCATGCATCACATAATCGAATTTGCCGAAATCGAATCCCATTCTTTTTGCAAGCTCCGGAATCTCAGGATGCACTTCCACCCTCTCTCTTTGCATCACGGTCGATGTATTGACGACGGGGTGATTGGATTTTCTCAGGAGGCAGATCCCGCGATTCCCGAGAAAATGGTAAATCCGCACGCAATACATTCCATCAAGGATTTCAGGAATGAATCTTTCGATAAACAGGTCGTCCCGGTGAAACCATTCCCGGGGCACCGCGCGCGGGCTTTCAAGGATGATGTAGTCGGTGGGCGACCTGAAACGCCGACCCGGTTGCATCACGGCAGCCCGACGGAACGGAAGGCGGCTTCCAAGCCGGAATCCCAGTCTCGACCATGCCGTCCCCAAAAGCTTTCGCTCAGGCTGCCCTGCATAGTTCAGGTCCGATTTCACAATCACGGGTCCTTCGTATCCGTCGCCGGGGCTTACCTTGTTCCTGCTGATCAGGGATTTTTTTATGTTCCTGAGGCCTGCGTTCAGGGCGATGGGATACCGGTGCGCGAATTCTATATACTCCTGCGGCACGACGGTGAGATCGACATGGAGAACGGCCAGGTCGGCGGGAATAAAGCTTTTTACGCCGAATAAGGCGGTGACCTTCATTCCTTGTCTTCGCCAGATGTCAGCCAGATGCCATATCGCAAAATTCGGAAGGTCCCTCCGCCGTTCATGCTCGTGGAAAATCAGGGCGACGCTTTTCCCCATAACTCGCTTAATCTATACGCGGTGCCGCGCCCCATTCAAGAGAGACCTTCCCGCGGGCATCCATTCGCGGACGACTTCCGCGGCCGCAGAATGCATCCGCAGCGTCCAAACACCGTCATGGAAACGGCGGGGACAATGATGGGGGGCCCGTCGCAGAGCATGTTCGCGGGCGCAAGACACTGCGATCGGGGTGTCCGCGGATACCAGCCGGTCCCGCCGATGCCCTCCGGGAGAATCGGGAGACGGGCAGTGGGTTTCTCCCGCGGCGGCGGGTGGCCGGAACAAGCGAGCAGGAACTCTAGTTTTCCATCAGTTTGATGGCATTCTGGGAGAGCTTGAATTCCGCGGAAGTGTTTTTCGCACCCTTGATGACAAAGGGCTGTGCGACATTGATCTTCTGGCTCAGCTGAATCAGTCCGGAGATTCTCGTCCCTTTCGCCAGCGGCCCGGCCTGGAGGTTTTTCATGTTGACGGTTTCAACGGGAAAAGTCTTGCCGTCCTGCAGGACTTCAAACTGGGGGTTCAGGACCAGGTCCTTTTCCGTGACGCCCTGAACGTAAAAAACCGTGGCCATGTTCGCCCTGGCGCGCATGGCATACTTGCTTTCTTCAGAAAACAGGAGGTCCACGGTCTTGTTGTTGAGAAGGACGAAATGGAGGGTCAGCCCGTCGGCTTTGGCCGTCCGGGTGAATTCCTTCATGGTGGCGGCGGATTGACGTTCATCCGGCGCCTGCGCGGCCTGATTGGAGTCCTGAGTCATACCTGAAGATCCCAGCAGGGTCCACAATGCAGCAACAAACAAAAGCTTCTTCATACCCATCCTCATTTCCTTGACTAGATGCGGACCCGGGGGTGCCGCTTCTACGCAAACATAAAAGCTGTTACTTTAATCCCACTTCGTCCTGCTTGGCAATCTTTAATTTGTCGCCGGCGAATGGAGGCCCGGGCTGCTCCATCGCCGGGTTGGGAGCCGGCGGGGAATAGGGGATTGCGGAGCCTGCCGCCTTATTTCGGAAAAAGCGACAGCTGGCCGGGCGGGGCGGCGGCGCCGCGGCCCTTGAAATCGTCGAAGACGCTTCTGCCGCCGAGTTCGCGCGATATGCACTTTTCATGGGCGACCGCGGAATCGAAGTCGGCGTGCGGTCCGCAGCGCTCCTCGACAGCCCGCGCAAACGCTTCCAGGCGGCGGAATCCGTCCATTTTGTCCCTGTCGCCCAGCCTGGCGGCGTCCAGCGAGCGCCGGAGGACCGCGATGGATTCGTCGTAGGTCTTGAGAGGAACCGGGAACGGGTGGCGGTCTTTCCCTCCCAGCGAGAAGGAGAATCGCGCGGGATCGGAAAACCGCGTCGGGGCGCCGTGGACCAATTCCGCGATTAGCGCGAGGGACTGGAGCGTCCTCGGCCCCAGGTTTTCCATCAGAAGCAGCGAAGCGAAGTCGTGGAACTCACGCTCGTAGGCGAGAGCCAGCACCGCCCCCAGGCGTTTCAGGTCCACATCCTGCTCTCGGACCTCATGGCGTCCCGGAACAAGCAGCCGGCGGGCGGCGCGCAACGTCGCATCCGGTTTGTCCCTGACGATTTCGAGCAGGGCCTTTTGAGCGTCCTTCGCCTTGGCGTCCACCAGATTCATGATCGTCCCCTGGTGCTCGCCGACAATGCCCGTGTGCGGTTCGGAGACGAAATCGCGCACGGAGGCCGAGTGCCAGTGATAGCGGCGGGCCATCCCGGTCGCTTCATTCATCCCCTGCTGAACCACCGCCCATTCGCCCTGCGCGCTCAAAATCAGAGTGTGCAGATAGAGCTGGAACCCGTCCCCGATCGCGTTATTGTCGATCCTGGCCGTAAGCCTGCTGGTTCGGACCAGCGCCTCGCCGTCGAGGTTTTTTCGCTCGGCGACGGCGCGCAGTTCTTCGGCCGTGCGGCGGGAATGCCGTCCGCGGCCTCCGCAGATGTAGATCCCGAGTTCGTCGGCCCGGGGCGCGAGGCCTCGTTTCAGCGCCCCCATCACCGAAGTCGTGACTCCCGACGAGTGCCAGTCCATGCCCATGACGCAGCCCAGGGCCTGAAACCAGAACGGGTCGGCCAGACGCGCCAGGAGTTCGGAGCGCCCGTAGTGAAGCAGGATGGCCTCGACGATCGCCGTACCCAGTTGTGCCATGCGCTCGGCGAGCCAGAGCGGGACGCGGCCGCCGTGCAGGGGCAGATCGGCGAACCCGGAACGTTTCATGTCGGAAATTATACCGCATGCGGAAACACCGGGGATCGAAGAAACGGGATGCTCGGGATCGCGGACGCTTTCGAGGAAAGCCTGTGTCGGCGATGCCTCGGACCTCCCGGCGCGGCCGTCGGCCGCAACTCATTGGGTGTGAACCCCGAGCCGGCCGCGCTGGAGCTTTCCGTCATCAGCCGGCAGCGGTCGGCAGAGCTTTGTGTTCCTGAATATTCGACGAGCCGCTTTTTCGGCTCCTGCTGCATGGCAGATTTTGCTGCAGAAAAAGCGCGAAGTTTCAACGCAGTACGATGGAGGCCATACTCGGTTCAAGGCATCGAAGCCAGGGTGCATCATTCATGAATGGGCTGCATCCTTAGAAACAGCCTGCTTGAGCACGCGATAATAGCCGTCCGCCATCTTCTGCGCGTCGAAATGCGCGGCCCTCTCCTTTCCAAGCCTGGAATATCGGGCATGGAGCCGGCCGTCTTCCAACAATCTCAAGATTGCCTCCGCAAGCAATTCCACGTTGCCGGTCGGCACCAGGAGTCCATACGCAGCCTCTTCGATGGCGCCGCCGCGGACGGGACCTTGGGTCCCGGGCGCCAGCATCTCCCTCGGGCCGACCGGGCAATCGTAAGCGGCGACGGGACATCCGACGGCCATCGCTTCTATAAGGACCAGCCCCTGAGCCTCAAAGAGCGACGGGAACGCGAAGACGCTCGACCTGGCGACGAATTTGAATGGGTTTTTCTGGTATCCCAGAAAGAGCACGTCGCTCGCAACGCCCAGATTGCGCGCCATGTTTTCCAGGGCGCTCTGCTCCGGCCCGTCCCCGACAAACGCAAGCCGGCAGGATTTTTGTTTTCTCACAATCG
Organism: uncultured Acidobacteriota bacterium; assembly: GCA_964481255.1. GTDB lineage: Bacteria > Acidobacteriota > UBA6911 > UBA6911 > UBA6911 > UBA6911. The sequence continues at coordinate 3,915 of CAYZTZ010000088.1, read as the reverse complement.
CGAACGCTTTCAGGAGATCCGCATGGTTTTTTTCAAAGACGAGCCGTCCGGACAAAGCCACGATGGGCACATCCTGGCCGAACCACGGATGATCCACGGCTTCCGACGCCAGTTCCAGGGCTTTCTGAAAATCCACGGATCCATAGACGACCTCGATCTTCCCGGGCTCCACTTGGAAGCCGGAGATCAGGTCGGATCGGACTCCATCCGTAATCGCGATGATCCTGTCCGCATGCCTGAGAAGCAGAAAGACCAGCAGCCGGTGGAGGCGTTTCCGCGATCCGGCGAAATATTTTTCGTACTGTGTCGCGACACCGAGGGCGGCAATGACGGTCCGGTAGCGCATGCAGGGAAGGGTCATTTTGGCCAGGAAATTGACGGCTCGCGCATCGTGATTGAAACAAAGGACCGCGTCCGGCCTTATTTCCCTGACCACCCTGCGGAACTTCAGGGCATTCAGGAGGAGTCTCAATCCTTTTATCGGAAGACGTTTGAGACAGTTTTCCCCGAGAATTCTCATGGTGCCCCGATAGGGGTACGCGACCCTGTCCTCCATCAGCACGATCGTTCGGCTGACGCTGTCCGGGAGTCTGCAGGAAACCTCCGACAGGATCCGTCCGAGTCCCCCATATCCGATGCCGCCTGAAAATAGAATCAGATTCATCGTGTCCTTCGGCCTGTTTGCCGTTGCGTGCACCTTCAAAAAGACGATCCCTCCAGGTATTCCGGCTGCCTGCCGATGTGCTGAAGCCGGTCGGCCGTTCAATCCGGCGGCTGGCGCGCGATTTTTCGTGCGGCGCCCGTTCGGGACCGGATGCGGCGCGGACGGGAATCCGTTTCCCATGCCCGGCTCAGGCGAGCCGCACATCCATGGATTTCAGCACCGCGGGTATGCCTTCCGTGAAGAACCTCGGCCGATGATACTTGGGCGAAGGATAGTGCCGGAGAACATAGCGCGAGCTGTGTCCGCCCAATCCCAGTTTATAGCGCGAGGGGTCCATCGGACCCCCTCCGAGGCGCGAAAAGGCGGCTCCCAAGAGCGTCTGGGGAGCCCAGCGATGGTCCCGCCATTGCGGTTCCCATCCGCTCAGATCTTGATCCATGGCCGCCATTTCCGCCGCCGACAACCTCGGGGCCATCCAGAATCCTCCGTTGACGCGGGTCGCGTTCGGGCCGTAACGCGTTACGAATTCGGATTCAGGCATGGAGTAGGCATAGATGGAGTCCTTCATCCAGAGCGCGCCCTCGTTTCTCTTTCGGAGGGCATCGATAACAGCCAGGGGCTCTTTGAAGCACAGGACATCCGAATCGAGGCTTAACACATAGGTTTTGCGGCCGTACAGGAAGTAGTCAATGTCCTGCCGGGCGCATGGAAGCTTGCGGCGCCAGGAGCTGAGATGGGGCCATGCCGCCAGGACCGCATGCATTCTGTCCTCGGAGGCGGCGCTATCGACGAATTCGAGTTGCGGAATAATACGGCGCCAGGCGCTCACCGATTCCCCGGTGAGCGTGCCGTCGGAGTGAAGGAAGAAGAGAGCCCCGGGCAAAAAGCGCAGGAAGCTCCAGCTCGCCCATATCCCCATATCGACTTGCGCCTCTCCGCAAAGCATATGCACTTCGACATCCGGCTCTTCCCGGGGCACGGCGAGCTGGGGCAAAAGCCTGGACAGCGCCGCCCATCGAGGCCTCAGTCTGCGCGCGGAGACCAGACGGATTTCGGCCGGCCAAACCTCCGTCAGGCGCCACTTCAGCGCTCCCAGCCGTCTGCGAAGATAACTCCTGCCCATGGCCCTCCTATCATACAATGGGGACGGGCGGTGCATTTCCTGAATTCGCACAGACATCATCCAACGTGTCCCTTGGGATGCATTTGGGGAATGCGCCGCATGCCCCCTGTTCCATCCTGGTTCTTGCTGAGGCGGTCGTGAATGCGCGACTTGAGCAGCCTTTCCCTGGATTCCGTTGGAAGCGGAGAGGCAATGCCGGGACCGCCCGATTATCGCCGCATCATGCGGCGAAGTAGATATTTCCCCGCCTGTTAAACCGGACAGGCGCGGGCTCCCTTTGCGCTCCCTCAAGGATGCCGCGGATTGCGGCGCGGCTCGATTCGTGGATCTCCGTCTGTTCGTTCTTGATCCCCCGGTCGGCCAGGAGCCATTGTCCGTAATCGCGGCAGTCGCCGTGCCTGAACTGGAACAAACAGCCCTGAATGCCGGACGCCAGCATGCCCACGGCAAACGGCCTGAGCGAGTAGGCGCATAGCAGAAAAACGGCCGAGGTGAATCGCCTCTCGCGGAGGGAAGGCGTGAAAACGTCGCTCAGGATATCGCGTGCCGACGTCATGATATAGAAAGCTGAGCCAGCCTTCAGCGCCAGCGTCCCGAATTCGCGCACGGCGCAGCTGCGGCATGCCTGCAGATCGAACGGAGGCGGGTGCTCCAGGAAAACGCAATCGTGATTGGGGCGGCCCGACGGGCAGGGCGGATACATGGGCTTCAGGCAGAAGCCGACCCCCACAATCGACCGGGGTCCGGGCGAGAAGCCGCCGGAAAGGCGGACCATGTCGTCCGAAACGTCGATTGCGCCCGCCCGCAGGAATGCCCTGGCGGTTCTCCATGGATGCGGCGCCGCGATCCGGCGGACAAACCGCCATCCGTATTCCCGGAAAACGCTTTGCAGGCAGAAATTCCACATCATAGGAGCGCTGTTCCCAGCCAGGCCGGCACGACCTGAAGCGTCGTGTTGTCCCAGCCGTGGGGTGAAGCCGCTTCCACCGCCGTGGAGGCGGCCGCGATCATGACGGCCGCAAGCGCGGTGCGGAACGTCAGAGCGAAATCGGGAGCAAGGGCCATGAACAGGATCAAGGCCGCCGCTGAGACGAGGAAAACCGAGGCGGAACCCTCCAGACTGCGGACGGCGCGCACGCCGCGGACGGCGGGCGCACGGTACTCATGCCGGCCGAAGCGCGTGCCCACGGGTTCAGCGATGGCGTCGCCGAGACCGCACACAAGGTAGCCGAAGACGGCTCCCCGAGGGAAGGCAATATTGCTGATCAATCCGCCGATCAGAGTGGCCAGGTAGGCGACGACGACATAATGGGTGCGCCGGGGCTCGTCCTTTTCCCGGGCCATGGCTTCGTACATAAAGTGGCCCGGCCCGCGGAGGAGCGCGTAGGCGATGACGGCCGTGGTCGTTGCGCCGAACAGGCACACACCGGGCGTTTTCCAGACCGCGTGCACCGCGACCACGGAGCCGAAGATCAAAAAGTGGAAGAGCTTCCGCGTGTAGCCGGTCGGCCAACGGCGCCGCATTTTCAGGCGCCCGGCCAGCATCAGGCATCCGGCCGCCCACAGCAGTCCCGCCGGCCCGCCCAGCCCCAGGGTTTTCGCGCCGGGAAAGTTGGCGACGAAAAAATCGAGAATTCTGCCGGCGAATGTGGCCATATGAAAAGTTACCGCTCGTCGGCTCGCCGGGTCAACGCTGCTGAGCTCCATTCGGGACAGGCTATGCAATTCCCCAATATGCGGACTCTTCAAAACAAACAGGTACGACAGGCTGAAACGGGGAATCGGTTAGGCCGTCCGCGGAATGTCGATCTAAGGTCTATTCCCATGCAACAGACTCTCTTGCCGCGCGGGACTCAATCCTTCGGCAACGGGGGCGGTCCCTCCGGGACGCAGGCCTTATGGTTTACGTTTCCTTATACGCGATGGCCTGGGTCGAATTCATATCCGCCTGTGTTTTGTCTCCGGGGTTCCACGCAACCGCGGCGTCCAGATCGTCGAACAATCCCTCCCCTGCCATATGGATTTTGCCGCCGATATCTTCCTCGGCGCCTGCTATTCTCGCGAATCTGAAACTCGCCCGGCCAGGACTTTTTGTGTGAGCACGGCTCTCCAGAGCCGTGCGGCAGGC
>CAYZTZ010000087.1:5649-14405 GCA_964481255.1 uncultured Acidobacteriota bacterium | reverse complement strand
CGAGATCGGTTTGGGATCCGGCTGAGTTTGGCCTCGGTCGGTCGGCTCCTGGCCCGGCTGGGGCTGACCTGTCAGAAGCCCCTGATGCGGGCTTTCCGGCAGAATCCCGCTCCGGTGGAGACGTGGCTGAAGGAAGAATACCCCCGGGGCACCAGCCGCCACGGCAACCCTCCCATTCGATCTCAGCCTGTCGGCGGAGTTCCCCGTCCCCTATTTCCCCGTCAGCATCGGTTGCGCCAGCCTGGCGAATGCGAGCGCGATCACGCAGGGAGCCAGGGCGGCTGCGGCGGAAAGCGCGTATTGCGGCATATACGGATAGGGGGTCTGCAGGGCGGCCAGAGACCGCAGGCCGAACCACGTCCAGAGGGCCGCAGCGGCCAGTGTCAGCAGAATCGTGATGCGGACAACGGACTCGGCGATTGCGAGCGGCAAGAGAGCCTTCTCCTGCGCCGCCTGGATCGCGGCGATTTGCGCGTTCCCGAAAAGCTGTTCAGGATCCGGCAGGCGGGACTGCAGGGTGTCTGCCGCGGCGATACGGTTCATCCACTCCGCTATCCCGGCGATTTCGCGGCAATCAGGGCACTCCAGGACGTGGGCCCTGACGGAATCCTCCCAGCGGCCCGTTCGGGCCGCGTCGGCTGTTTTCTGCTCATGGGGACATGAACGCTGATTCATTTTATCACTCCATGCGCGCCCTCTGTCCGTCCCAGGATGCGCAGAAGGTTTTTACGCGCCCGCAACAGCAGGACGCGGATGCTTTTCTCCCTGATCCCGAGGGCGGCTGCGATTTCTGAATGGCTGAATCCCTCCACGTAAGCCAGCCATAGCAAGGCGCGCTGTGCCGGCTTCAAGGCCGACAGGGCTTGCATGACATCGCCGCTCCTTTCGTCCGGGGCGGTTTTTGCAGGAGGCCATGGAATCCGCCGGGATCGCTCTCGTTTTTCACGCCTCCAGTGATCCACCAGCAGCGACGTCGCGATTTTGAAGAGGTATGATTTCGTCTGTTGGGTATCCATCGGAGGCAGAGTCGCCCGGAGGAAACGGTAAAACGTTTCCTGAAGGATGTCTTCGGCCAGGGCGGCATTGCCGCAGGCCTTTCGAATGTACCCCAGAAGAGCGGGAGCGACGGATCTGTAAAGGGCGCAGAAGGCACCCTCGTCCATGCACAGGCGCGCGGCGCGGACCGGGGCCCTGTTAGTGAAAAGGCTCGGCAGAGATGCGGCCTGGCGGAACATCGATGGATGTGTCCCCCTCTCGGAATCCGGAACCGGGCGCCTGTTCCAAGTATGGGCCCTTACTGCATCATGTTCCACTTCTTATAAAGGTGAAAGGATATTGCAGCCGCCAGCAGTATGCCCAGGCCCAGAGCGGTCAGGATGCTCGCCGGGTATATAAGGTCCCGCTCCATATACATCAGCCCGAAGAAGGCGGCTCCCAGCATCAGCAGAACAATGCCCCAGCAGATTCCATGGACGACGCGCGATTTCGGCGAGCGATGCGCCGCCTCCTGGTCCTTGAGGAAGCTCTGTCCCTGGGGCGTCGCAAGGAACTCCGTCAGCTCCTGCCCCGAGCTGAACTTTTCCAGCAGCCGCTTGCGGATTTCGGCCTGCTCCTGGACGCGCGCGCTTTTGGACTTGTGTCCTATCCAGACCAGAAGCACAATCATCGCGAACACTGCGACCGGAACAAGGACGTCCTCGCTCAACAGTTGACCCATAAAGATCTCCTTCCCGACGGATCCCGTCGAATCCCATGTCCGCCGGAATTCATTCAAGAATTGTTCCGCCTCTATAACGTCGGTCGCGGGCGACAGGTTAACAGGAAACGGAAAAACCGGGATCGGCCGGGGATCCAATCGGCCCTTCCGGGAACCATGCGCTTCGCAGGAGTCCAACGGGAACCCCCTGACCTTGGCGCCGGAGTAAACGGGCCGACCGGTCACGATCGCGCCGCTGGACGCAGGCGTCAGCGCGCCGCGGGTCTGGGCGACACGCGTTTGCCCTGATCCAGCAGGGCGTGATGGACGCGCGATTTAAAGCGCCAGCCTGCCGGCGTTTTGACGTAAACGTCCTCGTAGTAACCGTCGTACTCTATCCTGTTCGGATCGCCTCCCAAACCGATCATGAGCATGTCGACCGTTCCCGCGGCCCCCTCGGCGTGGGGTGTAATGATGTGGTTGACGTAAATGTGATGGACGCCCTCGTCGATCCATGGGACATTCCTGCACCCGCGCGATCCGCCGCCCGAAGCTTCCGCCAGGCGTTCCCTCCCTTGCCATGCGGGGCCGATCTTGCCGTTCATGGACGGCGCGAAATACCCGTCGGGCGCGAAGAGATCGGCGTAGTCATATCCGTTGTTGGAGCACGTGTCGATCGCGCGGGCGTACTTCGCGACCAGCTGCTGAATCTGAAAATAGTCCAGCGCCGTGAGCTCGTAAGGCTTCGGCTGCAGGCCGGGCGCGGAACAGGCGAGGATTAGAGAAGCGGCGAGCCATATTCTGGTCTGCATTTGGATTCCTCCCGGAGAAGGAACGATTATACCCGCGTTCGCGGCGCGCAATGCCTGTTTGCATTACCGGCCCTTCATTTTCCATGGGGTCCCCCGCACGGGCCCGGGGCGCCGTGCTGTCTGGATAAAAACAGGCCTGTTGTCCGCCGGAACCCGGCGGGAGACTCTGCAGCTTGCGGGCTGCTCTGAGGAGAGCGCGGGGCGACTCATGACAGCGGACTATGTCGCGGCCCGGCCCGCTTCTCGTTTTCCGCATCGGTGGCCTAACGCGGCGAAAGCGGGCGTATGCCATATCTTGCCGTCCGCCGGGTCGAAGTGATTGGCGTTGAGCTTGCGCGTATGGAGCAGCTCCCCGCAGGCGGCGCACCGATTATCGTTCTCGCACAGGCAATGGACGCGGACGACCAGTTCGCGGATTAAGGTGTCCAAGCACTCTCCGCGCCACTCCCCGCAGCGCGGACAAGGCCATAGCCCCCTGGGGACGTTGTCGGCGTGCATGCCGGCCAGGCGTTCCTCTTCGTCGGCGGTCGGCAGGCGGCCTCCTTTGGTCACATCGCCCAGGATATAGGTGTTCGCTTCCTTGCACCGGGCTTCTTCCATGAGAACCAGCCGCATGTTCCGGACGGCGAGTTCCGCGGAATCGGGAATCGGCTCGGGCGGAGCCAGCTTCCCTGAAACGATGGTCGGGCTGCGGGGAACGGTGCTTGACGGGAACCCGGTGCCGTCCTCCCGGAAATAGACGCAAAGGTCATCGGCCAGGCTGAGACATGCGGGAAGCTTATTGGCCCGGACCTGTTTCCGCGCCAAGTCCAGGAGATGCTCGATATCCCAGCCGCGCGGAAGAAGCTGGATATGATGAAGCGAATCCACAATGCGGGTGACCAGGTACGGGAAACCGTCGAAAAATGCTGCTTCGTCCGGCTGTACTATGGTGCTTGCGGCGATCATGATTTCCCTCCCTAATAAGGCCCGTAGGATATTTTGAAATAGGCGTTGAAAATGGCGCGCTTCGCCCGCTCGCTGAGGCTCCCGTATCTGTCCAGGTGCCTATCGAGCCACTCTCCTGCGTCCTCTCCGGGGCCCGCCGCAATACCGCGCAGGAGTTTAAGCGGGTACAGGACCGGATCTTCAACTCGCGCCAGGATCGTCCGGGCTATCCCGTGCCAGTCGATGTCGAAGCGGTGCTCGGCCCAACGCAGCCATTTCCAGTAAGCCGCCCGGACAACGTTTTCGGGTATGAGCTCTTCGCGCCGGTTGTCGGTGTTGGAAGGAAGGCTGCCGAAGAGTTCCACTCCGAACATGGCGCCGTTTTCTTCGATGAGAGCCTTGAAGAAAGCGCTCATGACCGCGCGGTTGGAAGGTTTTCTGACGACGGCGATCCCCTGCCTGAAAGGTTCGAAATCCTGGTACAGCCAGATCAGTTCGGTCCCGTCGGGCAGGCGGAGGGAATTCAGATAGCATTCCCAGACCATCGGTGCCCAGGATTGCCAATAGAAGGCGACAATCCTGTCATTGGGCCAGCCGATTTGCTCGAATATGGCCTCGTGTCCTTCGCTGTCGAGATCCTCCTCTTCGTCACTGGTCTCGATGGCCGCCCGCACAACCGTCTCAAGGTCGACGGGTTTCGAAGGGATTAGGATGGATTCGTGATAAAGCTTTGCCCTGGGGTTCTTAAAGGCTTCTTCAATCAGTGAATTGGCTTTTTCTTTGTTCATGACTGTCTCCTTTTGAATGGCATCAGGAGACAGTTCGGCGGGGCGAAAAACAAAAATGCCGCTCGCATCAGTTTGCGGCGGCACGTCTGGAGACTCCGTTTCGGATCTCATGATCCGCGCATCGAGCGTCACCGCTCAAGGCACCGTGGCGTCTCCTGCCCGGTTGCCGGGTTCCGGAACTCCGGAATCACTCCTGATGCTCGCAACAAATATAGCCGCTGATCCTGGAAAAGTCAATCGATTTTCAGCAAACCGGACCCTGTTGTCGGCGATCCATGGAAGGGAGGTCGTCGTTTTCGGATTCGGATCTCAGCGGCCGGATCCCCGATTCTCCAGCCGTTTCCCGGACCGTAGGGTAAGTTTACGAAGGGGAAAACTTCGACGTGCCGAATCATGCCCGCGCGAAGGGCTGAAGTTTCTATGGCGACCGGATTCTGCAGGATCCCGCGGGGGCGCGTCCGGCGCAGTCGCGCCTGCGGGCGAGTCTGCCGTCCTGGAATCGCCCGCGCTTTTCGACGTGCCCTCGGGAAACTCTTCCAAGCGTTGACGGCGGTTCGGCTTTCTCCTGCGGGAGAAGAATGGCATCGATCGGGGTGGAAGTCTCCTGCTGCGCTCGCCTCGGGATGTTCCATAGAATAATGGCTCCGCGGCGTGTATGTGGCTGCGGGGCTGCTTCAGGATGAAAAAGGAGCCTCTTGCTCCCGTTCGGAGTTAAAATATGATCCGCTTCGCATGGAGCATACCCTATGATCGCCCAGACGCTGGTGGAATACGGCGCGGTCCAGTCGGTCGCCGCGGCCTTCGCGCGGGCCTATTACGCCTTTGACAGCTTTATCGGACGGGGCAACACAAAATACCTCCTTCTTGGGGCTCTCGCGGCAATCGTCTTGCTGGTTTTGACCCGGCGGCGCCCGATTTGAGGCCTGGGAGAGCGCCTTTCGAGGCGGAGCGATTGGAATTGTCGCAAGGCCGGCCGGCGCGGTTCACCGGGACCGCGGCGCGATCGGTGAAAAACCGCCGGTCTCTACGGGAGTCCCTTTAACGGGCCCGATTCCCGTCCACCGGTGCGATGCGGAATTTGTAGGAGTGCGGCTGATCGCCGCGGATGCGATAGGGATCCAGAGGCCAGGCGTCGGGCGTCCAGCTGTCCACGCCGCCGACTCCCATCTGGCGGAGATCCAGATTCAGGTAAACCTGCGGCCGCCGCGTCATCCTGAAGCTATAGTCTGCGTTTTCGATCTCGCTTTTCGGGTAATGATACGCGCTGACGCTCAAAAGGGGCATGCCCGTCGCGCGCAGGCCGATCCCTTTTTCATTGGTCAAAGTCACCCAGCGCACATCCACCTTGTTGCTGTTTTCCTGCGGCCGCGAGAACTCATTCCATTCCCTGTCCACTGTGGATCGGTAAACGCCGACCCTTTCGTAGTCCCGGTCGGCGTAGGTGGGCGCCGGACCGCGTCCGTACCAGGTCATGTCTTCATATCCCGGCGCCAGGACAAGTTCGGTGCCGAAACGCGGCATCATGGGAACCGGCTTTTCCCCCGGCTGATAGACGGCTTCCACGACGATTTCACCGTCGCCGTAGACCGTGTAGTTCATGTTGTATCGCGCGCCGACGGCCGCCAGCTCGCCGGACAGGGCGATGAAGGCGGAGCTTTCATCTATGCGCCGAACCCGCGCCTCGCGTATTTTCCAGGATGATCCCTGTTCGCGCCACACGTTGATATCCAGTGACGGGTCGCGGAGAGCTGCGGGGCGGGAGGCCCGCAAGGCGCCGATGTCGTTATCGGTCATCGCGCGCCAGAAATCCGGGCGCGGGCCGCGTTCCAGAAGGAGGTTCCCCTTGTAGAAGTAGGCGGTTATTAATCCCAGTTGCTTGTCAAAGACCATTGCGAAATCGGGCCCGGAGAACCGCGCCCTATCCCCCGCGTCGGAGACGGACAGCGGCGGGAACTCCGGCCTCGCGGTCGGCGGGGCGGGAGCCTCAATCGGCAGCCTGAATTGTTCCCAGGATATTTCATGCCCTTTGGCCGCCCATGGGGCGTCCCGTTTCAGAACGAAGCTCAGGTTGAGCCAGTATTCCGCCCCGGGACCCGCTTTGACGGACGGCAGAGGAATGAAAAACTCCTTCTCCGCGCGGGGCTCGATGTCCAGAGCCGGCAGGGCGCCCCGGCCGACGGTCTCGCCGTCGGCCTTCACTTCCCAGATCCCCTCGGCCAGGTCTACCGGGTTGATGAAATCGAACCAGTTTCTGATCCTGATCTTTCCCGCCTTAAGGTCGACGGCCGAGGCGTGAAGATTGCGGTAGACGTACTTGATCGCCCATAGCCCGCCGTGAGGGTTCCTGTCCGCGTCCACCAGCCCGTTCTGGCAGAAGTTGTTGTCGTTATAAATTCCCGCTTTGTCTTCCCACCACCCTCCGTACGCCATGAATGTTTCCGGACCTCCCGGAGCCCGATATTCATCCGGGATCGGCTGCCTGAAACCCTGGTCCACCCAATCCCAGACGAAGGCCCCGATCGCGTTGATGCCCGAATAGAAAATATCCCAGTACTCCCTCAAAGAGCCGTTGCTGTTGCCCATCGCGTGGGTGTACTCCACGAGCAGGAGGGGCTTGTCCGGCGCGGCCGCCGCGAGACGTTCCGTCTCCGCCGGCGTCGGATACATCCACGAATTGATATCGGTGCTTGTGCAGCCGTAACGGCTGTTGCCCTGATAGTGGAACGGGCGCGACGGGTCTCTCCGCCGCGACCACTGATACACGGCGGCGTTGTTGGGGCCGTCGCCGCATTCGTTCCCCATGGACCACAGGATGACCGACGGGTGATTTTTATCCCTTTCCACCATGCGCTGGAAGCGGTCCAGAAACAGCGGTTCCCACTCGGGGTCGTTGGCCAGACGGTTCCTGTTGTGGAGCCCGTAGGCGTGGCATTCAATGTTGCCTTCGTCGATCACGTAGAGGCCGTATTGATCGCACAGCTCGTACCATTCGGGCGCGTTGGGATAGTGCGACGTCCGAACCGCGTTTACGTTGAAGCGCTTCATCAGCTCGATGTCCCGGATCATCAGTTCGCGGGTCATGGAATGGCCTGTGTCGGGGCTGTGCTCGTGACGGTTGACTCCTTTGAGCAGGACTTTTCGGCCGTTGATGAGAAGGCGGGAATCCCTTATCTCGACTTTTCGAAAACCGACGCTGCCGGGGACGACTTCGAGCGTCCTGCCGCCGCCGTCGCGCAGCGTCAGCAGGATTTTGTACAGGTCGGGTGTTTCGGCGGTCCACTTCCTGGGATCGGGCACGGCTATCGTGATGGAAACCTCGGATTCTCCGGCGCCTCCCCGAAGCCGATGGACCTGCGGCGGGGCGACGGGAGTGCCGTCCGGGTCCAACAGGTCGACGCTCACGGAGCCGCGCGTCATTTTCCCGGCATAATTGACCACGCTAGCCTTGACGATGAGGCGGGCGTCGCGGTACTCGGCGTCCAGATCCGTCTGAATCTCAAAGTCGCGGATGTGCTGCTCCCCGGCGCTCCATATATAAACGTCGCGGTAGATGCCGCTCAGGCGGAACATGTCCTGATCTTCCAGAAACGATCCGTCGCTGAACCGGTAAACCTCCACGGCCATCAGGTTCTCGCCCGCTTTCACATACCGCGTGATGTCGAATTCTGCGTCGGTGCGGCTGTCCTCGCTGTAGCCGACTCTGGCACCGTTCACCCATAGATAAAATGCGGAATCAACACCGTCGAAGTGGACAAAGACACGGCGCCGGGCCCAGTCCGCCGGCACGGTGAAGTTTGTTCTGTAGGAGCCTACTGAATTCCGCTCTTTGGGGACCACCGGCGGTCCGGCCGTATCCATGGGAAAGGGATAGACGGCGTTGGTGTAAATCGGGATGTCGCAGCCGTGAAGCTGATAGTTGGAGGGGACGGGAATTGTGCGCCAGGATCTGTCGTCGAAATCCCGCAGAAAGAAGCCTTCCGGTCTCGCGGAGGGCGAAGCGGCGCAGTGAAATTTCCAATCGCCGTTCAGGGATCGGAACCAGGGGGAACGCGCGCGCTCGCCCTGGACGGCAAGCTCCGGGGAGGGGTATATCATCATGGAAGCGTGCGGTCTTTCAACGTTGACGCGGAAAACGGCAACATTGTCCCATTCGGGCCTCTCCTGCGTGAGGCCCAGGGAAAGGAAGACCGCCGGCAGGAAGAAAAAGGATCGCCGTTTCATTGTGATACCCCCGTTCGCTTGAATGCGGACATTTTAAGCTGAAATGAATAATCGGCGGAAAGAATAAAGCCGAGGAAAGCACCCCATTTTCGTAAGCACGGCTCTAGAGAGCTGATGCGACAGGCTGAGACAGACGGACACACATTTCTCTTATTCGTGAGCACGGCTCTCCAGAGCCGTGCGTCAGCCTGATTCGAGGACTTACCTGGAGACCCGTCCGCACACGAGCTTTTTGCAGCCCGGCCCACGGGCGATAGGTTAAGACAGACGGACGGGTCTGGAGACCCGTCCGCACGTATTCCCCTTTTTTCG
>CAYZTZ010000087.1:0-5549 GCA_964481255.1 uncultured Acidobacteriota bacterium | reverse complement strand
CGCACGTATTCCCCTTTTTTCGTGAGCACGGCTCTCCAGAGCCGTGCGTCTGCCTTTCTGTGATATAAATGCGATTCTCAGGGTCCAAAGGGCTCTGCATGGCGATATTTCAACCTCCGGCGGTGCGCGATCTGCCCGATCCGCCGCGCAGCCTCTGGGGCTCCTCATCATCTCCTCGTCGGTCGCCGGGATGATGATGTGTTTCTACTCGGCGCTTCTGATCGTGATCAACAGGAGGCACCTGCCGCGCGCCGTCAGGATCCGGTCCTATCGTCTGGCGGCGATGGTCTGGGCGACGCTGGCATTCGGGGCGCTTGCGGCCTTCACAATCCGGCAGCAGATCTCGATATTGCTTCAGGGGGGCGCACCGTAACGGCGACGGCCGCCCAGAATTTACGCCGCGAGAATGGCTTTCGCCGGGCACCACCATTCGTATGAAACGCAGACTCCGCAATCGTTGCATTTCTCCGGGTCGATTCTCACGGTGTAGAGATTCAGCCCGTCCTTTTCGGTGACCTTTTCCACGATGACGATGGCGTTTTCAGGGCATTCGTCGATGCAGATGCCGCACTTCAGGCAGGTCTTGGGATCGATTTTGTAGGCCACGGTCGACTCCTTTGAATCTGTTCCAGAAAATTCATGCGCGTTTCGAGCTCCCGCTACCGGGAAAACCCCTCGTCCGGCCACATCCTGTCCCACGGAATCGCGTCCCGCAGTTCCTGGGGGAGAAGCTGGCGGAAGGATTTTTCCGTGTGTCTCGGGCCCTGGTTGACCTCGATGAATATCCAGGGACGTGTCGTCGCCAAAGGTCGCCACGGCGAATGGATGAAATTCGGCGGGATCCAGATCACGGTCGACTTGTCGAAGACGTGCTTTTCCATTTCCGGCCCCATATACATCTGGACCACGCCGCCCAGATCCATCGGGTCGTCCGGGTTCGTTCCGATGTGGAACAGGAGCTCGGCGTCCTTGTGGATGTGCGGAGGATGTCCGGCCAGCTCGTGGCTGTAGGTGATCTCGGGAAGCTCCCCGATCTGGGCCTGCCAGAGTTCCTTTTCGCGCGTGACCCCCTTGAAAAAACTGGTGCCGGGCTCGAAGGGGAACATCCAGTGAACCAGATAGAAATAGCTCCCTTTGGCGACGTCGTCGTCGACGCGCGCGATGACGGGCCTGCGCTCGGTTGCGATCTTCGGCGTTGTGATGCCGTACTGAATGAAATACTTGTCATACTTGCCCATTCTCTCTCTCCTCCTTGCAAACGGTCGCTTCGGTTTCGGATTGTCGGGGAACGGCCATGCGGATATGCCCGCTGAAACCCGGGTTTTCCATGCGTCTATTTCCTTTTCCTCAGAAGGGCGCGGCAGGGGCCTGCGTCCCCCTTTTCTATACGCAACGGGAGGCATATCAGATCGTAGCTTCCCGGCTTGACTCCGGACAGGTTCAGGGCTTCCAGGATATAGATGCCGTTGCCCAGAAAGGCCTTGTGCACGTGGTTGACGTTTTCCATCGGTTCCGCGCTGGCGACGGAAATGTAATCGATGCCGACCAGCCTGATTTTCTTCTCCGCCAAGTACAGCGCGGCTTCGAGGGAGATCGTGACGAAGTCCCCGGCATATTGCCGAGCGGCCCATACGCGCGGCGAATTTTTCGTCCTGAACAGGATCCGCTCGCCGGCCCGGATTTGATAGGGCTTGAGTTCCTTGACCGTGACGGACCTGGGGTCTTTGATCCCGATCACGCGGCAGGGGCCGATCGTCGTCTCGAACGGCATCGCGTCGATGGTCGACCCGCCGGGGATGAAATGCAGGGGGGCGTCGATGTGCGTCCCGTCATGGGAGGTCATTTCGATGCGCGACATCGTCACCTTGTCGCCCTTGTCGACATCGAAGAACCGGTAAACGGTCGCTGGAGGAATATTGATCTCCGGGGGCGGCGGCTGTCCGGGCTGCAGCGGCATCGCCGGGGGGATCGGTATGTCCTTATTGAGGGGCAGAGTGATATCGAACCATTGTGATTTTGCCATGACGGGGACCTCTTGCGATTTTGAATGCCGTGAAGGATTCCGCTGACAGGTAATGAAGGGGCCGCATCGGATTCCGATATGGGTGACGGAGAATCTTCAGTCTCATAACCTGGAGCGCCGAATCTGCAACATTCCGCGTGCGCTATTTATATCACAGTGGTCGGCAGGGAGCCGTCGGGTTTTTGCCGCCCCGCCCGCCCGAGGACTGGAAATCATAGCTTGACTCGGAAAAATCATCTTTTTATGATCGCATTCTATTCTGCATCTGCGTGCGGCACGAGCAGGCGTCCATCGCTTCATGAAGGAGGTCGCGACAATGACTACGTGGCATGATTATCTGAAGGAGGAGGGTCGGCCGCCGAGCTGGCCTTACCCCGTCCGTTATGACCAGGAGCATGAAATTGAGACGGATATCCTGGTGATTGGAGGGGGTATCGCGGGCTGCTGGGCGGCTATCAGCGCCGCCCGGGAAGGGCTCAGGGTGGCCCTGGTGGAGAAAGGGGACACGGTGCGCAGCGGGGCCGGAGGGCCCGGGTGCGATCACTGGTGCGACGTCCCGGCGAATCCCCTGTCCCGCGTGGATCCGGATTCCTGGGCGAAGCATATGGCGAATCGTCCCTATTGCAACGGCATCGGCATCCAGATCCAGTGCCGCGAGAATTACGACACGCTGCTCGAAATGGAGCAGATGGGCGGCAAGATCAGGGACACGGATGACGAATACGCGGGCGCTGAAGGGCGGGATGACAGGACCAAGTTCATGGTCTCCCCTCGCTACGGCACGATTCACAGTTACCTCCCCGACCCGAGAATGGGCGAGCCCGGCTTCAATCCGCCCGAAAAAAGGAACAACGTCGTCCTCCGGGTCTGGGGGAGCACTTTCAAGCCCGCGCTGAAAAGAGAATGCAAACGCCTGGGCGTGAAGATCTTCGATCGCGTGATGGCGACCGGTCTGCTGACGGAAAACGGGGTTCAGGGGGCACGGGTCGTCGGCGCCATGGGTTTCAATAACAGAACCGGGGAATTCATGATCTTCAAGTCCAGGGCCACAATTCTCGCTACGGCCGGAGGCGGTTCCCTATGGCTGATGAGCATGGAACTGTGCGGCTACTCCAACATGCATTCGCGCACGATGTCCGGGGACGGAACCATCATGGCCTGGAGAGCCGGAGCGGAACTGACACGGATGGAGAGCACGGGCATGATCGCGATCGCCACCGGCCTGAAGCATAAGTGGTACAGCGGTGCCGGCGACGCCAGCTACGAAAATGTCCCCATCGTGGACGCCAAGGGCCGAAGACTCCCCTATCCCATCCAGGGATGGGTCGACGCGGGCGCCATGGTCCCGACGCGCGGAATCGAGGCCAGGATCCGCGAAGGCATCTTGAAAGGCGAGTACGAGCTGCCCTTCTACGGCGATTTCCCCTCCATGCCGGAAGTGGAGAGAAGAGCGACCTGGAAACTGATGCTTGGGGAGGAATCCACGACGCGCATCATTATCGATACCTATAACAAGGCGGGATTTGACCCGAACCGCGATCTGCTCCAGAGCTACAAGTTTATTGAGGGACAGAGCCTGCCCCAATGGAGGGACGTGGGTTACGGCGGCGGCCTGCTGGTGGACTGGAACCTGAATACCAGCCTTGACGGGCTTTATGCCGCCGGAACGCAGATGTTCGCTCCCGAGGATCACAGCCACGCGGCGGCCACCGGACGGTACGCGGGAAGAAAAGCGGCGGCCTATGCCCGGGAAGTCGGCGAGTCCAAAGCATCGCGCGACCAGATCGAAAGAGAGAAAGCCAGGGTTTACGCCCCGGTCATGCGCGAAAGCGGCATCGAGTGGAAGGAGCTGCATGCCGGCATCGCGAGGGTCATGCAGTACTATGTCAGCGAATTCAAGACGGAGAACCTGCTGAACATCGGCTTGCAGGCTCTTGAAAAAATCGAAAAGGAGTCGATCCCCAGGCTTTTCGCCCTGGATCCCCATAAGCTGATGCGCAGCCTGGAAGACCTGAGCATGCTGGAATACGCGAGAATCATCATCCGGGCTTCTCTGGCCCGCAAGGCCAGCAGCATGCCGTTGAATTTCCAGAGGATCGATTATCCGGCTCTCGATCCGCCGGAATGGAACAAGTTCCTGACCATCAGGCTTGAGAACGACAGGGTGAAGATCGGGGAACGGCCCCAGGAGTTCTGGGGCGACATGAAACAGAAGTACGAAGCCCACAATAGAGATTACAAGGGCGTCTATCCAGAGAAATGACGGGACGGCGTGGATGGCTTTGATTTTCGGCTTATACCGTGTCTTGGGAGGATAAAGTGTCTCAGAAAGACGTGTTCGCGATCCCCAATATCAACACACCGAACAATCCGGTGATATTCAATCCGGACATCTGCAACGGCTGCAATATGTGCGTGGAGGTGTGCCAGATCGACGTTTACATGCCTCACCCTCAGCGAGGCAAACCCCCGATCATCCTGCATCCTGAAGAATGCTGGTACTGCGGCTGCTGCGTCAACGACTGCCCCCGCCCGGGCGCCATCGAGTTCAACTGGCCGCTGCAGGCGAGAGGGTACTGGAAGAACAAGGCGACGGGAGAGATTCATCAGGCCTGAGACCCGGCCCCGGGAATTCCTTTGGCGGAAGACGGCGCTCGGGCAAACGACCGGGAAGCCCGTATCCGCAGTTATTGAGCGGGATGGAAACACGGGCCGCAGATTCCTGAATCGGATCTGCGGCCCTTTCTGTTTATAGGGGCGCCCGTCCGGATCCGCGGATCAGCAGAGGGCGTCCATGAGGGCCTTCGCCTTCGGGGCCTCGGGAGCGTTTGGAGCAAGGTTGAGGAATATCCGGAACATATCCACGGCCCGCGCCGGATTCCCCAGGCGCAGGTAGACATGGCCCGCATAATAATGAGCGTAAACATTGTGATCGTCGAGGCGGATGGCTTTTTCCAGTTCCTTGATGGCGGCCTTTTCCTTCCCCTGCTGATGATAATAAACGCCGCGATATACATAGACGTCGGCGTTGCGGGGATCCAGCTTCCGGGCTGCTTCCAGGTTTTCCCAGGCTTCCTGGTACTGCTGCAGCCCGAGGCGCGCCCGCGCCAGAGCGATCTCGATCTGGCATTCGCCCGGAACCGGGTCCTGCCGTCCTTTAGCCCGGACCCCTCTGGCCTTCATTAGAAAATCAAGGGCTTCGCCATGCTTCTGCTGCAATAGCAGAGACAGCCCCAGATAGAAATTCGCTTTGACGTCCTGCGGATCGTCCCGCACGGCCTCCCGCAAGACCTTTTCCGCCTCCAGATACTCCCAGGAGTTGTAGAGTTCGACGCCTTTATCCGTTTGGCCGTATGCCGGGCCGGGCATCGCGACGGCCGCCGAAAGCACCGACGCAACAGCCAGAACGATAGAAAACGCTCCCTTTTTCTTCATTATCCTCAACCCCCTTCCCCAGGGACGTTCCTTGCCGTCCACTGGGACCATTATAGCGGAGACGCCGCCTTGAGCCTACAACGGTATGGCG
>CAYZTZ010000086.1:4868-14427 GCA_964481255.1 uncultured Acidobacteriota bacterium | reverse complement strand
TGCGCACCTACGGAGGGACGGAAGGCGTCGGAAAATCCACAACCCAGGCCGTCGTCAGCAGCTCGATCCTGGTCATTGTCGCGGATTTCTTTCTGAACAATCTCCTGATTTACCTGGCTCCCCTGATGAACACATGATCGAATTTCGAAACGTCACCAAATCCTTCGACGAGGAGGTCGTCCTGCGGGACGTCAGCTTCAGCATCGGCCGCGGGGAGACCAAGATCATTTTGGGCGAAAGCGGCTCCGGCAAATCCACGATCCTGAAGCTCATCCTCGGCCTGATCCGCCCCGATTCCGGGCAGATACTGATCGAGGGGCTGGATATCACGCGGATGACGGAGCGGGAGCTCGTCTCCGTCCGCCGCAGTATCGGCATGGTGTTCCAGGAAGGGGCGCTTTTCGATTCGCTCAGCGTCCGCGAAAACGTGGGATACCGCTTCTTCGAGGAGGGACGGATGAGCGAAGAGGAGATCGAGCGCGCGGTACTCGAGCTGCTGGGGTTCGTCGGTCTGGAAGAAGCCATCGACAAGATGCCCGCCGAACTCTCCGGGGGGATGAAGCGGCGCGTCGGGATCGCCAGGGCTCTCGCCGGCACGCCCCGAATCGTGCTTTACGACGAGCCGACCGCGGGCCTGGACCCGATCACGAAACGCTCGATCGTGGAATTGATGATCAAGCTGCGCGACATGGAGGGGGTGACCAGCGTGTTCGTCACCCACGACCTCCATGCCGCATCCATTGTGGCGACCGAATACGCCCTTGCCGCGAAGGACGGAACCGTCTCCTTCCAGTCCAGCGGCGCGTCCTTTCACCGGAAGGACGTGAGCTTCATCATGCTCCTCGACGCCTCGATCTGCTTCGAGGGGAGCTACCAGGAGATGATGCAGTCGACGCTTCCGTATATCCGGACATTCGTCGCCTAGATGGAATAAAGAGGAACAGCGGGAACACGAAAGGGCCTGCTCGGCAGCGAAAAGGAGCGATATGCCAACCAAACAGCAAGCAACCCTCGCCGGGATGAAAGTCGGTATCTTCGTTCTGGTCGCCTTCATCCTCCTCTCCATCCTGATCCTGCAGCAGAGCTGGGGATTCCGATGGTTCACCAAATCGGTCAAGGCGGTCACCTATCTGCCGGATGTCGGCGGTTTGAAATCAGGCGCTCCCGTATGGCTGGCCGGTCTGGAAATCGGCCGCGTGCGCAAGGTGACGCTGGTCCCCGCCGAGACCTACCCGGGCAACGCAGAGGTCATCCGGCAGATCAACGTCCTCAAGAAGCGGATCGAGGAGGCCGAAAAGAACCTTCCCGCCTCCAGGGTGGAAATAGAGGACCTGGAATCGCAGATCCGCGACCTCAAGAATAAGATCCGCATTATCGAGGTGCGGCTCGACATCCAGCCGCAATATCTGGACCGCATCAGCAGGGACTCGGAGGTCAGCATCGAATCCCGGGGCCTGATCGGCGACTCCTTCATCAATATCTCCCCGGGCGCCTACGGCATTCTCCCGCAGAAAATCGGGGAATACTACGTGATCGAAGGTTTGCAGCAGCCCGGGTTCCGCGAGATCATGACGGGCGCCAACGACGTGATCGCCAATTTCGGGATCCTCTCGGAACGCTTCAAGGATATCGCGGTGAAGATCCAGCCCGAAAGGGTCAGCTCCGACATGACCGCCACGATCCATGACGTGAGGCAGGCCGTCCGGCAGGCCGGCGAAACTTTCGCCGTTGCAACTTCTCTGATCCACGAATTGCAGCAGGGCCAGGGAACCTTCGGCCGGTTGGTGTCCGATCCGCAACTCTACCGGCGGCTGACCGAGTCCCTGGAAAAATTCAACTCGATCGTCGACAACATCCAGAACGGGAAGGGCACCATCGGAAAGCTCCTCCAGGACCCCGGGCTCTATAATTCGGCGGCGGAAACCCTGCAAAAGGCAGACCGGATGATGGCCAGGATCGAAAAGGGCGAAGGGACTCTGGGGAAGCTCTCCCGCGACGCGGAGCTCTACGAACGTAGCAAGGTCGCGATGGAGCGTTTCGCGTCGCTCGTCGAGGAGATCGACCAGGGGAAAGGGACGCTCGGCAAGCTGCTGAAAGACCCGGGACTGTACAATAACCTGGACCAGTCCACCGCCGAGATAAGCAAACTCCTATACGATCTGCGGCAGGACCCGAAGAAGTATCTGACGATCCGCGTCCGCCTCTTTTGACCTTGACAAGAATTTTGAATCTGTCTAGCCTAGCGCCATGTTCAGCAATGTCATAGGCCGCGGGGGGAAATTTATTCTCGGCCTCATCGTCAGGATCCTGACGCGCTTCCGCATCAATCCCAACATCCTTACATTCACCGGGGTCCTGATCAGCCTCTGGGCGGCCTTCGAGTTCGGCTACGGCAACTTCACAAGGGGCGGCCTGGTCCTTATTCTCGCGGGCCTTTTCGACATGCTGGACGGGGAGGTCGCGCGCGTCAGCAGGTCGGAGACGGCCTTCGGAGCCTTCTACGACTCGGTGATCGACCGCTATTCCGACACCATCATCCTCCAGGGACTGATGGTGCATTACGCCCGGGAGCAGATGCTGGGCTACGTCGTCCTTGTCGGCGTGGTGTTTCTGGGCGCGGTGCTGACCAGTTACACGAGGGCGCGCGCCGAATCCCTCATTCCCTCCTGCAAGGTGGGATTCATGGAACGTCCCGAAAGGATCGTGCTCCTCATCATCGGCGGGCTGGCGAACCGCATGGAAGCCGTCCTGTGGATTCTCGCGGTCCTGGGCAACTGGACCGTCTTCGACCGCATTTACTACACCTGGAAGGAACTGCCCAGGCCGCAGGGGAATTCGCCGGAAACCGTTTCAGCGCGCCGGCGCCCCGCGAGCGAAACCGCCGGCCTGAACCGCCCCGCCTGATGCCCGGAACCGGGAGACGCCGTCCTGCCGCCCCTTGCATCCGAAGGCCCGTCGCGAGCGAGTTTAAAAAAAGCGGTCTTGAACCTCAGGATGCCGAACTCCGAATATCGAAGCGGCGGCGGCGCAGGCTTCTATACATGGAGGCATGATCCTGCAACCTTCCGACTTTTCCGATTGCAGGCCGATCCGATACTCGATACCCGCAAGATTTCAGGATTATCCGGCTGTTTCTGAGGCAACGGGGAACCGGGAAAAATCCTCCGGCCCGCCGAAAACTCTTATTCCGACTTCCGCCTTCCGGAATCTCCGCGCGCGACCGGAAGTCTCGAATTCACCGTCCTATCCTGTGCGCGGGGATTTCAAGAGGCGAAGCCCCCCGGCTAATACCTTTGAATATCCGTGTCCGCGGGCAGTTTCTGCTCGAATTTCGAGGAAGGTATCGCCGAATTCAGCTTTTCCCTGGAGAAGCGCACCAGCAGATAATCCCCGCCGGGCTCTTCCAGCTTCTGCTGAATGGGGATTGCGCCGGACTTCTTGACCCATAGCGTGATGGATGCGAAAAGCGAGGCCGCCCTGGGATTCCTGGGCTTGAAAACCAGAACCGAACAGGGCGTCCCGTCGAGGTCCTCATCCGGGAGCCGGGCGATATCGAAATTCTCCTGAAGCTTCTTCGGAGACTGGCCGATGCCGAGAGCCAGATACTCGACCTTGTCCTTGTTGTTGCCGAGGTTGTAAACGACGGCCTGTTTGATGTCCGGCTGATAAATCGTGGCCGTCCCCCCCTTGATGGTGGTGATTTTGCGCCCCGGAGACCGGATGTCCTGGCGCAGAAGCGCGGATCCGTCCGCCGCCCGGGCGTAATAGAACTCCCCGAACTCCGGGGTGCCGAACTCCCCGAGCACGGCCGTATATTTCTTTTGCGAAAGCTCCGCGGCGAAAGTGCGGAACGCTTTCCCCACCGCCTCCATCCGGCCGAGAACCCTCTGCAGCTCGGGATCCCATCCGCTTTGCGCGGCGGCGGACGCCAAGGATATCAGCGTTATCGCGCCGAGAAAAACGGGGACCCGTCCGCGGGTCCGTGGAATGAAGCGCCATCTGTGCCGCAAGCTCATCGTGGGCTTTCCGCCGGCGCGCCCTGCGGGACGGTGCGGGACGATTTGGCCGGGATTTTCGGCGCGCCGTTCTTTTTCGAAACGAAACAGCTGGGAGGGACCAGAAAAATAAACGCGAGGATCAGGGCGCAGATAATGTCGTACTGAATGGTGCCGCGCTCGTAGGACCAGACGAAAATGCTCCGGATTGTCTTCCTGAAGCCGGCCATGGACGCCATACCAAGTTCCTAATAGACGAGCTCGTAGGAAAACCGGGATCCCGATCCCAGAAGGTGCCCGTCCTTCATCTCAACCACCCGGCTCGCGGTCGAAGCCGCTTCGGGATCATGGGTGATCATGACGATGGTCTGCCCCAGTTTTTCGTTCAGCTCGCGCAGAAGACGCAGGACGATGCGCGAATTATGGGAATCGAGGCTGCCCGTCGGCTCGTCCGCCAGGACGATGGAAGGCCGGTGGATCACGGCCCTCGCGATGGCCACGCGCTGCTGTTCCCCTCCGGAAAGCTCGGACGGGCGGAAGTGGATCTTGTCCTTGAGCCCGAGCATTTCCAGGATCTGATCGACGCCGTTCGGATTCATGAAGCCGTTGCCCTGGATCTGTTTGGCCAGTTCGATGTTCCCCCTGGCGGTCAGCGTCGGCAGCAGGTTG
The DNA here is from genome assembly GCA_964481255.1 of uncultured Acidobacteriota bacterium. GTDB lineage: Bacteria > Acidobacteriota > UBA6911 > UBA6911 > UBA6911 > UBA6911. Next base: position 9,763 of record CAYZTZ010000086.1, on the reverse strand, counting down.
AACCGCTGAAAGACATATCCTATTTTCCTGCGCCGCATGGCCGTGCGCTCCGCATCCGAGAGCTTGGATATATCCGCGCCGTCGATGAAGATTCGCCCTCCCGTGGGCTGGAGCAGGCCCCCCAGCAGGTGCAGGAGCGTGGACTTGCCGCAGCCCGACGGCCCCATGACCGCGATAAACTCCCCCTGCTCCACGGTAAGGTTGACGTGTTGCAGCGCCGGGACGTCGACCTTCCCAGACCGGTAGGTCATGCAGAGGTCGATGGTCTCGATGGCCCGGTTGGCCGGTAATTCCGTCGGGTGATCCATTGTTCTATTCGTAGCTCAGCGCTTTGACGGGATCCATCCGCGCCGCCTTGTACGCGGGATAGACGGCGCCCAGGGTCCCCGCCAGCAAACCCAGAATCAGGCCCCGGATCAGGTCGTCCATGCTCATGGCAACCTGCAGCGTCGGGAACTTCTCAACGATGATCTTCCGTATGATCTCGCTGATGCCGATGCCCAGCAGCCCGCCCAAACAGCATATCATAACAGATTCTTTCAGAATCATTGCAACGATAAATCGCCGCGAGGCCCCCATGGATTTCAGGATCCCGATCTCCCGCGTACGCTCGAAAATGGTCGTGTACATCGCCAGCAGGATCACCATGAAGCTCAACAGCATCGAAACAAAAACCAGCGTCAGCCGGAATTCCTTCAGGCCGGGGAGCCTCGTGTCGGCCAACAGCAGGTTGGAATCCGTGGCCCTCGCCAGCGCGTAATTCGGGAACCGGCGGCGCAGCTGCTGAAAAACGGCCGCGGCGTCCGCCCCGGGCGAGGCTTTGATGAACATGACGGTGACGTTGTCGGGAGTCCCGTTGATTTTCTGAAGCGTCGGGAGCGGCGCGAAGATGCGGACCACGGCGCCCGGCCGGCAGATGCCGGAAACCGTGAACTCGTGGTTCAGCAGAGTCATCGGCATCCCGGGGGAGAGCTTTTTCGCGCGGGCGTACAATTCGTCGACGATGACTTCGTCGCCCTTCAACGACGGCCTCCCCTCCACGATTTTCAGACGGCCGGGGAACCGGTTATAACTCTCCAAGTCGATGCCGAAGACCAGGCTGAAATCCGACGAGATGAACTTGGCCAGCACCGGCGTGACCGCGGCGATGCCCGGCACTTCGGCGATCTTGTCCGCCAGCTTGATATTGAGGGCGGCGTTGCTGAAGGCGTAGATCACCGATGAACCCGACGGCTGAAGGATGTAGTCGGCCCCCACCCCCACCGTCCGTCCCAGGTAGTCGTTGAGCGTCCCCGACGCGATGCCGCCTATGATAAGCATGAGGACCACGCCCAGGGCGACGGCGAGAATGCTGATAAAGGTCCTCGTGGGACGCGAGCGGATATTGGCTGTTACAAGACTCTCCATCTGGAAGTCGGGGCTCCTTTCCATTTTTCTTCTGCGAGCCGCCACTTCGTCCGCCGCGGCTGCCTCTTGAACACCCTTCCGCCGGACCGCAAGCCTCCGGCCCTGATAAAGTAATCCGCAAATCATTGAATGACAAGCTGTTTATTTAAATCATGGCCGTCAACAGCCGGATCGGGCGGTTCCGGAGGCGCCGTCCTCAACATGAGAATCCCGGGCGCCGCCCGCCATGGGGCCTTCGCCCGGACGCCGCAGGACCGGGCGGCTTTGCGGAAAATCACGACGGACGGCCGTCTCGGACTCTCCGGTTGCGGCGCAAATACAGGGTCAGGGTGGCTCCCAGGGCGGCGAGGAAAAGGATGAATAAAACCAGGCCGATCGTCCGGAGATTCTGCTGCATGAAAGCCTTGACCGAGTTGCCGTACAGCACCGCAAGGATCCCCCACATGGAATAGCGGATGGTCCGGCCCACGGCCACCGCCGTCAGAAACTTGGCCGTTTTCACGCGGAACACGCCGGCGCTCAGCACAAAAATCTTAAAGGGCATGGGAGGCGGAATGATGCTGGGGATGACGATCGTCAGGACCCCGTATTTTTTGAAAAGGGCCTCCGCGCGCTCGACGCTCTTTTCCGAAAACTTCCTCCGCAGCATCGGGCTCCCCCCCTTGCGCCCCACGGAATAGAGGAGAAAACATCCGATGACGGAGCCCAGAATCGTCATGCCGACGAAATAGGCCATGTTTCCCCACGACTTTCCCGTCGAGAGAATGACGATCAGCAGATCATTCCCCTCGGGTATGCTGAGAAAGGAGGAATCCGCGATGGCCACCAGCAGAACTCCCGGGCCGCCCAGGCCTTGAACAAGGCTGCCTGCGCTGCCTCCAAGTTTCGCCAGCCAATGCTGACTCGCCAGCACCAATGAACGCATGATGGGTATCGCTTTCGGCCGCCGCACCGGGCGCGGATTAAAATTCTGAAGTTAGCATAGCGTGTCGTCCCGGCAAACAAAAATGAATATATTTCAATTTCCCGGTTCCAAGTTCCCAGTTTCAAGTTGCCGGTTTCAAGTTCCCAATCCTCATTGCCGTTTAACCGGGAACTGGAAACGGGAAACTCTTCTTCAGAGATCGGGACAAGCGCAGTCGAAGGGCGGTATTTCCGGCAGCCCCCAATCAATTGACATGGGACGATCGGGACAGTAGAATGACGCCTTCCGAAATTCACAAAACGCGGATTCAAGCAGGTAAAGATGGCTTTGCTCGACCCCCCCAGCCCGGCGACAGGATCCGTCGCCTCCGATCTGAAGGCCGAGCGGGAAAGGCGCAATGTAGCGCTCGCCCAGATCGCGGCGCAGACGAACATAAGCCTGCGCCATCTTCATAGCCTGGAAGAGGGGCGCTTCGGCGACCTGCCGGGCGGCATGTATAACCGCGCCATCATCCGGGCGTATTGCGAATGCCTCCGAACGGACCCCAAGCCGATACTGGAGCGGTACGAGGCGGAGCTGTCACCCGCCGCCGAGAAGGCCTCCAGGTCCAGAAGGCGCATCCCGCGGGACAATAAGTTCGAGCGGCATTACCCGATCATAGTCTGGAGCATCATGCTCCTGCTTTCGGCCACGGGGCTTTTTTTCAGCAGAAAATGGATCGCGTCGGTCTTTTCGCCTTATTTCTCGCGCCCGCCCGCTCCCGCGGCGCCCTACGGGACCACGGCCCGGCCCGCTTCGTCCGCAACCGCGACATCGCCTGAGACCTCAACGGCCGCCGCAGCTTCGGAGCCCGCGGGAAACCAGGCTGCCGTCGAACCCGTTTCTGCCTCGACGCCGCTTTGTCTGGAGATTGAAGCCGCCGAAGAGAGCTGGATATCGGTCCAAGCCGACGAAAGGCCGGCCCTCAGCAGGCTGCTGAAGGCGGGCGAAACGCAATCCCTGAGCGCGTCCGAACGCTTCCTGATCCATACGGGGAACGCCGGAGGCGTGCGCCTTAAAATCAACGGGAGAGCGCTGAAAAAATTGGGCAAACCGGGAGAAGTCGTCAAGGTGCAGCTCGACAGGATGAATTTTGAGCAGTTTATCGACCAGCCCGCAGGCTAGAGGACGGCCCGGGCGGCGCCCGCTTGCCTGCGCCTGCCGAAGCCGAAGCCGGGAAGGCCCGCAAGCCCCGAGCCGGCCGCAATGAGGTGGCACTCATGAAAAGGCGGAAACGCAGCGCCTACCGCTCGAAACTGCCCGATGCGCTTCAGGTCGCGGGCATAGTCATCCCGGTCCGCGACCAGAAGATCCCGCATAAGGAGATCCTCCAGGCCATAAGGAATTACCGGGCCCTCTCGGGCGATCTCGTGGGAATCTACAGGCGGGAGGTTCTCACGCAGCCGACGCGCACCATACGCCTGCTGGGCAAAAAATGCAGGGCCGTCATCCTTCACACGCTCCTTGGCTATGAGGTCCAGGCTTCCTACAAGAGAATTCAATGCCCCGACCTTGTAACCGCGCGCTATATCCGGCTCTTTTCCGAGATAGGATGCCATTCCGTCAAGCTGCCCTACGATCCGACCGTGACGGCCCGATTGGTTCCCGAAATGGAGGCCGCCGTCGAAAGCATTCACAAGGGAGTGCGGGATCTGTTCCCCGCCGATCCCGGCGTGCAGCGCTACGTGATACGGAGAATCTATGGAATTCTTCGAAGAGAGCTCCGATTTTCCTAATTATCATTGCGGCGGGTGCCGTGGAGTATGCTATAAAATCGTCCCAAGGACGGGAGGCAACAACTTATTCAAGGAGGCATGGGGATCGTCGAGCTCCCGCGAGACAACGGATTTTCCCCGAGAATCCCCGCAACGGCATCCATCATTTGACCCTGACGGAAGAGGTTGAGGCCATGCGACTTTGCAATGTTCCGACGTTTGCAGCTTTGGCGTTTCTGTTTTGTTCCTGGAATATCGGGGCGCAGGAGAAAGTGGACCGCGAGATTCAGATCCACAAGAACGTGAAACTGATCGTGACGGCTCCGGCATCGGACATCCCCGAGGATATCGCCGCCCAGTATCAGAACTTCATCCCCATCCTTCAGGAAGCTGTAAAGGAAACCACGACCGATCAGTCCGACGAATGCGCTCTGACCATCCGGGCGGCCATCGGAATCAAGGAAGTGGGCTCCAAGAAAGTGCCGCGGCCCCAGGCCCGCATCACGGCCTTCCGAAGAAACTCCAAGCAGGAGTTTTTCGGCAACTTCCTTCTTTACAGCTACGCCTCGGAGGGACCTGTCAGCAAGGAAGAAACCATACAATTCCTGACGAAGCAGATTCTGGAGCCTGCGGAATGCCGGAAAGCGGAATAGGCTCGCGCAGCGGACGGGCCCGTCCCTTCGTGAGCACGGCTCTCTGTTTTTGCGTGAGCACGGCTCTCCAGAGCCGCGCGTCCGCCTAACATGTCCTTTGTGTGAGCACGGCTCTCCAGAGCCGTGCGTTCCCTATATCACTGCTTACGGACGGGT
>CAYZTZ010000086.1:0-4768 GCA_964481255.1 uncultured Acidobacteriota bacterium | reverse complement strand
ACACAAAATTGTCTTCCTCTATCATTGCTTACGGACGGGTCTGGAGACCCGTCCTCACACAAAATTGTCCTCCTCTATCACTGCTTACGGACGGGTCTGGAGACCCGTCCTCACGAGAACTGAATGTGTGAGCACGCCTCTCCAGAGCCGCGCGTTTAGTCCTGGCGAGGATAAGCCAAGGCCGGATCCGGACTCTGGGAAAAGACATCCTTGCGAACTACTTCCAGATCCTGCGACGAAAGGATCAGACGGACCAGGCGGCCGTCCCTGTCCGCGGATAACCTCCCCGTTGATATGCCGACAAACTCAACCTGAAAATTCCTTACCGGCACCGGGGCCTTCTCCGTCTCCAGGCTGGATTCGCCCTGGTACGTGACGGCCATTGGGATGTCGCGGCCGATTAACGGGACGAAATCGGAAAAAACCTGGCGCCCGCCCTTTTTCATATCGTATTTCCGGATCAGGTAATCATACTGGTGATACACGTTGAAATCGAGCAGCACCGTGTCGGGGCCGAAAGGGGCGGCGACCTCGTTCGTGACGCCGGAGCGTTTCAGAGTGCGCGTGGCCTGATTGCCCTGGATTACAACCTCGTAGAAGTCCCCGGACACTCCGTCGGCGTACTCGTAGCGGTATGATTTCGGCGCCAGCGTATCCCTGTCGCGGACCATGCGGGTCGTGAAAGCCATGCGCTTCGCCTCGAGGCCGTCGCTGAGGATGAGGTCGTGCTCCGAGACGCAGACCCGATCTCCGGCCGCATCCGTCTTTTCCGATACGGTTTCGCTTCCCGCCACGGCTCCCCTGATCAGGATGACATAGGACTGGGTGTAGCCGGGCGCGGCGCCGCCGGCTACCGCCTGCGCGGCCTGCAGGATCAGGCCGGCGCACAGGGAGAACCAGATTCCCATAATTTCACCTCTGCCGCTTGATGATTTTTGTGGCCGGCACGCGGACCAGGGCGTTGCGCAGGGAGCCGGCCATCGACGGGGACACCTGTTCCTGGACGAACGCGATGATCTCCTCCATCTGTTTCTGCAGCCTCTCCATCTTTTCCCGCATATTGAGGATGACCTCCACGCCCGCAAGATTGACTCCGAGCTCGCGCGTCAGCGTCAAAATGACCTCCAGCCTCTCGAGATCCTCGTCGGTATAGAGCCGGGTGTTGCCGTCGGTGCGCGAAGGCGTCAGCAACCCCAGGCGCTCGTACAGCCGGAGCGTCTGCGGGTGGATGTCATACGACTCCGCGACGGCGCTGATCATGTAGCCTGCCTTTTTCCGCGGACCCACGATTCAACCTCCCGATCATAGACCCGGCAAGCCGGCCCGCGGGTTTTCGGGATTCAAACGGGCCAGCTCGCGCAGTATTTCTTTGGAGCGCTCATCCGCCACCTGCGGCACGACGACGCGAACCTCGACGATCTGATTGCCGGGCAATCCCCCGCGAATGGAGGGCGCGCCCTTGCCCCGCAGGCGGAATTTCTGTCCGCTCTGCGTCCCGGGCGGGATGCGCAGAAGGGTCTTCCCGCCGATCGAAGGGACTTCGATTTTTGTGCCCAGGGCCGCCTCCGTCACCGTAACGGGGACCGTGCACAGGATGTCGTTCCCCTCGCGGCGGAAAAACTCGTGCGGCCGGACCGATATAATCAGGTACAGGTCCCCGGGCGGTCCGCCGGCGCGTCCGGCGTTCCCTTTGCCGGGCACCCGCATCCTGTATCCGTCGGCGACGCCGGGCGGGATGCGCACCGTGATCGTCTCCTGCGTCATCGCCCGGCCGGACCCTCCGCAGGCGCCGCACCGCCCGCCCACGCGGCCTGTGCCGCCGCAGGCCCGGCACGGGCCGGAAAAACGCATGAAACCGTGAGACCGCGTCTCCTGCCCGGTTCCCCGGCACCGCGAGCAGGTCTGCTGGGCCGCGGCGCGGTCCATTCCCGTGCCCTCGCAGGACGCGCAGGCGACGGCGCGGTTGATCGTCATGCGCGCCGAAAGGCCCTGAATGCTCTCCATGAAAGAGATGTTCAGGTGATGCTCGAGATCCTCGCCCTTGGCCGGCCCCTCTTCGCTGCGGCGCGCCGATCCGCCCCCGAAAAGCTCGGAGAAGATATCCCGGAAACTCGTCTGTCCGGCTTCCGAAAAATCCATCCCCGAAAAATCAAAGCCGGTGTGAAACCCCTCGCGGAACCCTCTTCCGCTGCCTCCTCCGGGCTGTTCCTTGAAGTTTTCGGAATAAAAACCGTACTGATCGTAAATGGCCCTCTTTTTGGGATCGCTCAGAACGTCATAGGCCTGCTGGATTCTCTTGAAGCGCTCCTCGGCGGACTTGTCCCCCGGGTTGACGTCCGGGTGATTCTTTCTTGCCAGGCGCCTGTAGGCCTTCTTGATGTCCTGCTCCTTGGCGTTCCGAGGAACGCCAAGAATCGCGTAATAATCTTCGCTGGTCGCCATAGTCCGAATTATTCCGCCGTCGTCATCCGCATCCTCTTGCCGCCGATGATCCTGCGAATCCCAACCGGGCTGATCCCGTTAACGATCGAAGGCGCCTCCGGCGGGCGCCTTCATGCTCATTAATCGTTCTTATCCACGTCCACGTATTCCGCGTCGATGACTTCATCCTCCTTCTTCCCGGCTTCCTGCTGGGGCCCCGCTCCCGCGGCTCCTCCGGGGCCTCCCTGCGGCGGGCGCTGACCGGCCGTTTTCTGGTACATGACCTCCGCCAGACGGTGCGACGCGCGGGTCAGCTCCTCCGCAGCCGCATTGAGTTCGGAGGCTTCGGTGGAACTGTCCAAAGCCTTTTTGGCCTTCGCCAAAGCGGCGTCCACAGACGAGGCTTCCGCATCCGATATCCTGTCGCGGTTTTCCTTCAGGATCTTTTCCGTATTGTAGATCAGGCTGTCCAGCTTGTTCTTGGCCTCGATCTTTTCGCGGTTCTTCTGGTCCTCTTCGGCGTGCGACTGAGCGTCCTGTTTCATCCTCTCAATCTCGTCCTTGGTCAGCCCGCTGGACGCCGTGATGGTGATCTTTTGCTCTTTATTGGTGGCCAGATCCTTGGCCGACACGTTCACGATGCCGTTGGCGTCGATGTCGAAGGTCACCTCGATCTGGGGAACGCCCCGCGGGGCCGGCGGGATTCCGACCAGATGGAACTTCCCGAGAGTGCGGTTGTCCCTGGCCATCGCCCGCTCACCCTGCAACACGTGGATCTCCACCGAGGTCTGATTGTCGGCCGCGGTGGAGAAGATCTCCGATTTGCGCGTCGGGATCGTGGTGTTCCTCTCGATGAGCTTGGTGAAGACCCCTCCCAGGGTTTCGATACCGAGCGACAGCGGCGTGACGTCGAGCAGGAGTAGGTCCTTGACGTCTCCCGCCAGAACGCCCGCCTGAACCGCCGCGCCGACGGCGACCACCTCGTCGGGGTTCACCCCTTTGTGCGGCTCCTTTCCGAAATACTCGCGCACCATCTGCTGCACGCGCGGGATGCGGGTCGAACCGCCCACCAGGACCACCTCGTCGATGTCGGTCGGCTTGAGCCCGGCGTCGGCAAGGGCCTGCTTGACGGGCGCCACCGTTCTCTGCAGGATGTCTTCAATCATCTGCTCGAATCTCGCGCGCGTCAGCTTCATATTCAGATGCTTGGGACCCGACGCGTCGGCGGTAATGAAGGGCAGGTTGATCTCCGTCTCCATCACGGTCGACAGCTCCATTTTCGCCTTTTCCGCGGCCTCCCGAAGCCTCTGCAGGGCCATTTTGTCCTTGGAAAGGTCGATCCCCTGGTCCTTTTTGAACTCGTTGATGATCCAGTCCATGAGCCGCAGATCGATGTTGTCCCCTCCGAGGTGCGTGTCCCCGTTGGTCGACTTGACCTCGACGACGCCTTCGCCGACTTCCAGGATGGATATGTCAAAGGTTCCACCGCCGAAATCATAGACGGCTATGGTCTCGTCCTTTTTCTTATCCAGACCGTAGGCGAGAGCCGCCGCCGTGGGTTCGTTGACGATTCTCACCACTTCGAGACCGGCGATTTTCCCCGCGTCCTTGGTAGCCTGCCGCTGACTATCGTTGAAATAGGCCGGAACCGTGATGACCGCCTTCTCCACCTTCTCGCCCAGATATTCCTCCGCAGCCTGCCTCATCTTCTGCAGAATCATGGCGGAAATCTCCGGCGGACTGTAGGTCCTGTCCCCCATCTTGACATGGGCGTCGCCGTTGGAGCTGGAGACAACCTTGTACGGAACCAGCTTGATCTCCTCGCTCACCTCCCCGATCTTTCTCCCCATGAACCTCTTAATCGAAAAAATGGTGTTCTCGGGATTGGTAACTGCTTGACGCTTCGCGACTTGTCCTACAAACCGCTCGCCGTTCTTCCCTACCGCCACCACCGACGGCGTGAGCCTGGATCCTTCAGGGTTCGTTATGACTTTCGGCTCTCCCCCCTCCATGACGGCCACCACCGAGTTTGTCGTGCCCAGGTCGATTCCTATAATCTTGCTCATCAGTATCCTCCTTCAGGATTGCACCTTAAAAACCTTCCCAAAGCTTTATTAGTGCAACCAAAACCAAAATTTAGCGTTACCTATATATAGGATTTGAGTGCTTCATTGTCAACCTTGTATAATCTTTTGTGTGAGCACGGCTCTCCTATCCTTTTCGTGATCACGGCTCTCCAGAGCCGTGCGTCAGCCTCCTCCATTGACCACCGGTATGGCCTGGAGAACAGCCCCCACACCAGTTTTCGTGAGCGCGGCTCTCCTGTCCTTTTCGTGAGCACGGCTCT
>CAYZTZ010000085.1:0-14873 GCA_964481255.1 uncultured Acidobacteriota bacterium | reverse complement strand
TGATGGGGACACTGGTGACTGTCCCCTTTTATCATAAATCCTTCCAATTCCTGCACTTTCTGAATTCAAGATTTCCATGCCGCGGCTTGCCGACAGCTTATTTCAGTTTTGCAGATGTGGCATCAGGAATGTTATAAATTAGGTTTGGCTTGAACTCGATTCGAGGCTATGCGCCTGTTAGGATGATCCTATGGAGCCCTCGGTTTCAGGATTGAAGCGGAAGCAGCACTATCGCAGACCCTATGAAAGACCATTCACCGCGGAGGAGCGGGACAGGGTCACCATACTTATCGGAGGCCTCACCCGGAAGCACGAAGAGTTTATCCGGGCCGTTTTCCAGGGCTGCGGCTATCGATGCGAGATTCTGCCTGCTCCGGATCAGGAGGCGTTTCTTCTGGGCAAGGAGTTCGGCAACAACGGGCAATGCAGCCCCGCCTATTTCACCTCGGGAAACCTGATACGGTATCTTCGCAGCCTGGAAGCCGAAGGTATGTCCCGGCAGGAGATCGTCGACAATTATCTCTACTTCACGGCGGGTTCCTGCGGGCCCTGCCGGTTCGGTATGTACGCCGCCGAGTACCGCCTGGCGCTGAAGAACGCCGGTTTCGACGGATTCCGGGTGCTCCGCTTCCAGCAGGATGACGGGATCAATCAGAAAATCGAGGCGCCGGGTTTGAAGTACACCATCGATTTCGGCCTGGGCATGCTCAAGGTCATCTTCCTCGGCGACATTCTCAACGACCTGACCCACAGCATCCGCGCCTTTGAAGTCCACCCCGGGGAAACCGACCGAGTCATGAATCTGTGCGTCCAGGATCTGTGCGACCACCTGCGCACCTATAAACCGCCGAACCTGGTGGATATCACTCCCGGCTGGGTTTCGAGGCAGCTGACGCAGAGGGATTTTCTGCGCGGTCTGTTGAGTTTTCTGTATAAAATGCACGCCCACCTCCGCGGCGAGGAGTTTCAGAAAGTCCTGGAGCGGTGCCGCCGTCGCATCGACGGCATTGCCGTGGATCGGCTGCGGCTCAAGCCCTCCGTGAAGATCATAGGCGAGTTCTGGGCCCAGACGACGGACAGCGGAGGCAACTACTGGATGTTCGATTTCCTCGAACGCGAGGGAGCCCACGTCCTGCCCGAGGCCATTGGGACGTGGATTTCCTACCTGATGGCCCACGCGAAAATGCAGATGTACCCCCGCCGGGGAATGGATGCCCAATGCAGGGAGCCCGGACGATGGGACCTGCGCCAGCGCCTGCATAACGAATGGAGCTTTCAGAAAAAACGGGCCACACTGGCGCTTGGAGAGTTCTTATATACCCACCTGTACCATCAGGCCATCAGGTCCCTCGGCGAGACCGCGCACAAGCTCGTGCCCCAGAAAACGCTGGCGGAGCTGGCCAATCCCTTCTACCAGCCCTTGGCGCGCGGGGGCGAGGGATATCTCGAGGTCGGCAAGAACATCTATTACCACACCCGCAAGCTGTGCCACATGGTGCTGAGCCTCAAGCCGTTCGGCTGTCTCCCATCGTCTCAGTCCGACGGCGTTCAGTCCGCCGTCACCAGCAGGTACAAGGACATGATCTACCTTCCGATCGAGACGTCGGGAGAGGGAGAGGTGAACGCGCACAGCCGCGTCCAGATGGCCCTCGGAGAGGCAAAGACGAAGGCGAAGGCCGAATTCCAGGAATCTCTGGCGAAAACCGGGAAACAGCTGGACGACATCCGGGCCTTTGTCGCCCGGCATCCCGAACTGAGCAGGCCCCTATATCGCGTTCCGCACCACCCGGGCGTCGCCGGAGTCGCGGCCAATTTCGTTCTTCATGCGGCCGATCTGATGGCAGGACGAAGGATTCTGGAAACATAAGCCCGATTCCAGAGACGAGGTTCGAGATTCGGGATCGGACAGGCACAGCGCCGCCGGGACAGGTTCCCGGGCCGTGAATCCTGAGCTTGGAATCCTGCATCTCGAATCCCAGGAGCAGAGGAGTACCGTGACCGCAGTTAAATATCTCGTCGGGATCGACGTGGGATCCACCACGGTCAAAGCCGTTGTCGAGGACGCCGGGACCGGCGCCCTTCTATGGAAGGACTACCGCCGGCACGAGACGCGCCAGCTGGAGACATTGCTGGATTTCCTGAAACGGATGGAGGAGCAGGCCGGAATCGCGCCCGGCAACTGCCGCGTTTTCATGACAGGCACCGGCGGAAACAACCTGGCCGACCTGATCGGAGCCAAGTACGTCCAGGAAGTCCTCGCCGCTTCCCTGTTCGTGGAACGACGGTGCACGGAAGCTTCCTGCTTCGTTGAAATCGGCGGGCAGGACGCGAAAATCGTAATCCTGCATGAGGACGCCGGGACCGGGCACGCCAAGAAGACCCTCTCCATGAACGACAAGTGTGCCGGCGGCACCGGTGCCGTCATCGACAAGATCGCCAAAAAACTCGGCATCCCTCTCGGGGACCTGTGCCGATTGCGCTACTCAGGCATCCGCGTGCATCCGGTTGCCGGCAAATGCGGCGTGTTCGCCGAAACCGACATCAACAGCCTGCAAAAGCAAGGCATCCCCCCCGAGGAGCTCATGGCCTCGCTCTTCGAGGCGTTCGTGCTGCAGAACCTAAAGGTCCTGGCGCGCGGTCACACGTTGCTGCCCCATGTCCTGCTGCTCGGCGGCCCCAACGCTTTTATCCCCGGAATGCGGGAGGCCTGGCAGCGCAATATCCGCCTCATGTGGGAGGAGCGCGGCACTCCGATCCCGAAGGATGCCCGCCCCGAAGATTTGATCCGGGCTCCTGAAAACGCCGAGTATTTCGGAGCGCTTGGAGCCGCCGAATTCGGCAAGGACGAGGAGGCCGAGGTGGGCCGATATCTCGGGATTTCCCGGCTGGAGAATCTCTGGATCGGCCGGTCCCAGGGCCGCGGCAAAGGCGGGCTTGGAACGCCCGCGCTGGTCGCTTCCCAGGAAGAGGTCGAGGCGTTTCTTAAAAAATACGCTCCTCCGCCCTTCATACCGCCGACTTTCAGACCCGGCGAAACGGCGCGGGGATTCCTCGGCGTCGACGGGGGCTCCACGTCCACCAAAGCTGTGCTGCTCTCACCGGAGGGTGAAGTCCTGGCCCGCGCGTATCAGCTTTCCAAGGGCAACCCGATCAAAGACACCATCGAGATCCTGGAAAAACTCAGAAACCAGGTGGAGGTCCAGGGTGCCCGGATCGAGGTGCTCGGGGCGGCGACGACCGGCTACGCGAAGGACACTCTGAAGGACGTGATATGCGCCGACGTCGCCCTCGTCGAGACGGTCGCCCACACGATCTCGGCGCTGCATTATTATGAGACCCCGGACGCCATCGTCGACGTGGGCGGACAGGACATCAAACTGATGATCCTTAAGGACGGCCATGTCAAGGACTTCAAGCTCAACACGCAATGCTCCGCCGGGAACGGCTATTTCCTCCAGGCGATAGCCGAGGGCTTCGGTTTCAAGGTGGAACAGTTTGCGGAGGTCGCCTTCTCCGCGCGCGAGATGCCCGTTTTCCCTTACGGGTGCGCGGTCTTTCTGCAGGCGGACATCGCCAGCTTCCAGGGACAGGGATGGAAAGCCAACGAGATACTGGCGGGGCTCGCCGCGGTCCTGCCCAAGAACGTCTGGCTGTATATCGCAAAGATCCCCAACCTGCCCGAGCTGGGGACACGCTTTATTCTGCAGGGAGGCACTCAGAACAATCTCGCTGCGGTGAAGGCGCAGGTGGATTTCATCCACAGGCGGTTCGAGGGCTCGGGGAAAACGCCGGAGATCATCGTTCACAAGCACGCCGGCGAAGCCGGCGCCATCGGAGCGGCCTTTGAAGCCATGTCCCTGTGGCGGCAGGGGAGAAAGACGACTTTCATCGGCCTGGACGCCGTGCGCCGGATCCAGTACCAAACAACCGTCGGCGAAGAAACGCGCTGCTCCTACTGCAAGAACCATTGCCTGCGGACCTTCATCGATATAGGAACCGGCGACGGCAACGGAAGGCGCCGCCTGATCATCGCGACCTGCGAAAAAGGCACCGCGGAAGACCTGGCGGCCATGAAGGCGATCCAGTCCGAGCTGGACGCGGCGCGGGAGGCGAATCCGAATCTTCTGGAGTATGCCGGACGCGAGGTCTGGAAAGTCGGCGCGCACGAGAAAGTCGCCGAAGCAGGGAAATGGCCGCTGCGGAGGCGGATCATGGAGAAACGGTCGCGGATCCGCATCGGGATCCCGCGCGTTTTGGGAATGTTCGCTTACGCGCCCCTGTTCAAAGGCTATTTTGAAAGCCTTGGGGTTCGGCCGGGCAATATCGTTTTCTCCGATTTCACCAGCGAGGAGATGTTCCGGGTCGGTTCCAAACGCGGCGCCATAGACCCCTGTTATCCATCCAAGCTCGCCCTGGCCCACGTTCACAATCTTCTGTTTGAAAAGCACCGGCGCAAACCGCTCGACTGCATCTTCTTCCCGATGCTCGACGTGCTGCGCTCGCCGCTGGTTCATATCCGGGCCAGCAATGCCTGTCCCACCACGGCTCTGACTCCGGAGGTGGTGCGGGCGGCCTTCACCAAGGAAACGGACCTGTTCGCCGAAAACGGCATCCTCTATCTGGATCCGCTCCTTGATCTTTCGAAGCCCGACATGCTGGCGCGGCAGATGTACGCCGCCTGGCGTTCCATTCTCAAGCTCTCAAAGAATGAGAACAGGCGTGCCGTCTATGCGGGCTTGGATGCGCTCGACCGCTATGAGGCGGACATACGGAGAAAAGCGCGCGAGATCATAGTCCGGCTCGAAAAGGAAGGAGGCGTGGGGATCGTTCTGCTGGGGCGACCGTATCATCATGACCCCGGAATCAGCCAGGGCATCCCGGAAGAACTTCAGAAACGGGGATACCCCGTTTTCTCGCAGGCAACGCTGCCGCTGGACGCGGATCTTCTGGAGCGCCTTTTCGGCGAGGAGGTCCAGGAAGGGATCATCGCCCATCCCCTTGACGTCAGCGACGTTTGGAAACACACGTTCTCGGCCAACAGCGCCTTCAAGCTCTGGGCGGCGAAGTTCACGGCGAGACACCCCAACCTCATCGCCGTCGAATTGTCCAATTTCAAATGCGGGCACGATGCGCCCATCTATTCCACCATCGAGAAGATCATCGAAAATTCGGGCACACCCTATTTCGCGTTCAAGGACATCGACGAGAACAAGCCGAGCGGCTCCATCAAGCTGCGCGTCGAGACCATCGACTACTATCTGAAGCGCTATCGGAAGGAACTCCAGGCCGCCAGGCTGCAGGAAGGCCGCAACGACCCCTAGGGTTCGGACAGGCCGGGACTTTTCTTCGTCGCCAGGGCCGCTTTTATCATTCCAATATCCTAAACCGGGCTTTCGGTCTTATAATAGCCGCAGAAATCTCTATCTCTGGAAGGCCGAAGAAAAACACTCAACCCGGAGGATACCATGTTTAAGGAATTCAAAGAGTTCGCGATGAAAGGGAATGTTCTCGATATGGCCGTCGGCATCATCATCGGCGCGGCCTTCGGTAAGATCATCTCATCCTTCGTGAGCGACGTCCTGATGCCGCCCCTGGGCCTGCTGCTCGGCAAAATGGATTTCAGCAACCTGTTCATCAGTTTGACCGGCCAGGATTTCCCGACCGTCGCGGCGGCCAAGGAGGCCGGAGCGGCCACGATCAATTATGGAATCTTCCTCAACACCGTCATCGATTTCATCATCGTGGCCTTCGCGATCTTTCTGCTGATCCGCCAGGTGAACAAGTTCAAGCGCCAGCCTCCGGCCGCGCCGCCGAATACCAAGGATTGCCCTTTCTGCGCCACCGCGATACCCATCTCGGCGAAGCGCTGCCCCAACTGCACGTCCCAGCTCAGTGCGGCGGTCTAAAAGAAAGCATTAGGGTGGATGCGCTGCAAATGGCCCGGACGCGGGGTCTCTCCCGATGCCGCCTTTTGCGCAAAGCGGCGCCGTAAAAGGCCGGGGATACAACGGGGGACGCCGGTTATTTCTTGAAGAGGTCGAGAAAAGCCTGGCGATGACTGTCCGCCACTCTGGGAGGGGCGGCGCCGCTCCCCTGTTTTTCCACCAGGACCTTGGGCTCAAAAAAGGTGCAGAGATTATTGGAGCCCTTGTTGACGACCCGCGTCTCAACCGGCTTGTTGCATTCATTGCGCGCGGAAGGATCAAAGTTCAGGCAATTACGGCAGGTGTGAAGATCCGTTCCGCATTTCTTGCACTTGTCCGTGACCCGGATCTGGTCCATGACCTGGATTTCCGAAGCGCAATTATTGCAGCGGGTGATAAGGTGAAATTTTGTCTCCACCCGCCCCGCCGGGCCGCGGGGTCGCGGAGGCGGTTTGGGCTTCTTTTCCCTGTCGGAATCCATATAGCCGACTTGTCGGTATTTTCTTGACATTGGCCTCCTTGATGTCTTCAGACGGTTCCCGTGAAAAACGGCGATGGGAGCGGGATCATCCGGTCGCCAAAGCGTGCCGCCCGGGTCTGCCGCCGTCTCCGTCTAAGAAGCGCCGGGGACCCGGACCCTCTATGGGGAGCTTACGCCGCCGTGTACGGCGAATTCTTTATTGGACCCATTCGGAGGGGATTATATTCCGGAAGTGGAGTCCCGCTATCCCGCTCGATGAGCTGCAACGACGACTGGTTGTAGTACGCACCCAAGGCCGGTGAAATTAAAGAATACCACAAATGCAGCCTCAGGTGGAATACTTCCTGTCGCGGCCCTCCGGGCGTCAAACGGCCCCCGCCGAACGCATGCCCCTGAATGCGCAAGGCCGCTTCCCTCCGCGGGACGGCGATCTCAGTCTTCGAGGTCCTCGATCTCCTCCTGCAGCCTTTCCCATTGTTCCAGGTACCGGCCGAGTTCTGCCTGGAGGCGCTCATGTTCCTCCATCGTGGACCGGAACAGCTGGTGGTCCCGGTAAAGCTCTTCGCTCGCGAGCAGCTGCGTCAGGACGGCGACTCTCGTCTCGTGCATTTCGATCCGGCCCTCGAGGCGCTCGATCTGCTCCTTTTTCTGCCGTATTTTATAGGGGTTCGCTTTTCTCTTCCTCGATGCCGCAAGGCCGACCGAAGCCCCCTGCGAAATCGCGGGCGCCCCTTTCGCAGTTGCGTTTTCCGCCTCTCCTCCGGTCTCCCCCCTCTCAAGCGTCGCCTTCTTGAAAAGATAGTCTTCGTAGTTGCCCAGATACGGGATCGCCTTTTGATCCCCCACCTCCAGCACCTTGGTCGCCAGCCCGTCGAGAAAATAGCGGTCATGGCTGACAAAAACCAGAGTGCCTTCATACTCCCGCAGAGCCTCCATAAGGATATCCTTGGATCGGATATCCAGATGATTCGTCGGCTCATCCAGGAGGAGGCAGTTGGCGGGCGAAAGAAGGAGCCTGCACAGCGCCAGGCGGCTCCTTTCCCCGCCGCTCAGCACGGAAACCCGCTTCTCGACATCCTCTCCTGAGAACAGGAAGCAGCCGAGCAGGGTGCGCAACTGGGGCACGATGCGGCTTGGGGCGACCGAATAGACTTCATCCCATACCGTCCTGTCCGAGCCGAGGAGCTCATCCTGATCCTGAGAGAAGTAGGATAGGACGACATTGTGGCCGATGCGGCGCTCCCCCTCGAACAGCGGCAACCGGCCGGCAAGTATCTTCATCAGGGTGGATTTCCCCGCCCCGTTAGGCCCGACCAGGGCGACGCGCTCGCCTTTCTCCAGAATGCAGTTGAGCCGGCTGAAAACGGGAGTCCCGCCGTAACCCGCGGTGACGTTTGAAAGCTCCAGGACGACGCGTCCGGTTCGAGGGCCTTCGGGAAACCTCAGACGGATCGGCTTGGCTTCAGGGGGAATCTCGATCCGCTCCATGCGCTCGAGTTCCTTGAGGCGGCTTTGCACCTGGGCGGCCTTGGTGGCCTTGTACCGGAACTTGTCGGCGAAGGCCCGAATGCGGGCAATCTCTTTCTGCTGAGCCTCATATTCGGCTTTCAGCTGAACCAGTCTCTCCTCGCGCTGCCTCAGGAATTCGGTGTAATTCCCCTTGTAGAAATGAACGGCCCGGTTTCGAATCTCCAGGACCCTCTGCACCACGGCATCCAGAAAAAAGCGGTCGTGCGAAACGAGAACCAGCGCATGGGGATACGCCTGCAGATAACCCTCCAGCCAGTTGCGCGCTTCCAGGTCCAGATGGTTGGTGGGCTCGTCGAGCAGCAACAGGCTCGGCCGCAGCAGCAGAAGCTTGGCCAGGGCGATGCGCATCTGCCAGCCGCCGCTGAAATCCTCACAGGGGCGGCTCAGGTCCTGGGGCGTGAAACCCAGGCCCAGGAGCACGGTTCCGGCCTTCGCCTCGACGGAATATCCCTCCTGAAGGCGGAACTGTTGGGAAAGAAGGGAATATTGCGCGAGTTTACTCTCATACACGGGATCGGAGCGCCGCATGTCGGACAATTCGTGCTCCAAGCGGCGCATGTCGCGCTCGAGCTCCATCAGGGACTCGAAAACCGAAAGCGCCTCCTCCATCAGACTGCGCCCCCGCACGACCAGTCCGTCCTGGGGCAGGTATCCGAACGTCAGGTCGCGGGCCCCGATGATCTCCCCCTCGTCGGCCGGCATAAGGCCGGCAATCATCTTCATGAGGGTGGACTTTCCGGTTCCGTTATCCCCGACCAGACCGATCCGGTCCCTTTCATTGATCTGAAAATCCAGGGACTTAAAAAGCCATTCGCCGCGGAAGGCCTTGCCGAGTCCCTTAATCTGAAGCATCTTTCCCCCGAAAACCTGTTATTGTATCAGACGGGACAAGCGCGAGCGGCCGCTATGCGGAGGTCCCGTGTAAAGGGATGCGGGCGGGCGCTCGCCATCTTCCATAAGAAGAGAAATTCCGATAGAGTTTTGAGAACGCTTCTGGTGAGCTGAGGAGCGGATATGGGCATGAGAAAAGCGGTGGCGCTTGCGAGCGGCGGCCTGGATTCAAGCACCGCACTGGCGCTCGCGCAAAAGCAGGGATTCGACGTTCACGCCCTGACCATTGATTACGGACAGAGGCACCGATGGGAACTGGAGGCTGCCCGCCGTATCGTCCAATCGCTGGGCATTGGCCACCACGTTATTGCGAGAATGGATCTTCGAGTCTTCGGGGGCTCCGCGCTGACGGCCGATATGCCGGTGCCGAAAGGCCGGGACGCCGGTCCTATTCCCTCGGAGATTCCCGTCACGTACGTGCCCGCCCGCAACACTATTTTTCTCAGCCTCGCCCTCGGCTGGTGCGAGGCCCTCGGCGCCGAGGACATATTTATCGGCGTCAACGCCGTCGACTACTCCGGCTATCCGGACTGCCGGCCCGAATTCATCAGCGCCTTTGAGCGTCTCGCCAATCTTGCGACGAAAGCCGGCGTCGAAGGTTCGGCCCGCTTTCATGTTCATGCGCCGTTGCTTTACATGAGCAAGGCGGAGATCATTCGGGCGGGCCTGGAGGCGGGCGTCGATTTCTCCCTGACACACAGCTGCTACGACCCCTCTCCGGAAGGATTAGCCTGCGGGTCCTGCGACTCCTGTGTCCTGCGGCGGCGCGGCTTCGAAAGCGCCGGGGTGCCGGACCCCACCCGATACGTCCGATAGAGAACCATGGCCCATATCCGCCCCACGCTTCCGGTCAAGCTTTTCGTCGCCATTCTCACCTCCGTGCAGGAGATGGTGCCGCAGGCGGAGGAGCGGCTCGCGGCGCTCTACGGCCCCGTCGACTCCCGAAGCGGGCCGTACCCTTTCGATTCAACCCGTTATTACGATGCGGAGATGGGGAGTCCCCTCCGCCGCTACTTCCTCAGCTTTGCGGACCTGATCGATCCGGCCGAAATCGGCGGGATCAAGATCCGAACCAACGAGCTGGAGTCCTTCTTGGCGTCGCGATGCCCGGCTCTGCGGCGCCCGGTCAATCTGGATCCGGGGTATCTGGAGCAATCCAAGATCGTCCTCGCGTCCACCAAGAATTACTTCCACAGGATCCTTCTCTCCGAGGGGATCTATGCCGAGGTCACGCTCCATTTTGAACAGGGTCGCTGGCGACCCTTCCCCTGGACATTCCCGGATTACAAGGTGGAGCGCTATCACGGCTATTTTTCATCCTTGAGGGATATCTATAGAAGTCAGCTCCGCGATATGGGAGTCCCTATCCGCGGCAGACGCAGCGGCCCGGCAGGACTGCCGGTGGAATGATGCGTGCTTTTATGGATCCTCGCGAATGGATCCCGGGCGCGAAAAACAAACGCCGAAAGGCCCAAAAGCCGGGGACCGGGCGGGATCAGGAAGGTTTGCGGGGCCACTGGGAAACAGGTTCTACGAACAGACGGGCCGCGGGCCATCGATCGCCGAAAGCGGAACCTGCGAAGAAGCGCCGGCAGGCGGCGCCTGTCCCTGTTTCCCGCCATTCGACCGTCCGATTTTTTGATTGTTCCGGTGAAAGCGTGTAAAGACTTCGGCTCGCGACGGCGGATGTCAACGTCCGAGCGGGAAAAACACAAATCCTATCGAACAGCCGCCGGGGAGACGTTCTCGCTGTCGGGAACTGGCGGAGAGGGGGGGATTCGAACCCCCGACACCGGTTTTGCCAGTGTAACTGCTTAGCAGGCAGCCCTGTTCGGCCACTCCAGCACCTCTCCGCGAATCCTTTTCGGCGGCGCGCCGCAAACCGGGAGTTCATAGTAACCAATTCTCGCTCTAAAATCCAACAGGGAAAAAGCGTGTCGCGATGGAGCGACACGGCAGGCCGACGGGCCGAAGGAATGCCGGCGGAATGATCAGGTCGGTTTTTGCAGCGCATTCCAACACGTCCGCCGGCCTGACGCGGCCTTGGCTGTTTATCTCAACCTCCGGTGATGGTAAGCTTAAACTTCATTTGAATTTCGAGGAAGTCCATGAGTCCGCAGGTCCGCGTACGCTTCGCACCCAGCCCGACAGGGTACCTGCACGTGGGCGGAGCCCGAACCGCTTTGTTCAACTGGCTGTTCGCCCGCCATCACGGGGGGAAGTTCATCCTGCGCATCGAGGACACCGATTTCGCCCGCTCGTCGCATGAAATGGTTGAGGGAATCCTTCATGGAATGCGATGGCTCGGGTTGAACTGGGACGAGGGGCCGTACTTTCAATCCCAGCGGCTCGACCGCTATCGCGATTTCGCCGCCGGCCTTCTGGCAAAAGGCTGCGCCTATCGCTGCTTCTGCGCAGCCGCGGAAGGGTCGGCCGACAAGGAAGAGCCTCCGGGGAAGGGCCGGCCGGCCGAGCGGAACCATATCTGCGCCTCTCTCCCTCGCCGGGAGGCCGAAAGGCGGGCCGCGGCCGGGGAACCCTGCGCCATACGTTTCCGAGTCCCTGGAGACAAGACCTCCTTTTCGGATCACGTCTTCGGCAGGATCGAAGTCGATAACGCGGCCCTGGAAGATTTCGTGCTGCTGAGATCCGACGGGATTCCGACGTACCATCTGGGTGTCGTCGTCGACGACCTGGACATGGAGATCACGCACGTCATCCGCGGCGCGGATCATATTTCCAATACGCCGAAGCAGATCCTGATCTATCGCGCCGCCGGAAAATCTCTGCCGGAGTTCGCGCATCTCCCCCTGATCCTCGGACCCGACAAACAGAGGCTTTCGAAGCGTCACGGCGCGACCTCCGTGATGGCTTACGCGGAAATGGGCTATCTCCCGGACGCGTTCTTCAATTTTCTGGCGCTCCTCGGGTGGTCGCCCGGCGACGACCGCGAAATACTCTCGCGTCGGGAACTGACGGATCTGTTTTCCCTCGATGGCGTCGGAAAAGCGAACGCCGTCTTCGGCCTGGATAAGCTCGACTGGTTCAACAATCAGTATATCCGCAGGACCCCAATGGAAACTCTGCGGACTATGGTTATCCGTGAATTGAAATGCCGCGGGGTCCCGGGGTATGAAGCGCCTGCGCGTTCGACGGAGTCCATGGACGCCGCGCTGGAGCTTTTGAGGACCAGGGCCAGGAGATTAAGCGATTTCAGCGGTCCTTTCCGGGCCTTTTTCACGGACGATTTCAGCTATGACCCGGCTGCGGCGGACAAGTACCTGTCCGACCCGAAACTCAAGGAGTTGGTGCCGGCCCTGCTCGAAGAGTACAGGAAGGACGACGCCTTCACGCTTCAATCGACCGAGGACATTCTGCGCCGGTTCGCCCAGGAAAATGGCGTGAAGGCGGGTCTTCTCATCAACGCGCTTCGTGTCGGGCTCACCGGCCAGGGAGTGGCGCCGGGCCTGTTTGAGATCATGCAGGCTCTGGGGCGTACGCGCACTCTGGGACGCATGGAGCGCCTGAACGCCTATTTGCGAACGACGATGCGCGGATGATGCGTTGAGACAGAGGTCGCTCCCGCCTGTCGGGCGCATCGCATCATTGAAAGAGGATGGCTTGCGCTCGTCGCAGCCGGAAAGATGAAAACTCCGCCCGCAGAGCAGGCGGTTTCAGGCAGCCCCAACGATGGGGGCGGCTGGACAGGGTTGGCCGCGCTTTTTGCGGATAGCCCTGGGAACGGGTGCAATGATTCGGCCGATCTCGAAAGGGTTGAGTCCGGTTGCAATCCTTATAAGGTTGAAACGAGACTCATCCCTTGCCCCGGGGTGAGCCGCATACGGCGCAGCTCCACCCCGGGATTTCCGAAGAAGCTCCGTTCAGGGCTTCCCGAAGCGGCAGCTTACGCCGTATCGGCCGAGCTTTTTCGAGCCGCGCCGCCTGAGGCGGCGGTATGCCTTAGAGCAATTGCGGCGCCCGCGGCTTTCATTCGTCACTTCAAGGGGGGATTATGACGAGGCTGGGAGTCAATATCGATCATGTCGCGACCATCCGCCAGGCCAGGCAGGCTTTGGAACCGGATCCCGTCGCCGCGGCTGTTCTGGCGGAACTTGCCGGCGCGGACGGCATTACCGTTCATCTTCGCGGGGACCGCAGGCACATCCAGGACGGCGACGTGCGCCGGTTGCGCGAAACGGTGGTAACCCGCCTGAATATGGAGATGGCGCCGACGGCTGAAATGGTGCGCATCGCGTTCGACCTTCGCCCGGATCAGGTGACCCTTGTTCCGGAAAGAGAAAACGAAATCACAACGGAAGGGGGTTTAAACCTCCTGGAAAACATGAAACAGGTTTCGGCCGCCGTCGGGCAGCTGACAAAAGGCGGCGTTGCGGTAAGCCTGTTCATCGATCCCGATCCGGAACAGGTCGATGCGGCGGCGGATTCCGGGGCTCCCATGATCGAACTGAACACCCGCGCCTATTCCGAGGCGACCTACCGGAGCCCCGACCTTGCGGGGCCCGCATTCCGACGCGAACTGACGGCCATTGTCCAGGCGTCCGAGCGGGGCCGGAAGAAAGGAATGAAAATACTTGCCGGACACGGGCTGACGTATCGCAACGTGCGGCCCGTCTCCGCCATTGCGGAAATCGAGGAACTCAACATCGGGCATAACATTATCGCGCGCGCCGTGCTTGTCGGGATGGACCGCGCCGTGCGCGAGATGATTCAGGCCATGAAAGGAACGACGAATGCCGAAGGGCGAATCATAGACTAGAGAGCAGGGCGGCCGCCGGTTTCCGGATTCAAGCGGAGAGTGATTCGCTTTTTTCATATCGCCGAAGCCGAGGCGACGACCCGATCGTTGCTCTCCATGCATCGTCTGTGCTTCGCCCTTCGCAACCTGCTTATGGCTTCAGGGACGCTTTATCTCGTCGCGACACCCATCGGAAATCTGGAGGACATAACCCTCCGGGCTCTTCGCATATTGAAGGAGGCGGACCTGATCGCCTGCGAGGACACACGCCATACCGCCCGGCTTCTCCAACGTTACGCCGTCGGAACACCGCGGGAAAGCTATCACCAGTTCAATGAATCGCGCCGCACGCCGCATTTGCTCGCTCTGCTGCGGGAGGGGAAGAACATCGCTCTCGTGAGCGATTCCGGCACACCCCTGATCTCCGACCCGGGATATGAGCTGGTGTCCGCCTGCCGCCGGGAAGGGATCCGGGTGATCCCGGTCCCGGGGCCTTCCGCCCCCGTCGCGGCCCTTGTAGGTTCGGGCTTCCCTGCCGAAAGCTTTTTTTTCGCGGGTTTTCTCCCTTCACGCGCCTCCCAGCGAAAACGAAGGCTCGAGGAACTGGCCGTCATCCCCGCAACCCTGATACTGTTCGAGGCGCCGCATCGCCTCCTGGCGTCCCTGCAGGATATGGCCTCCGTTCTGGGAGACCGCCGCGCCTGCGTCGTCCGCGAGCTGACCAAATTACACGAAGAGTTTCTCGAAGGCGCTTTCCCGGAACTCATCCGGATTCTTGAGGCCCGCCCGCGAATCCAGGGGGAAATCACAGTCGTTGTCGAGAAGGGGAGCCCGAAAGCTCCCTCGCCGGCGCCGCCCGCGTCCCTGAAACAGCATCTCCATGAGGAAATCTTAAGGACCGGCCTTTCGCGCAACGAAGCGCTCAGGTCTGTGGCCAGGCAAAGAGGCATCTCGCGCAGGGAAGCTTACAAGAGGTTGAATGAAGAACTGGAAAAAACGCATGACGAATCCAAATAAACAACCGGCTCTTTTCCTTCGTCACCGGAGATTCGTCCGATGCATTACAAACAGCCGGATACTTCACGGCAGGCCTTAATTTTTGTGAGCACGGCTCTCCAGAGCCGTGCGTCTGCCTGATCCGCGGAGGATATGTTCAGACAGACGGACGGGTCTGGAGACCCGTCCGCACACGAATTAGGGAGACCCGTCCGCACACGAATTGCGGCATGATCCATCATTAATGATTCTCAATCATGGAACGACGCCCCTGCCGTCGAGTTCGCCCGGCAGA
>CAYZTZ010000084.1:0-15029 GCA_964481255.1 uncultured Acidobacteriota bacterium | reverse complement strand
CGGCTCTGGAGAGCCGTGCTCACGAAAGAAGGGGAAGTGTGTGCGGACGGGTCTCCAGACCCGTCCGTCTGTCTGAACAATAGGCAGGCGCACGGCTCTGGAGAGCCGTGCTCACAAAAAGCTCATCTGCGGAAGCGTTACCGGACCCATTCGGGGCCCTTGGAGACAGGAGAACGCACGGCTCTGGAGAGCCGTGCTCACACAAAATACAATTAGGGGAACGCACGGCTTCGGATAGCCGTGCGCACAGGAGGGGCGCTTAACGGCCATAGTCCTTCCAAGACGGCAGAGAGCTTTTTCTCTGCAGTACCGATTTTGCAGTGTTCAAACCTCCTCGGCCGCGAAATCGGATTCGAGGATTTCCGGCTTCTGTTCCTGCATCCCGTAAAGCCTCGCGTAAAAACCGTCGGGCCGGCGCATCAGCTCCTCGTGTGTGCCGGACTCCACGATCCTGCGGTTGTGGAGGACCAGGACCTGGTCTGCGTTGCGCACCGTGGAAAGACGGTGGGCGATGATAAAGCTGGTGCGCCCCTTCATAAGGCGGATGAGGCCTTCCTGGATGTGGGATTCCGTCAGGCTGTCCACGCTGGAAGTGGCTTCATCGAGGATCAGGATGCGGGGGTCGGCGAGGATGGCACGGGCTATTCCGAGCAGCTGGCGTTCCCCCTGCGAGAGGTTATTGCCGCGTTCGGTGAGCCGGGTGTCATAGCCGTGCGGCAGACGCGAGATGAAGGAGTGGGCGTTCGCGGTTTTGGCCGCGGCTATCATCTGCTCTTCGGTCGCGTCGGGCCGCGCGTAGAGAAGGTTTTCGCGGATGGTCGCGGCGAAGAAAAAAGGCTCCTGCAGGACGACCCCCAGGCGGGTGCGCAGGTCGTTGATTCGCAAATCCCTGATGTCGATTCCGTCGATCGCGATGCGGCCCTCGCGGACGTCATAGAAGCGGCACAGAAGGTTGATCAGCGTCGTCTTTCCCGCGCCCGTGGGCCCGACGATGGCGACGACCTGGCCCGGCCGCGTGCGGAAGGCGATATCCTCGAGGACGGTTTTGCCCTCCTCGTAGGCGAAGCTGACGTTGTGGAATTCAACGGCGCCCTGGATGTCGCTCAAGGGAACGGCGTCCGGCTTCTCCACCACCTCGGGCTTCATGTCCATCATCTCGAAAAGGCGCTCCGCGCCCGCGAGGGCCGATTGAAGCATGTTGTAGACCTGCGTGATCTGGCGCAGGGGTTCGAAGAAGCGCTGGGAATACAGGATGAAGGCTGTGAGCAGGCCGATGGAGACCCCGCCGGCCGCCTGCGCGCCCGTTTTGTCCAGGGCCATGTAGCCGCCGATGCCGACGATGAGTCCGAGCGTCAGGGATGTCATGATGTTCATCAGGGGCATGAACGCATAGGAAATCAGTTCCGCCTGCACGCCCGCCCGCTGGCTGGCGTTGTTCACCTTCTCAAACTTGGCGAATTCGGCCTCCTCGCGACGGAATGCCTGGGTGACTTTGATCCCGGATACCGACTCTTCGATGCTCGAAGTCAGGCGGCCGACCCATTCCTGGTTTTTCCGGAACGCCCCGCGGATCTTCTTGCCGATAACGGCGGTCAGAACCGCCAGGACGGGCACGACCGCAAGGACCACGAACGAGAGCGGGACGGAAAGCACGAACATGGCGATCAGGACGGTCCCCATGGATAGCAGCCCGCCGACAAGGCTTGAGAAACCGTTGTTCATGGCGTTGAAGACCATTTCCACGTCGTTGGTCATGCGGCTGATGAAGTCGCCGATCCCGCGTTTGTCGAACGATCCCATGGAAAGGGTCTGGATGTGGGCGAAGGAATCCGCGCGCATCCTGTAGACGATATTGTTGGCCAGGCGCGTCATTAAAACGCCGGATGCGGCTTCCGCCATCCACGCGCCGAGAATGGTCGCCAACACGATCTTCATGCGGTCGATGAAATCGGGGAGATTCTTGGACAGCTCCAGGTCGTATTTGATGGCGTTGCCGATGAGGGCGGGCCCGAGCGTCCTCAGGATCGTGCCCGCGGCTATGAACAGGGTCGAGGCGAGGATGAGAGTCTTATTCGCTCCGAAATACCGCAGCAGCCGACGGAGGGTCCGGACGTAATCCTTGGGAGCCTCGATGCGGGGAGGTCCCATCATGGGGCCGCGGCGGGGAGGCCGCGCAATCCCTTCCCCCGGGGGAGTTCCGAACGCCGGGCGGGCCGGATGTCTCGGGCTGCTCATGCGGGGATCCTCCCGAAGGCGGGGGCCGCCATGGATTGGGTTTCGAAGATGGTGCGGTAGGTCGGATCGGTTTCCAGCAGCTCCTCATGAGTTCCCGTCGCGATGATGCGTCCGTCTTCCATGACGACGATCCTGTCGGCACGACGGATGGTGTTGATCTTCTGGCTGATGATGATGGTCGTGCGGCCCTGGAATTCCCGGTAGAGCCCTTCGACGATGCGGCTTTCCGTGGCGGCGTCCAGCGAGGAAGTCACGTCGTCCAGGATGATGACGTCCGGCCGCGCGGCAATGGCCCTCGCGATGGCCACGCGCTGCCGCTGGCCTCCCGAAAGGCCGGCGCCGCGCTCCCCCACGGACGCAAGCCATCCCTCGGGCTTGTCGCCGATGAATTCGAGAGCGCAGGCGATCCGCGCGGCGCGTTCCAGCTCGGAAGGGCCGGCGGCGGGAGCGCCGAACGCCACGTTGTCCCGGATCGTTCCGCTGAAAAGAACCGTTTCCTGAAGCACCATCGCCACGCGCCTGCGCAGCGTGTCGAAGGAGAGATCCCGCACGTCCACGTCGTCCAGGAGGACGCTCCCCTCCTCGGGGTCGTAAAACCTCGGGATCAGGTTCATCAGGGTGGATTTGCCCGCTCCCGTGGTGCCGATGACGCCGACTTTTTCCCCGGGCTGGATCACGAGGTTGATGCCGCATAGAGCTCTTTCCCCCTGCCCGTAACGGAAGGAGACATTCCGGAATTCAATCTTCCCTTTCAGGGAAGGGAGGAGAAGGGCGCCGGGCCTTTCCTCGATCGCCGGCTTTTCCTGCAGCAGGGCGTCGAGGCGGACCGCCGACGCCATGGCCATGCTGATGAAATTCAGCACCATGCCCAGCATCAGCAGGGGGAACATGGCCATCGAGGCGTAGTTGTTGAACGCGACGAGCTTTCCCAGCGTCAGGTTCCCGCCGGCGGCGGCAGCGGCCTGTTCGAGGAGTGTCACGCCGCCCGACCACAGGACGATCAGGGTCGCCAGCTGGGCAATGAGAAAAAACAGGGGAAAAAACAGGGACAGCTTGTAGCCCACGTTCAGGCTGATATTCAAGAGGTTGGTATTGCGCACGCCGAACTTCTCCACCTCCTGCGCCTGGCGGGCGAAAGCTCGGACGATCTTGGCGCCCGCCAGGTTTTCCTGGAGCGTGTTGTTCAGCTCGTCCAGCGCGACCCTGGTTTTCATGAAAAGAGGGCGTATGAAGGTCGCGATGCCGAAGAAAAAGACCAGGGTCAGGGGCATGAATACGGCCATAATGCCGGCCAGCCCCGGATCGGTGAGGTACATGGCGACGACGGCGCCGAGGATCATGAGGACGGACTGCACGATGCTGAAAACGCCCATGCGCACGAACATGCGCACCGTGTTGACGTCCGAGTTCAGGCGTACCATCAGCTCGCCCGTGCGCCAGCGGTCCAGGTTCTCGAAGGAGAAACTCAGGACCTTGCGGTACAGGGCATTGCGCATGTCGTAGCCCATTTTTTGCGAGGAAGTGATCAGGGTGTACCCGGACGCGAGGTTGAGCGCCGCGGCCAGCAGGGCCGTGAGGACGATTCCCGCGGCCCCCCAGACGACGGCGGACGCGACGCCGGCGCGGATGCCGTTATCGATGGCGTATTCGATCAGGCGCGGCTGAATCAGCCCCAGTCCCGTGGAGGTCACCAGCAGGAGGAAGGACAGGACGAGAGCGCCCGCGGAATTCCTCAGGAAGCGGAAAAGCCTCAATAAAGCAAGCATCGAATCCTGCCTGCGCCTCGGGCCGGCGTTCACCTGCGGCAGCGGCCTGCCGTAAAACAGGGCGGGAGCAAGCCCCCCGCCCCAAATCTATCCTTTGGATGCGATAAAAGGCAATAGGAGTTTTACAACAGAAACCGGCGTGCGCCGCCATTTGAACTTCGGAGAATTCCCGGGCTACGGGCGGGGCAGCAGGCCGGCGGCTTCGGCGATTTCGGGCACTTTCTGTTCCCACTCGATGGCCATGATGTGCACGCCGCGCACGCCCGGGATCTCCTTGAGCTGCCGGATCATCTCCACGCAGATCTTGATCCCTTCTTCCGCCTGCTTCTCCTTGGGGACGCCTTTCAGGCGCTCCATCAGCGAATCGGGCACGTCCATTCCGGGGACATTCTTTTTCATGTGATTCGCCATGCCCGCCGACTTCAGCGGAATCACCCCGGCCAGAATGGCGCACTTCTCGTGCAGACCCCGGTCGCGCACCATTTCCATCCACTTTGAGAATTTCTCGATATTGTAAATGCCCTGGGTCTGGATGAAGTCGCAGCCCGCCTTCACTTTTTTGCCCAGGCGGATGGCCCGGATCTCGAAAGGATCGCCGAAAGGGTTTTCCGCGGCGCCGATAAAGAGATTCGGCTTCCCCTTGACTTCCTCTCCGCTGAGAAACTTCCCCTCGTCCCGCAGCGTCTTGACCGTTTGGATCAGCTGGATGGAATCGATGTCGTAGACGTTTTTCGCCTTGGCGTGGTCGCCGAAGCTCTGGTGGTCGCCCGAAAGGCACAGGATGTTGTTAATGCCGAGCGCCGCCGCTCCCAGGATGTCGCTCTGGATCGCGATCCGGTTCCGGTCGCGGCACACCAGCTGCCAGATGGGATCGAAGCCCATTTCCTTAAGGATCAGGCACGAGGCAAGGGAACTCATCCTCACGATGGAGGTCTGGTTGTCGGTGACGTTGACCGCGTCCACCACGCCCTTGAGCAGACTCCCTTTCTTGCGGATGACCTCGGGATCCGCCCCCCGCGGCGGGCCGCATTCCGATGTCACCACGAATTTCCCCTGTTCCAATAGACGCTCGATGTTCGATTTCGTCTTCACCGTCCCAATCCTCCCTTGGCTGTTTACGATTGAGCCGCTTCTGCAAATCGTCAATCGCCGGTCGCAAATTTTTTATGAAAGCCTCAGATCCTCTCTCACGCGTGTCCTCGGTCCGCCGTCTCGCGCGGCGGACCAGTCCTTGACGGGGATGATTTCCTCGTAACGGTCCAGCTGCCCCAGTTCCTTCAGGCGGTCGATGATAAGCTGCCAGGCGCAGTTGGTCTCCTTGTTCACCTCGCACTTGCCGTCGGAGGAACCGCCGCAGGGGCCGTTGAAAAGGCTCTTGGCGCAGCGCGCGACAGGGCAGACTCCGCCCGTCAGATGCAGGATGCACTCGCCGCACCCCTGACACCGCTCGCTCCACAACCCCTGCTCCAGGGTCACCCCAAGAAATGTGGTATTGATCGCGGGGAGCACGATCTTTTTTGGAAACCGTTCCGCCGTGTACTGGATACCGGCCCCGCAAGCCATGGAGACGATCGCCTCGTAGTCGTCCACGAACGGCTTTATCTGGTCGATGTATTCGTAGTCGCACTGCCGTTCGAGCGTGAATTCCTTTATTTCGATCTCCTGGCCGTCCTTGGCGCGCGAAAGCTTCAGTTCCGAGGCCAGCACCGCCACTTCGCGTTCCCCGCCGGCCGCACATACGGTGATGCACTCCCGGCAGCCCAGGATCAGTATCTTCCTATAGGGCCTGACCATCTCCAGGATTTCAGCCAGCGGTTTCCTGTTTCCCACTATCATTGCGATCCTCCCAAATCAGCGTCCCCGGTTCCCAGGTTCCAATATGGGGGTTTTGAACCGGAAACCGGGAACTCGATTTTATGCTTTGAATGCGTCCCTGGCTTTTTTAATCGGGCTGGGGCCCAGGGCCCGGATTTTATCCGTCATTTCCTGGGCGATCAGGGCGAACCTCTGTCCCTGAGCGGAACTGAGGTTGTACATCTCGGCCCTCTCCGGCTCTATGCCCACTTCCGCCAGCAACTGCTTCAGGTACATCACTCTCTTCCTGGCCCTGAGGTTGCCCTTCAGAAAATGGCATTCTCCCTCGAGGCATCCCGCGATATAGACGCCGTCCGCCCCGGCTTCAAAAGCCTTCAGCATCGTGAGGACGTCCACTCTCCCCGTGCACGGAACCCTCACGATCTTGATGTTCGTCGGATAGCTCAGCCTCATCGAACCTGCCAGGTCCGCTGCGCTGTAGGCTCAATACTCACAGCAGAAAGCCACGATATCCGGCTCAAATCCGGACGGGCTCGCATTCCCCTGAACCTTTTCTTCTACCGCTTCCATTGCCGTCTCCGTATTTCCTTTGCGAGGCCGGCTCTTCCGGACTGTCGGGCGGATATACGCCCCCGCATCGGAGCGGTCCGAAGAGCCGAACTCTCATTTGTATTCTCAGGCGGCGCCTTCGGCGATCGCCAGGGCTTTCGCCTTTTCCCACAGCTGCGGGTCTCTATAATGCATCAGATCGATGGCCCGGGCCGGGCACTCTGCCGCGCAGCTCCCGCACCCCTTGCATTTCGCCAGATCGATTTCCGCGGCCCCCTCGATGTTGATGACCGGCACTTCATAGGGACATACGCGCACACAGGTCAGGCAGGCCGCGCAGCGCTCGCCGTCCACCACGGCGACGATCCCGCCGACCATCATCTTTTCCTTGGACAGGATTGTGCACGCGCGGGCCGCCGCGGCGCTCGCCTGGGATATCGCTTCGGGGATCAGTTTGGGGCCGTGGGCGCCGCCCGCAAGGTACATGCCGTCCGTCGGGAAGTCCACGGGCCGCAGTTTCATGTGGGCTTCCAGGAAAAATCCCTCCAGCGTGCGCGGAAGCTTCAAAACCGCGGCGACATCCTCGTTGTCCCTCGGAAGCGTCGCGGCCGAAAGAACCAGAAGGTCCGGCGTCACGTCGATCCTTTCCCGGATGACTTTATCGAGGAAGGAAACCGTGAGCTTTTCCCCGTCTTTCCGGACTTCCGGTTCATCCTCGGGCTCATAGCGCACAAACAGGATGCCCTTTTCGCGTGCTTTGGCGTAATAGGGCTCGGCCAGCCCGTATGTGCGCACGTCGCGGTAGAGAATCGTGACCTCGGCGCCGGGATTCAGTTCCTTGATCTTCAGGGCGTTCTTGACCGCGGTGGCGCAGCAGGTCCTGCTGCAGTTCGGGCGCTCCTTATTCCTGGATCCCACGCACTGAATCATCACGAACCGTTCAGCCTTGGCGATTTCGGAGGGCGAGTGGACGATCCTGTCCTCCAATTCGAGCTGGGTCACGATCCTCGGATCCTGCCCGTAAAGGAATTCTTTCGGCTTGTATTCGCGGGCGCCGGTGGCAAGGACCACGACGCCGTGCTGGATTTTCTGATAATCCCCGTTCAACCCGGCTTTGACGCCGGTCGTGAAATTGCCCTTGGAACCTGAGGAGTCCACGACTCGCGCGTTCATCAGCACATGGATGAGCGGGTGGGTGTTGACGCGGCGGATGGTGTTTTCAAGCAGGGCGCGGACGTCCTGGCCGTCGAGCGTGTAATGCAGGTTCCAGAGGTTGCCTCCCAGCCTGTCCTCCTTTTCGAGAAGATAGACTTCATAGCCCTGATCGGCGATCTTCAGCGCGGACGTCATGCCGGCGATGCCCCCTCCGATGACGACGGCCTTGGGGATCACCGGCAAAGCGGTCTCGCCGAGAGGCTGGATCAGCCGCGCGTTGGCCACCGCCATCCGCACGAGGTCTTCCGCTTTCTCGGTCGCGTCGTCCTTTTGCTTCATGTGGACCCAGGAGCACTGGTCCCGGATGTTCGCCATCTCGAACAGGTACTTATTCAATCCGGCCTGGCGCACGGTTTCCCGGAACATCGGCTCATGGGTGCGGGGGGAACAGGAGGCCACGATGACCCGGTTCAGACGGTGCTCCCTGATGGCGTCTTTGATTTTGGCCTGAGTGTCCTGGGAACAGGTGTAGAGGTTGTCCTCGACATGGACGACATTGGGCAGCGTTCTCGCGTAGTCCCTCACTTTGGGGACATTGACGACTCCGCCGATGTTGATCCCGCAGTTGCAGACGAACACGCCGATGCGGGGCTCCTCATCCTTGACCTCGATTTCCGGGGGATATTCCTTCTTGACGATCATCGTCCCTCGAGCCAGGGCAAGAGGAGCCATGGCGTCGGCAACGGCCCCGCTGGCCTGCGCGACGGTTTCGGGGATATCCTTGGGGCCCTGGTAAACGCCGCAGACATAGACGCCCTCTTTGGATGTCGCATGAGGGTCGAAAGGCCTGGTGGCGGCAAAACCATACTTGTCCACCTCCACGCCGAGCCGCTTGGCCATCTCGACGGTGTGCCCGGCCGGTTCAAGGCCCACGGAAAGGACCACCATCTCGAATTCTTCTTCAACGATCTTTCCCGCCTCGTCGATGTAGGTGATCAGGAGGTTCTTGGTGTTGAAATCCTCGCGCACCCTTGAAACCGCGCACTTGATATAGCGCACGCCGTATTCGGACTTCGCCCTTTCGTAGTAGGTTTCGAAATTCTTGCCGAAAGCGCGCACGTCCATGTAGAAAATGGTGGGCTCGATGGCGTTGTCATGTTCCTTGGCGATGATGGCTTCCTTGGTGGCGTACATGCAGCAGACGGAAGAACAGTAATCGCGGCCGCAGGAGGCGTCGCGGCTTCCCACACACTGGATGAAGGCGATCTTCTTCGGATGTTTCCCGTCGGATCGGCGCTGCACCACGCCCGCGAAGGGGCCGCTCGCGCTCAAAATGCGTTCGAACTCCAGGCTGGTGACGACATTGGCGTATTGCCCGTAGCCCAGCTCCGGACGGATATTGCCGTCCACCGTCTTGAAGCCCGGGGTGAGGATCACGGCGCCCACTTTCAGTTCGAGCACCCGGTCGCGGTCGTCGTGGTTGATGGCGCCGGCCCGGCAGGCATAGACGCACTGCAGGCACTCCGAGCAGATGCCGCACTCGAGGCACCGTTTGGCGGCTTCCACGACCTCGTCTTCGGTCAGCGCGAATTCGACTTCGTTGAAATCGCGCTTGCGCTCCTCGGCGCTGCGCTTGGCAGGTTCAAAACGGGGGGCCTGCGACGAAACCTCCATCAGCCGTTCCTTCTGTTCAGGATCGATCTTGGCTTCAGGAAGTCTTTCAACGACGGACACGGCGGGAGGCCACGCTCTCGCGTTTTCATCCTTCAGATACGCCTCGATCCCGCGCGCCGCCCTGTGACCCGCGTCGATGGCTTCGACAACCCAGGTGGTGCCCGTAACCGCGTCGCCGCCGGCGAAAATGCCCGGGACGCTGGTGGCGAGACTGTCTTTGTTTACGACCACGCGGCCTCGGGATGTCTCCACATTGTCCTTCAAGGGGGCGAGGTCCGGTCTCTGGCTGATGGCGTAGATGACGATATCGCAAGGAATAACCGTTTCCGTCCCGGCGATCACATCCAGGTCCGGCCTGCCGTCGATGAAGCCGCGGAAATCCACGTTGACGGTGCGCACGCCGGTGACTTTGCCTTCCCTGTTCGTGATTTCCAGGAAGTTCCTGCCGGGCATCACTTCGATCCCTTCTTCACGGCAATCACGGACTTCCCAGTCATGGGCCAGCATCTTCCCTTCGCCCTCAAGACACGTCATGCCGACCCAGCCCGCGCCGAGGCGCACGGCGGACATGGCTGCGTCGACGGCGACGTTGCCGCCGCCCAGGACCAGGACGCGCTTGCCCCGGACGTCGGGCGGTTTGCCGGACGCGTTCCTCAGGCTCACTTCGCGCAGGAAATCGGTGGCGACATGGACGTTTGGCAGATCGTTGCCGGGGATCGATGTCTTGAGGCCGACGTGGGCTCCGGTCGCGACGAAGACCGCGTCATACTCGCCCAGCAAAGCGACGGCGTCATCCACCCGTGTGTTCAGCCTAAGATCGACGCCCCTGGAAACTATCTCGTCCACTTCCTTCTGGAGCAGGTCGTACGGCAGGCGGTATTCGGGGATGCCCACGCGCATCATCCCGCCTGCCACGGGCAGCGCCTCAAATACCGTGACGCTGAAGTTTTTGGCGATCAAGTCATTGGCCGCCGTCAGGCCGGCGGGCCCCGCGCCGATGACGGCGACTTTTTTGCCCAGCCCGGTTGTATCGGGGGACTTCTGAATGCCGGCCGCGTAAGCCTTCTGGATCTCCTCGGGGTGCGCGAAGGCCCAGTCGGCCACAAAGCGCTTCAAATGCATGATGTTGACCGCTTCATGCCCGTTTTCGCCGCGTGTGCAGGCCTCCTCGCACTTGTGATTGCAGACGCGCCCGCAGACGGAAGGGAAGGGATTGTCTTCCTTAATGGTCCGGTAAGCCTCGGCGAAACGCTTTTCGCGAATAAGGGCCACGTAGCCCATGGCGCGCTGCTCGATGGGGCAAGCGTAACGGCAGGGGGCTTCGCCGCGCTTTTCGATGGCATAGGCGTTCGGTATCGCCTGCGGATATCTCTTGTAAATGGCCTTGCGCTCGTTGAGCAGGGCGTTGAATTCGTTGGGACGGGCGATGGGGCAGACCGTGGCGCAGTCTCCGCATCCCGTGCATTTGGCGATGTCCACGAACCGGGCGCGCCTGCGCACGCGGACGGTGAAATTCCCCGGTTCGCCCGAAATGTCTTCCACGTCGGCGGCTGTCAGAATGTTGATGTTCAGATTGCAGCCCGCTTCCACCAGCTTGGGGGATATGACGCACATGGAGCAGTCATTCGTGGGGAAGGTTTTATCGAGCTGAGCCATCACGCCGCCGATGGCGGGTGAAGTTTCCACCATGTAAACGTAGTAGCCGGACTCGGCCAAATCCAGGGACGCCTGGATCCCGGCGATCCCTCCGCCGACGACCATTACGGCCCCAACCTTTTCAGTCATACAAATCCTCCGTTTCCGGTTTCCCGTTCTCCGTTTCCCGTCAGATGCCTGCTCGACCAACGGGAAACCGGAAACGGGAAACGGGAAACCTTTTTACATAAGCCCCTTGGAACTCAGCATGGGGACAGGATCCTTGAAATGCCGCTTGAACCACTTCCTTACTTCCCGGTGCCCCATCGCCATTCCCATGAGTTCGGTATAATAAAGAATAGGCAGGTCGAATTTCCTTCCCAGATCCTTTTCCACGTCCTCCTGGCGCGTATCGAGATTCATCTGGCACATGGAACAGCCGACCACGATGCAGTCCGCCCCCGTTTCCTTCGCCCGCGACAGGATCCTGCCGATGAGCTGCTTGAAGATGTCGATGCGCGTCACCATCAGGCTGGCTCCGCAGCAGTCGGTCTTGTAGGACCACTGGATCGCCTCGGCGCCCAGCTGTTTCACGAGCCGGTCCATGTGCATGGGGTTTTCATAATCCTTGATGCCCGTGATCTTGGGAGGCCGGACGGGGAGACATCCGTAATAGCAGACAGCCCTCAGCCCGGTGAGCGGCTTCGTCGTCCTCTTCTTCACCTCCTCCAGAACCGGTTTGTCGCTCAGGTAATCCAGGGCGAAGCGGATGGGAACCTTCGCCTGATATGGGAAGCTGACCTTCTTCCCGTGCTCCTTCACCTCGTACTCGGCCGTCTTGAAGCGGCTGTAACAGCTCGCGCAGGGGACCAGCAGGTCCCGGTCGCTTTTTTCGGCGATGGCGAGGTTGCGGGCGGGCATTTCCATCGCCAGGTCCTCATCCAGAGAGTGGGCGGACGTCGCGCCGCAGCAGGTCCAGTCCTCGAGCTCGTGGATTTTGATGCCCAGCAGGTCCAGGACGCCCCGGATGGACTCGTCAAATTCTCTGGACGTGCCGTGAAGAGAGCACCCCGGGAAATAGGAGAATTCCTTCATCGCGCGCCTCCTTTTCCCGCTTTGCGGAAAAGCTTTCTGAACTGCCTTCCTCCCTTAAAAGTCGGGAAAAGGCCGATTTTCCCTCGCTGGAACATCTTTATCGTCCATCCCATCATTCCTCCCAAGCGTCCGGTCTGCAGGACGTAAAGTCCCATGCCGGGCTCCCAGGTCCGGCCCGTGTATTTCGTGAGCCCCAGGAAGAATTTATGGAACAGGGAGATGTTTTTTTCTCCGGCCGGGATCCCGGATTTGTTCGAGATGCTTCTCAAAGTATCCATGACCTTGGCGATGTCGATGCTGTTGGGGCATCGTACGCTGCAGGTGTGGCAGGAAGCGCAGATCCAGATGGTTTTGGATGAGAGCACCCTGTCCCTGTGACCGTACTGGATGTGGCGGAACAGCTGGTTGGGGAGGATATCCATGGCGAAATTGACCGGGCATCCCGCCGAACATTTCTGGCATTGATAACAGTTCTGGATTTTTTCCCCGCTTACCTCGAAGACCTCCGAGATCAGGGAACCATCCGTTTTGCCCACCTGCTGGCTCAATTCCATTTCTGGCTCAACTCCTTGGTCGCGCGTCCATGGCCTTTCAACAGCCGATCGATGCATTGGAACAGTCAGTGACTGCCGCTGCCATCAAAGATATGATAACATTCAGGAATAGATAAATCCATTACATGGAACCAGAGTTCAATATTTAGTAAATTATTTAAATGCAATACTTAATTCACTTTAAGCCCAATCCTTATGGAAATTAAAATTGTTATCAATTTTAATTATATTCCTATGTGTTTACTCCTGCAGCGACCGGCGCCGCCGGGGCCTCGCGGTGCGCTTGCCCGCTTCTTTCCGCCGAGCCGAATTTTGAGTCGGACCGGTGCTTCCGCAAAGTGTCCGGCCGAAATTCGGCGCAGCAGTATACACCGAAATCTCAAAAACTCGAAACAAAACATGCCCGTTTTCATATCCTTCCGACACGTGGAAGCGGAGAATCATCCGCCGGCAAATGCGGCAGATATCGATGGCAGCGGTTGGCCCGGCGCTTTGCGTGAACTTCCCGGCAGGCCCCTTCGTATAAATTAATGGAAACGGAGGAAAACACAGAATGGAACTTGGATTGCTTGTCGGTGGCCTTATCCTTCTGGGAATTGTTCTTTTCATGCTGAAAGTGCTCCTTGCCCTGGTTATCCTTCCTT
Source organism: uncultured Acidobacteriota bacterium (assembly GCA_964481255.1). Lineage (GTDB taxonomy): Bacteria > Acidobacteriota > UBA6911 > UBA6911 > UBA6911 > UBA6911. The sequence continues at coordinate 1,907 of CAYZTZ010000084.1, read as the reverse complement.
TCAAGATCGGATTCGGCCTGATCAAACTCCTGCTCGGAATCCTGATCGGCATACCCCTGCTGATTCTTTTCGCCGCCGTCGGCATTCCTCTTCTTGTCATTGTGATCCCGATTCTCGTCATCGCGGCGGTCGCGGCTCTCGTGTTCGCTCCCGTCGCCCTCATCCTCAAGGCTATTTTCTAGCCGCGGATTTCAGTGATTTCACGCATAATGGGGACTGGAGAGAGGTGCATCCATGAGGAGCCTCGCTATTTTGATGATCGGGATGTTGCCGTTTCATGCGGCCTTGGATCGGGCGTGCGCGGAAACGGGAAGGGAGGCGTGGCTGCGGTACGCGCCTCTTGAGAGTGAGACGCGCGCAAAATACGCATCTCTGCCCGCAAGCGTCGTTGTCTTAGGAGACTCCGCCGTACTGCTCAATGCCCGGGACGAAATAATCCGGGGCATACGACGGATGCTCGGCAGAATCCCGAGAACTGAAAGAGCTCTGCCGGAGGAAGGCGCGATTCTTTTGGGCACGACGGATTCCATCAAGGCTGCGATTCCGTCTTTGGGTCCTCCCGAGATGGCTGCGGACGGATTCTGGATCAAGAGCGCGGGAGCCGGCGGACTCCGCCGTCTCATCATCGCGTCTCCCAACGAACGCGGCGTTCTTTACGGCGTTTTCGCCCTGCTCGGCCGGATCGCCCGCGGGGAGGAGATCTCCGCGATCGACGAAGTGCAACAGCCCTACGCCCCCGTGCGCTGGGTGAACCAGTGGGACAACCTGAACGGAACCATCGAGCGCGGATACGGCGGGCCCTCCATTTTTTTTGAGAACGGCGGCGTCCGGGCCGACCTGACGCGCGCCGGCGAATACGGCCGCCTGCTTGCTTCCATCGGCATCCACGGATGCACCATCAATAACGTCAACGCCGATCCCCGTATCATCCAGGATGATTTTCTCCCGCAGCTCGCCCGCGTCGCCGATACGTTCCGTCCGTGGGGTGTCCGGCTCGGCGTCTCCGTTGACTTGAGCAGTCCGCAAAAAAGCGGCGGTCTGGAGACATACGATCCTCTGGATCCCCGCGTAATGGATTGGTGGCAAAAGCGGGTCGCGGAGATTTACCGGCGCATCCCCGACTTCGGCGGATTCACCGTCAAGGCCGATTCCGAAGGGCGCCCGGGCCCGTCGTCCTACGGGCGCACTCCGGCGGACGCGGCCAACATGCTCGCGCGCGCTCTCAAGCCTTACGGCGGGATTCTCTTTTATCGGGCCTTTGTCTATGACCATCATCTCGATTGGCGCAATCCCAAAAACGACCGGGCCAGGGCGGCCTACGACATTTTCCACCCCCTGGACGGCCGCTTCGACGATAATGTGATCATTCAGATCAAGCACGGCCCCATAGACTTTCAGGTGCGGGAGCCTGTATCTCCCATTTTCGGAGGTCTGCAAAAGACCAACGCCGCCGTCGAGATGCCCGTCATGCTGGAATATCTCGGCCAGCAGAAGCATATGTGCTTTCTCATGCCTTCATGGAAGGAGATCCTGGACTTCGACATGCATGCGGACGGCCCCGGCGCTCCCGTCAAGGACATTCTGGCGGGAAAGACTTTCCGCCGCCCGATGGGCGGGCATGTCGGCGTGGTCAACGTCGGCATGGACGACAATTGGCTGGGGCACCCGATGGGGATGGCGAACCTCTACGGCTTCGGCCGGCTGGCGTGGAACCCGGACCTGAGCCCGGCTGAAATCGCGGAGGAGTGGATACGCCTTACTTTCGGCACGGACCCCAGGGTTGTACAGACGATAACTTCCATGCTCCTGACGTCCTGGCAAACTTATGAAGCTTACACAGGTCCCCTGGGGGCCCAGACGCTCACCGATATCCTCGGAAGTCATTTCGGTCCGGGAGTGGAGTCGTC
>CAYZTZ010000083.1:0-15472 GCA_964481255.1 uncultured Acidobacteriota bacterium | reverse complement strand
AAATGGTCGGGACGAGTGGATTTGAACCACCGACCACACGCACCCCAAGCGTGTGCGCTACCAGGCTGCGCTACGTCCCGACCGCAAACGCAACAGTATCATTCGCGGTCCAGCAAAGTCAATATGTTCTCCAGCTCGGCCTTGACCTTGCCCAGATGTTCCGATGCGGGCGGCCTTTTCGCTTTCGGCTTTCGCGAGGGGGGAGCGCCGCGGGACGTATCCGCGGGTTTGTCGGCGCGCGGGCCCGCGCCAAGTCTTTTGCGCGCCCCCGCGATCGTGAAGCCTTCGTCATACAAGAGTCTGCGGATTTCCAGGAGCAGTTCGATGTCTTTGGGCCTGTAGGTCCGGTGGCCGGACTTGCTCTTGGGCGGAGAGAGAGCGGGAAACTCCTTTTCCCAGAAGCGCAGGACATGCGCCTCCACGCCAACGATCCGGCAGACCTCGCGGATCTTGTAGTAAAGCTTCCTGGGCTCGAGCTCCATGGCCTTTTAGACCGATTTCAGGTATTTCGACGGCTTGAATCGGACCGAATTCCTGCCGCGGATAAGAAGGGGTTCGCCGGTTTGAGGGTTGACTCCCTTTTTGTCCCTGCGCCGCAGAACACGGAAGCAGCCGAACCCGCTGAGCAGGACCTTCTCCCCGCGGCCGAGTCGCTTCTTTATAATGTCGAAAATCAAGTCTACTATTTTCTGCGCTTCCGCGTAAGAGATTCCCCCGTGAGCGTCATAGACCCTTTTGCTGATGTCGTTCTTGTTCATGGCGACGAGTCACCGGATCTTTGAATTCTGCCCGGCTTCAACCTCTGGCGGATCCGTATCGGTGCTGCGAAAAAGCCGAACTTTTCCCGCAGCTGATTGACGATATATCGCTCCGCGGAAAAATGCAAACGATCCCGTCCCGACCTGAAAAGGACGAAGGTGGGAGGGCCGGAGCGCACCTGCGTGATGTAGCGGATGCCCAGCGTCTGATTCGGATACCGCGCCGGGAATCTTTCCGCCAGTTCCGGCACGAACATGTTGTTGAGCGTTCCGGTCGGAATCCGCAGCTGCCGGGCTTCGTAGGCTTTGCCGATCCAGTCCAGCAGCCTGGGCACGCGCTGGCCCGAAAGCGCCGACACCGTGAGGATCGGTGCGTAGGAAAGGTATTTCATCCGGCGGCGGATGTCGTCGGTAAACCGTTCCAGGGTATGGGCGTCCTTTTCCACAAGATCCCACTTGTTGAGGACGACAAGGACCGAGCAGCCGGATCGGGACGCCAATCCCCCGATGGCTGCGTCCAGCTTTGTGACTCCCTCCTTGGCGTCGAGCAGGAGCAGCGCCACGTCGGCGCGCTCCAGGCTCTTTCTGGCCATCACCACGCTGACCTTTTCCGTCCGGCCTTCCGTTTTACCCTTCCGACGGATGCCCGCCGTATCGATGATGCGGTAACGCGTCCCGTCCCTTTCCAGGACGCTGTCGATCGCGTCGCGCGTGGTCCCGGGCACATCGGTCACAATGGAGCGTTCAAATCCCAGGAGGCGGTTCACGAGCGACGACTTGCCGACGTTGGGCCGCCCCACCACCGCCACGCGGATCTCCCGCATGGTTTCGGCCTCTTCGTCGTCCGGATGATCGGCCGCCTTCGCGGCGATCGCATCGAGGAGTTCACCCACCCCCCTCCCGTGCTCCGCGGAGACCGGGAACACCTCATCCGTGCCTAATTCATGAAACGGCGCAGCGTAGGGCTCCAGTTCGGGTACGTCTATCTTGTTGACCACCGTCCAGATCGGTTTCCCGGTCCTCCGCAACTTCGGCAGCAGCTGCTGATCCAATGGCGTAATCCCTTCCCTTCCATCCACTACCAGCAGCACCAGCTGCGACTCGCCGACAGCCGTTTCGACCTGGCTCAATATCTTTTCCGGAATGATGTCGCGAACCTGCGGTATCAGGCCGCCGGTGTCAAGGAGAGCGATCCTTCGCCCGTTCCACCGCACGGAGCCGTAAATGCGGTCGCGCGTGATGCCCGGTTCGTCGCCGACGATGGCCTTTCGTGAACCGCACAGGCGGTTGAAAAGAGTCGACTTGCCTACATTGGGTCGTCCGACGATCGCAACTTGGAACATAAAAGAGTTCGAGTTTTGAAATCCGAATCCCGAGATTCTTCAGGGATTCCTCCTAATGATATCACCGATAGGGATCTCAAGGCGCGGGGTTATGGGGGGAAAACCAGCGGAAATACGGCCGGGACCAAACGGATATGCAGGGGAAGTCCGCCGGCCTGCTCCCCGTCCGCCTGCACAGGCACATCCGGAGGACCCTCCATCCTTAATTCCGCGGACCGCAACCTGTGGACCCAGACGCGGTTTTCGGCCTTCCCGCACCAGGCGAGGAAGAGGAAACGCGCCAGTTCCAGGCGGCGCCGCCCCTCGAGGACCAAGACATCCAAAACACCGTCGCACATGTCGGCGTCGGGGCTTAAAAGAAGTCCGCCTCCGTAGCTTCGGGTGTTGGAAGCGAGACAGCTTGTCGCGGTATAGACCCGGCCCCCGGCCTCCACTTGAAACTCCGGGAAGGCGTAACTTCGTAGACAGTGCAGAATGGCGGGGACATAGGCCGCCATGCCGAATCTCGCCTTGACCTGAGGCTGAACCCGGGATGCCGTGTAGGCATCGAAGCCCACGCCCGCCGCAAAAAGGAACCGCCGCCTGGAGCCCGGATCCAGGATTCCCAGATCCACCCGCTTCACCGTCCTTCTCAAGGCAATGCGCAAAGCCTCGATGGGATCCAAAGGCAGGCGCAGTTCTCTTGCGAGCACATTGGCGGTGCCCGCCGGAAGAATCGCCACCGGGAAGGGCGGCGAGGGAACGGCGGTCGCGACTTCATTGACCGTCCCGTCCCCTCCGCAAACCGCCAGGAGATCGGGGGGATCCGCGATCAGATTCCCGGCCAGAACGCCTGCGTGGCCGCGGCCGCGCGTCGTTAGAATCTCGATATTCCAGTCATCGACGCGCCTGTTCAAGACATAGCGGCAAATTCGCCGATACGCGCGTCCGCCGCCGGCGATGGGGTTCGCGATGACCGAGAGTTTCATGATCCATTCGGGATTGCGGATGGTGATTCACGGGACGCAGGGCGCTCCATAAGCATCCAGGATCCCGCATCTATTTTCCAAGGGACAGCAGAACGCCTCCGGAAACCTCCAGAAGGTTCAGCTTGTTGGAGAAGGCGCCGACGCTATAGCCGCGGACGTCGAATCGCAGGCCTAACGGTCCCTTGAGGCGCGGCACTTTAAGGCCGCCGCCGTAATTGAAGGCGAACTCCGTGCCTACCGGCAGGTCCCGATCCCCGTATTGGTGTATCAGACCGACTCCCGCAGTGAGATAAGGGACGACCTTTCCTGCGGGAAAGTTGAAGATAAGGTTGCTGTTATAGATAAAACCTCTCGCGTCTTGAATATCCCCTGGGTCCGAGGGGAACAGGTAATCAGGGCTGAATGCCAGGGTGTGCTCCAGCCCTAAAACGGGCGTCCACCCGGAATTGATGCGAAGGCCGTAGACAACGCTGCTGTCCAGGGATTGTTTCACGTCGTCGACGGAGATCGATCCGGGATGGACTCCTCCGATAAAAAAAGTGAGGTCGGCCCCTTGCGACGGCGCTGCAAAAAAACAAGCGGCCGCCAGCGCGCCCAGTATCCATGATATTCTTCGCATGTTCTCCAGCTCCCCTGATGAATGCCCAGCGACAAATGCGGTCGTCCCGGCGCGCATTCGCGGTCACTCCTGTCGGCCTGCCGCGTCAGGACCGGCCCCGCGAACGCCATGCATTCTTTCATACGCCGCCCGTCATTCTGTTTTGAGTTGGGCCATTAAACTGTCCCGCACGGCCGCGAAACGGCTGAACACGGCAGGAGGCACGGGCCGGCCCGGCGGGAAAATGATCTTAGCCGGATTGACGGGTTTGCCGTAGCGCCATACCCTGAAATCCAGATGCGGTCCCGTTGAAAGGCCGCTGCTTCCGACATAGCCTATAATATCCCCCTGGCTTACTCGCGCACCGCTCTTCACCCTGATGCGCGAAAGGTGAAGGTACATCGTCTCATAGCCGCCCGCGTGGCGGATCCGGACCATGTTGCCGCTCGCTCCTTCGCGCCCGGCCTTCCGGACGACCCCGGCCGCGACAGCCTGAACCGGCGAGCCTGCCGGCGCCGCGTAATCCACTCCCAAATGCGGCCGCACGATCTTCAGTATGGGATGGTAGCGGGCAAGGGAAAATCTGGAAGTAACGCGCAGCGGGGCGTATTTCAGCGGAGATTTGAGAAACGATTTTTTCAAAGCTTTGCCGTCCGGCCCATAATAGGCGGGTCTGCCGTTTTCGTCCTCGAAGCGGAATCCCAGGATCTCCTTCCGCTGATTGGTGAAGGATGCGGCCAGAATATCCCCGTATTTGGCGAACCGCCCGTCCAAATACCTCTTCTGAACCAACACCCGGAACGAGTCCCCCTTTTGAACATCGGTGTGGAAATCGATATCGGAACCGAAGATATCGGCGAGAAGAATGGCCAGTTGGTCCTTTTCGCCGATGCCGAGGACCGATTCATACAGAGACGACTCGACCGCGGCGGAGACCGATTCCACTCGTGTTTCGAAGGGAAAATTCTTTATCACCGGAACGAGGCGGTCCCTGGCGACATCGTGATAGACCGTCAGATATCGTTCGTCGTCCATGGCATAGCGAAGGTCGCGGAATCGGCTTCCCTCTGCAAAACAGATGGAGTACGTTCGACCGGCCTGGATTCTGCCCAGATCATAAACCGGGCGCGTGGCATCGACGATTCTTTCGGCCATTTCCCTCGACAAGCCGTGCTGCGTCAATATCTCCGTTATGGTCCGGTTCGGCTGAATGCTGCCCGAGACCGGTTGAAGTTCCGGCTGCTGCGGCGCATCGGCCGGCGGCGTAACGCGGGGATCGGCGTCGGCTCGGCCCTGGAACGGCCCCCGCTCGATGAAAAAGTAGAGAGCAGCCGCCATGACGGCCAGGAAAAGCGCCGTTATAAGATACCGGTGCCGGCGGACGCCGGAGGGGATGATCTGGTTCGCGGGATTCGCGCCCGATGATTTGCGTGCATTCATCGGGACGGGGCATGACGGCGGATTATCCGACACTCGACGCGCTCCCTCTGCGAATTCAGACAACGGCGCAGTCCCGTCCGGATTTCAGGGGCGAATTCCTGTTTGGAACTTCTGGCGGACCCGCCGCTCGACATCCGGAGGAACGAATCCGGTGATGGCGCCCCCGAGCCCGGCGATCTCCTTGACCAGTTTGGAGCTCAGGAAGGAATACGACTCCGCCGGCAGCATGAACACGGTCTCAATCCTGTTGGAGAGGCGGCGGTTCATCAGGGCCATCTGAAGCTCGTATTCGTAATCGGAAACGGCGCGGATGCCGCGGACAATCACGGAAACCCCGATTCGCTCGGCATAGTCCACAAGCAGGCCTTCGAACGACGTGACCGAGACGTTCTTGAGACCGCGCGTTGAATCTTCGAGCATTTCGATGCGTTCCTCGACCGTGAATAGAGGCGTTTTCTCGGTATTCCGGAGGATCGCGACGATGACCTTGTCGAAGAGGGCGGCGCTTCGTTGGATGAGATCAATATGGCCGTTGGTGACCGGATCGAAAGACCCGGGATAAACCGCACGCGTCTCCATAATCAAAATCCAGGCGCTCCTTAAAGTCGAGCGGATTATATTGGCAAGCCGCTGAAAATGCAAGCTTCAGCCGGACTCCGGCATGATATCCCGGAGAATCTGGCAGAGGCGCAGAGCCCTCTCCTGGACGGGCAGCTGCCGGATGGCCCTCAAGGCCCGGTACCATTCCGGGTGCTCGGTCAGCTCCTTGCCGTCCGCCGTGCGCAGCCGCCGGATAAACCAGCGCAACCGGTCCGCCGTCTCGAGATAATACTTTCTCTTTTCCAGGGTGGTCCATTTCGCCTCGGCGGCGATGGCGATCGCCAGCTGCGTCCGCACGCGTTCGAAAGCGAGCGGCAGCTCGCCGGACGCGTTGTTCCTGGAGGCTTTGACTCGAGCCGTCCTGCGTATCACGCTTCCCCGCAGTTTCCCTGAAATAAAAGGCGGCGTGACGAAACAATAGGGATGTCATGCGCGCGCCCTTTTATTAACAATCCCGGTCCTTTCAGAGCCAAGAAAATCATGAATGGCGCAAAACCCGCCGCGGCGGGAGATTGGAGGAGTGTTCTGGGGCCGATTCTGGACCACCACGGCCCGCGCTGGAGGAGGTTCGCCCTCGCCGTCCTGGGGAACGAGGCCGACGCCGAGGACGTGATCCAGGAAGCGGTTCGCCGCGTGCTGGCGCGCAACCAACCGCTCCCTTCGGAGGAACAGGCGCGCCTGTATCTGGGGCGGGCCATCGGCAATGCGGCCTTCGAGCTCTACAACAGCCGGAAGCGCGAGAGATCCCGGCATGTCTCCATTCAGGAGAGCTTTTTCGTCACCCCCTGCGCGGCCAATCCCCATACATTCATGGAGGAAAAGGAAAGATCGAGTGAAAGGGAAAAAATGCTGCGCCTTCTGCACAACGGGCTCGAGCGCCTTCCCTGGAAACAGCACGAGGCCCTGCGCCTGACCATACTGGAATCGCGCGGCCTGTCGATACGCGACGTCGGGATGACCCACGGCATCCCCTATTCCACCCTGCGGCATCGGTGCAAGCAGGGTCTTCGGCGCCTGCGCAAACATCTCGAACGCACCCTGGCTGCGAAGAGCTGAGCCGCCATGCCCGGGCTGATCTCCGGAGTCGACGGCTGAAGCTCTCATAACCGTCTCCTGCACGGCCCCGGATTCTCGAAGTTGAGGCGCGCGCTTCTACAGCGAGTCGGCGTTTAGGGAAGGCATGGTTCGTAAAAACTCAGGCAGTGGTCTCCCTGCCTCACGAGCCGGCAACGGCGGTACCCGCGTCCCGACTCCGGGAGATCCGCCTTGCGGTGATGTTCGATGACGACGCGTCCGGAGGCCGAAACAAGCTGCCTGGCATAGAGCGTCTCCACAAGATCGCCATAGGGCTTCCAGTTGTAGGGAGGGTCGAAAAAAACGATGTCCGCCTTGAATCCCTCGCGGGAGAGGGAGCGCAAGGCCTTGAAGATGTCCTGCGGCAGAATGCGGTACCCGCAGCGCACGCCGCAACGATCAAGGTTGTTCCGGATCAGACGCCGGCCTTCGGCCGCGCTCTCGATGAAGACCACGTCCCGCGCCCCCCGGCTGAGAGCCTCGATGCCTATGGCGCCCGTGCCCCCGAAAGCGTCCAGGACTACGGCGTCTTCGACCTCCGGGCCGAGGATGTTGAACAGGGTTTCCTTCAGACGGTCGCCGGTTGGACGGATCTCCGTGCCCAAGGGTCCCTGGAGCTTCCGGCCTTTGTATTTTCCCGCTATCACTCTCATCGCGATATCCAGGAGGCATGACGGGTCACGGACTGCGAACGCGACATCGGATCCTTTGCGGCCCGCCACACTGCCGCTGCAATCCGCAATTCTCATTCAGCCTGTCATGGCCAGCCCGAAGTAGTCCTTCCACCGCCGGCGGATCAGGAGAGCGATCCGGCGGCACTCGTCATCGGGTCTCGAGCGCAGCATCTGCAAAAACCGGGACGCCTCCACTCTCGCGATCTCGAGAGCCTTTCTGTCGCGCAGAAGGTCGGCGTACCGGAACGCCGGCACCCCCGACTGGCGCGTTCCGATCATCTCGCCGGGCCCCCGAAGTTCCAGGTCCACCTCCGCAATCCGGAACCCGTCGTTCGTCTCGCACATGATCTCGATGCGGCGTTTCGCCTCGGGGCTGGAGCTCAGGTCTCCGATCAGGATGCACCTGGACGGCGCGGCGCCGCGCCCGACCCGGCCCCTCAGCTGATGCAGCTGCGCAAGGCCGAAGCGCTCCGCGTGTTCAATCACCATGAGGGTGGCGTTGGCCACATCGACTCCCACCTCGACGACCGTCGTCGAAACCAGCACGTGGATGCTCCCGGCGGCGAACGCCGCCATGGTCTCTTCCTTTTCGGAACTCTTCATGCGGCCGTGCAGAAGGCCGATCCGCATATCGGGGAAGACGTTTTTCTGGAGGTGCTGGGCCATTTCCGTGGCCGCGCGCAGGTCGGTTTTTTCGGACTCCTCCACAAGGGGATAGACGATGTAGACCTGATGCCCTTCGGACACGGTCTTGCGGATCGCGTCCACGACCTTCCGCCTGTCTTTTTCTTCGTACCGCAGGGTTTCGATCGGCTTGCGGCCCGGCGGCAACTCGTCGATCACCGAAACGTCCAGATCGCCGTACAGGGTCAGCGCGAGCGATCGAGGAATGGGGGTCGCGGTCATAACCAGCAGGTCGGGGTGATCCCCCTTTTCCTTGAGAACGGCGCGCTGCACAACTCCGAAACGGTGCTGTTCGTCGATTACGGCGAGCGAGAGGTTCCGGAACTCGACGCCCTCCTGAACCAGGGCGTGTGTTCCTATGGCGACCTGCGTCTCACCCTTGCGGATGCGCTCAAGGACCATCTTTTTCTCCCTGGCCGACAGGCCGCCCTTCAGCAGGTCGATGCCGTAATTCAAAGGCGCAAGCAGTTTGCGGAAGCTGAAAAAGTGCTGTTCGGCCAGAATTTCCGTGGGCGCCATGAAGGCGACCTGATAGCCGTTTTCGACGGCAATGACGGCGGCCTGGGCGGCGACGATAGTCTTGCCCGAGCCGACGTCCCCCTGGAGCAAACGGCTCATCGGGCGGGGGGAGCACAGATCCTCGGCGATCTCCTTCAAGGCGCGCTTCTGGGCTTCCGTCGGATGAAAGGGCAGGATTTTCTTGATCGCGTTGCGGACGTTGTCGCCCAATCGGAAACTCCGGTTCTTGACATGCCTCAGGCGGTTCTCGCGGACCATTTGAATTCCCACCTGCAGCTGGAAAAGCTCTTCGAAGATGAGGCGCTTGTGCGCCGGCGAAATTCCGGCGTTGAGCAGGCTCATTTCTCTGTCCCGTTCCTCGGCGGTCCTGCCCTTGAGCGTCGGGAAATGGATCTGCTGGATCGCCTTCTGTCTGGGCAGAAGCCGGAGTTGCCGACTGAGGTAGGTCGGCAGCGCGTCCGGGATTTCGGGGGGCAGCTTGGAAACAACCTCGTAGACGATCTGACGCAGGGAGCGGGTGCGCAGGTCCTCCAGCCTGCGATAAATCGGGACGACCCGGCCGGAATGAACCGAAGGGCCCGCTCCCTCATCCTGAAGGATCTCGCACTCAGGGTTGATGAGCGCCAGGGAACCGCGGGCGAACGGGTCCGCCTTGACCTGGCCGTAGAGGACCAGGCGCACGCCCGTCTGAAACACGCGCCTCAGATAGGGCTGGTTGAAAAACTTCACCCGGATGGCATCCTGGGAGTCCCGGACAAGCACTTCGACGATCGAGAGACCGCGGCGCCGCGTGTCAAACCCGCCGACGCTGCAGACGACGCCCCGAATCAGGCTCCATTCGCCCTCGCGCAGGGAACGGATCGGTTGAAATCGCGTGCGGTCTTCATAGCGGAAAGGAGCGTAATCCAGCAGATCCCCAGCGGTGCGTATGCCGCGGGCGGCGAGCATTTCAGAGCGCCGCGGGCCGATCCCCTTGAGGAATTGCACCGGGGTCTCCATGATGGGCGTGCCGGGTTGTGGCATACCTGCATTATAAAGGGGAAAATCGAGATTCCCAATCCACGATAAACGGCGTCGGGCGCGATGGAAAGTCCCGGATTGATCGCGTGCCTGTCATCTGTTATATAAGAGCCAATGCGAAATCTCTGCTTACTGTGCGCTCTTGCGCTTTGCATCACGGCGTGCGGCCGCCGCACACTGAATGCAGACCATGCCCGGGACGCGCTTCTGCGCACGCCCCTGGAAATCCTCCAAAAAGAGGATGTGGAGGTGGTGCGCATCCATCACGCAGGGGCGGCGGAAGCGGTCGTGGAGACGAGGCTCCGGACGGCTTTCCGGATGGAGAAAGTGCGGGGGGAATGGATGGTGCGCGAAGTCCGCATCGGCAACGGCCAATGGGAAAAGGTCGGCGATCTGGCCCGGGCCCTGGAAGCCGTCAAAATCGAGGAAACGCGCCGTGCGCTGGACAGGATCGCGGACGCCATCGGACGCTACCGGGAAACCCTTGGGCGTCTGCCCGATTTTAAGGATTTCGTATCGCTTTCGGACCTTCTCTCGCCTGCTTTTCTGACTCCTTTGATCCGCGTCGACTCCTGGAACCGGCCGCTGGAGGCGGACCGCCGCGGACCCGACTCCATCCTGATCCGTTCGGCCGGACCGGACGGCCGTTACGGCACAAGCGACGACATTCTTCGGATCTTCACCCCCTGAACGTCGAAGATAAGGCATCCAAATGAGAGCTCTATCCACAGAGCGGATAGTTTCAGGCACCCCCCGCGGTGGAGGCGGCGCCCCGGAAGGGCCGCCCTCACAAAGCCCAGTTCAGGGCTTTCGAATCAGCGTCTCCTGCCGTATCGTCGGAGTCTTTTTGAGCCGCACCGCCTGAGGCGGCGGTTTGCCTTAAAGGAATCAGGATTTTATAGGGAGGCGGTTTTCTGAGGCTGCCGGAGCGCTTTTCAGATGCTGTCCAGTATATGGCCCAGTTTTTCCTTTTTGGCTCGGAGGTAGCTGCGCGTCAGGGAATGCGGACGGATTTCGAGCGGCACTCTCTTTTCGATCCGGATTCCCTCTTTGGCCAGCCCCTGGACTTTTTCAGGGTTGTTTGACAGCAGATGGATGCGAACGGCCCCCAGGTATTTCAGGATTTCGGCCGGAAAGCGATAATCCCGCAGGTCCGCCCCGAAACCGAGCTTCTCGTTGGCGGCAACCGTGTCGAGCCCGAGGTCCTGAAGTTCGTAGGCATGGATCTTGTTGATGAGTCCAATCCCCCGTCCCTCCTTCTGCTGGTAGACGAGCACCCCGGCCTTTGCCTTGGCGATGAGGCGCATGGCCGCCTTGATCTGGTCCCCGCAGTCGCAGCGTTTGGACGAAAAAACGTCTCCTGTAAGGCACTGGGAATGGATCCGCACCAGGGTGACGGTGCCGGGACCGGGCTTGCCGGAGACCAGGGCCACGGCCTCCTCCCCGGAATCCGCGTCACGAAACCCGTAGATGGTGAAATTGCCCAGGCGGGTCGGCAGTTTGGCGCGCGGGATCTTCTCGAATCGGATGGGGGGGCTGGAACGGCCCGGGGGCGTGCGACGATGCCTGACTGTCTTGCTCACTTTTCCTTCTTCTCGCTCCCGGCGGCTTCCTTGGATTCCTTCTTGCCTTTTTTGCCCGACTCGGCTTTGGACGGCTTGAATTCGCTTCCGATCAATTCGAGATACGCCATTTGCGCGCCGTCCCCATCCCGGAAACCGAGACGGATGATGCGCGTGTACCCTCCCTGTCTCTGGGCGAAGCGCGGGGCCAGGGTATCGAACAGCTTGGAAACCACGGCGGGATCCTTGATATAAGCCAGGGCCTGTCTGCGCGCGTGCAGGTCCGCGCGTTTTCCGAGGGTGATCATCTTTTCCGCGATGGGGCGAACCGCCTTGGCGCGATCTATCGTCGTCCGGACCCGCTCCTTGTCGAACAGGGACGTGACCATATTGCGGAACATCATGATACGGTGGGCCGTCTTGCGACCCAGCTTTTTCCCAGCAACCCGATGTCTCATGAAACCATTCTCCGATCTGCTTCAGCGTTTCTCTCGGCTATTCCGCCTTGGGTGAGGGGATCGGCCTCCCCTCCGGATCGAGCTTCATGCCGAACGACAGGCCCATTTCCGAAAGGATCTCCTTGATCTCGTTCAGGGATTTGCGCCCGAAGTTCTTGGTTTTCAGCATCTCCGCCTCGGTCTTCTGGACAAGTTCCCCGATGGTCTTGATGTCGGCGTTTTTAAGGCAATTGTATGATCGCACCGAAAGCTCCAGTTCCTCCACGGAGCGCTTCAGGTTCTCGCACATCCGCTCGGCCTCCCGATCGACCTCCTCCTCCTCCTCCTCCGGCTGCTCCTCAAAATTGATGAAGATGAACATATGGTCCTTGAGGATCTTGGCCGCCTGGGCGATGGCGTCCTGGGGGAGGATGCATCCGTTGGTCCACACGTCGAGAACGAGCTTGTCGTAATCCGTCGTCTGCCCCAGACGAGCCGCTTCGACGGCGTAATGGACCCTCTTGATCGGCGAGTGGACGCTGTCGAGCGGGATATATCCGATGGGGAGGTCCTCCTCGAAATTCTCGTCGGCCTGGACGTAGCCGCGTCCCTTTTTGACGCGCATCTCTATCTTCAGCTTGCCCCCCTCCCCGATCGTGGCGATATGAATGTTGGGATCCAGAATTTCGACGTCCGGGTCGGTCGTGATGCTGCCGGACGTCAGATCCCCGGGCTGGTCCGATTCGAGATAGATCGTTTTCGGGTGATCCACGTTGAGTTTCAGAGGGACCTGTTTGAGGTTCATGATGATATTGGTGGCGTCTTCGGTCACGTTGGGGATGGGGGTGAATTCGTGGAGCACGCCCTCGATCTTCACGGCCGTAACGGCCGCCCCTTCGATGGAGGACAGAAGAACCCGGCGCAGCGCGTTTCCGATGGTCGTGCCGAAGCCTCTTTCAAAAGGCTGGGCGTAGAAGTGGCCGTAGGTCGAGCTCAGAGTTTCAAGATCGCAGATCAGCCTTTTGGGCTTTTGGAAAGCTCTCGTCATATTTTTCCCCTTGCCTCACCTCTCCCTTACTTCGAGTAGAGTTCCACGATGAGTTGTTCGTCGATTGGCATCCGGATATCGTCGCGCTTGGGCAGCGCCGCCACGGTGCCCCTGAGATTTTCTGCGTCCAATTCCAGCCAGGCCGGCACGCCGCCGCGGCCGCCGATCGTCCCGACGGAGTCCAGAATCTGCTGGTTTTTGCGGATGCTCTCGCGCAGCGTGATCACATCGCCGACCTGAACCTGCGCGGACGCAATATTGACTTTTCTGCCGTTGACGAGGACATGGCCGTGAGTCACCAGCTGTCGGGCCTGATCGCGCGACGTCGCGAAACCCAGGCGGCAGACAACGTTGTCGAGACGGCGCTCCAGGCTTAAGAGCAGAGTCTCGCCCGTGATCCCTCTCTTCTTTTCGGCCTTGCGGAAATAATTGACAAACTGGTTCTCGAGAATGCCGTAAACACGCTTGACCTTCTGCTTTTCGCGCAGCTGCACGCCGTATCCGGCCGTCCGGGGGCGGTGATCCCGGCCGTGCTGGCCGGGCGGGAAATTCCGCTTCTCCACGGCACAGGTGTCGCGGAAGCAGCGGTCCCCCTTCAGGAAAAGCTTTGTTCCTTCCCGCCGGCAGAGCCGGCACTTCGCGTCGCGGTATCTGGCCAACTTGCTGCTCCTTTTCTTATGGCTCCATCTCTCCAAAATGACGGATCACGAATGACGCGCGAGGCGCCGCAGTTTCGGACCGCGATCCGTGGCAGGAATCCGTTTACACCCGGCGCCGTTTCGGCGGCCGACACCCGTTATGCGGGATCGGCGTGATGTCGCGGATGGCCTTAACCTCCAGCCCCGCACTCTGCAGGGCCCGGATCGCGGATTCACGCCCCGCTCCCGGCCCCTTGAGGTGGACCTGCACGGTCCGCATGCCGTATTCCTTGGCCGCGTTTGCGGCGATGAAGGCCGCCTGCTGCGCGGCGAACGGCGTCCCCTTGCGCGATCCTTTGAACCCGGCCGCCCCGGCGCTCGAGGAGGTCAGAAGATTGCCCTCCAGGTCGGTGATGCTGATGATCGTGTTGTTGAATGTCGCGAGAATGTGCGCGATTCCGGCCGGAATGCTCAGTTTTTCCCGCTTTTTGCCGGTTTTCTTCTTGGCGGCCTTTTTCTGTTGCTTCTCTGCCATGGATGACTCCCGCTAGCGTCCTCTACTTTTTGCCGATGATCCGGCGCGGCCCTTTGCGTGTCCGCGCGTTCGTGTGGGTTCTCTGCCCCCGGACGGGAAGTCCGCGCCGGTGGCGCAGGCCGCGATAGGACCCGATTTCCATCAATCGCTTGATATCCATCGACACGGCCTTTCGCAGATCCCCTTCCACCATTCCGTCCCTCTGGATGATATTCCGGATGCGCACCGCCTCGTCCTCGGTCAGATCCTTCACCTTCGTGTTGATATTGACACCGGCTTCCTGACAGATCTTGGTGGCGCGGCTCTTGCCGACTCCATAGATGTAGGTCAGGCCGATCTGTATCCGCTTGTTGAGCGGAAGATCCACTCCCGCAATTCTAGCCAATGTGTACCTCCCTCTAACCCTGGCGCTGCTTGTGCTTGGGGTTGGAGCACCGAATCTGGACAACTCCCTTGCGGCGCACAACCTTGCATTTGGGACATATCTTCTTGACCGACGCGCGTACTTTCATGTTTTCAACCCCATATAGGATGCAGGATTCACGGCGCGGGAAGCGCAGCGCCCTGCATCCGGCGCCTCTTATCGCGCGACCTGAAAAATGATCGCCGGCTATTTGTATCGATATACGATCCGCCCCCTGGTCAAATCATACGGCGACAGTTCAACCAGGATCTTGTCGCCCGGCAGAATACGAATGAAATTCTTGCGCATCTTGCCCGAGACGTGCGCAAGAACCATATGTTTGTTTTCCAGCTCGACACGGAACATGGCATTGGGAAGTGTTTCCACCACTGTTCCGACGACTTCTATGGCATCCTCTTTGGGCATGGCACCAAATGTCGAATGACGGATGACGAACGGAAGCAGCGACCGGCACGATGCACCGCCGTCCGGCCGCGGGGGCTCCCGTCCGCGACCTGTCATGCTTGATTCGTAATGATGTCCCTCATGGACCCGAAAACCTCGTCCACGGTCCGGGTCCCGTCCAGTTCGACATAGGCGCCCCACTCCTGAAAATATTCAATCAGGGGCCGGGTCACCTTGTGATACACCGCAAGCCGTTCGGCCATCACCTCCGGGCTGTCATCCATTCTCTGGATGAGCGCCGTGCCGCAATCGTCGCATCGCCCGTCCGCCTTATCCGGGTCCATGTGCGCATTGAACACCTTTCCGCATGTCGGGCACGTCCAGCGCGAGGACAGGCGCTCGACCAGCAAGCCGTCCGGGACCACGATTCCGATCGCCAGGATCCTCGCGCCGTTCTTTTCAAGCAGGCCCCGAAGAAACTCGGCCTGGGCGATCGTGCGCGGGTATCCGTCCAGGACAAACCCCTGCCGGCAGTCCCCGCGGGCCAGGCGCTCCGCCACCACGGCGTTCACCAACTCATCCGGCACCAGAGCCCCGACCTCCATGTAGGCCTGGGCCCCTCGACCCAATTCCGTCCTGTCTCTCAAAGCCTCACGCAGCATATCGCCGGTGGACACGTGAGGGACTTTCAGCTCCCCGCTGATCCTGCGTGCCTGAGTCCCCTTCCCGGCTCCCGGCGGTCCCAGCAAAATAATCGCCAGCCTCT
>CAYZTZ010000082.1:0-15575 GCA_964481255.1 uncultured Acidobacteriota bacterium | reverse complement strand
CCGTGCGACAGGAAAGGGCCTAAAAAAAACAACGGACGGGCCTTGGGGACCCGTCCGCGCATGTTTTTAACAGCTGCTTAAGTAGTCGGCGATTATCCCAGTCTGCCTTTGCTTTGAAGCGTGTCGGCGACTTTTCTGAGATTCATTTTTTCCAGCGTTCCCCGCGTCGGGTAGCCGTTTTCGGGGTTGTAGCCTTCAAATTTGTAGAACTTGGTCTTGAATTCCTCGACCTTGGCGCGGTCCAGTTTGCGGCCTTTGCCCGGGTCATAACGCCACTGCCCGTCGATGACCATGGGCATTTCGCTCATCATTCCCGGGTTTGGCTGGTCATAGACATAATCCGGAAAGACTTCCATGTCGCGGTGCCGCCCCTGGAGGATCCATATCGACCGGTCCAAGGTGTAGATTTTGTGGCCGATTTCCATGGCATCGGCGAAAGAGAGCTTCTGGCCCGTGACGGCGTTCCAGAACCTGGGTTCGGCGTGAGGCGTGGCGCCTCTCCGGTCCGCGGTATTATTGGTGATGCATTGCGGCCATCGCCATCCGCAAAAACCTCCGGCGCCGATCCAGAACTTTTCGTAATGCTTGACCCAGGCAACCTGCTTGACCTTGGAATCGGAGTAGATGCCCGTGGGCCCTTCGCCGTAATCCACAAGGTAGCGGTCGTCGTTGTAAGGAACCATCGCCTCCGCATAGAGCTTGGATGCTTCTTCGGCCGTGAGATAAGGTTTTCCCGAGGTTATCATCCAGTGAAGCGGGTAATTGGCCATCATGTGCAGCATCAGGTCCCGTTCCCCGAGAAGGGATCCGTACCCCCATTCCACTTCGACCTGCGAGGAATAATGCTCCTGGGTTCCCCAGTAGGACAATCGCACGTTCCCCTTGTTTACATCTTCTTTATATCGTCCGAGCTTTTCCGCCATCCTTGCGGCCGCTTCGGCGGCAAAATCCCCGAAGGCCCCCTCGCGCAGCGAGATCTTACGGAACAGGGCCTCGTAGTAGGCATAGGTGCCCGCAGGAGGCAAATCCGGATCGATGTCCTTGCCCTTGCCGATAATGCCCGCTCTTGTCAGGAAGTCGATGTAGCTGCGGGTCGCCATTAACTGCCAGTGGCCCAGACCGTAGCGATGCATCAGATCGTTGGCCTGGCGCGTCAGTTTCTGCCTTAGAGGCGTAGGCATGGCATTGGGGTCAGGCTTGGCCCCGAATCCTCCGAACATGCCGCCGCCCCCGATGTTGGCGAACATCGTTCCCGCGCAGACCGCTTCGTTGCTGTCCGCCGTCGCAAGGCGCATGCGGCAGGCTCTCGGGCAGGAGGCGCAGGCTGTCGCGCGCGCGGGGACTCGATTCGGTCCGCCGTTGGACACATTGCCGCCGCTCGGCGCGCCGTTGATCAGGCTGTAGCCGGTCTCAAAAATCTCCGCGTCGCGCGGATTATCCACGTCCCACTGGAACTGGCGGAACCACAGACGGGTGTCCATGAACGCCTTGGGGTCGGCGATGGGGACGCTGCCGGTGCCTATGGCGCTGATCGCCTTGAGGTTTTTGGATCCGAATACGGCCCCGAAACCGCAAAGGGCCGCCTGGGATCCGGGTCCGTGAAGCAGGCACGCGATGCGGCTCTTCCTTTCCCCCGCAGGGCCGCAGCAGACGACCGCTGGAACCTGGGTTGTAAAGCAGCTGGCGGCAAGATCGGCCCATTCTCCATACTTGAGCCCGGGGACGACGCGCCTGGAGATTTCGTTCTGCGTGTCCCAGGTGTCCATGCCCCAGACGCCGTTGGTGGCGTCCTCTATTTTGACCTGGTCGTTGATGATGTTGATCCACACCGGCTGATCGGATCTGCCCTCCACAACGATACCGTCCCATCCGGCGAACTTTAGCTGGGCGGTGAAGCGTCCGCCGAAATTGCTGTGCCCGAACCATTCGACGGGATAAAGCCCCGGCCCGAGGCCCTGCACCTCGCACCGTCCCGATCCGGGCATAAACGTTCCGGAAAAGGGCGAGGCCATCATGATGATCAGGTTTCTGGGATCAAAAGCGTCGAACGGGAGCTGGTCCCCGACCAGGTCGAAGAAGACGGCGGAGCCTATCCCATGGCCGCCGCCGAACTCCGTGTACCTGGCCGTGTCGATCTTGCTGATCTGCTTTGTTGTCAGATTGACTCTCAATATCTTACCTGTGTATCCGCCTGGCATGATGTCCCCCTATTCCTTTGGTTTCGGCGCCGCCATCTTGGCTTTAGGCATGCCGCCGCCCATGGCGGCCATTCCGGGCGGCACGATTCTGCTGTCGTCAACCAGGCCGAGCTTCAACCAGTGCTCGTTCCGCAGATTGACGTCGTAACCCTCCGTTTCCTTCTGGTCCGGCATCTCCGCGACGAGCTTGAGGGCTTTCATGGGACACGACTCGACGCAGGCCTGTTTGCCGCCGGGTCCGCCCTTTTCGCTCCAGTAAGGAGTGTCGATGCAAAGATCGCATTTCGTGGATTTCTTGATCTCGTGGTTCCAGACCGTGCGGTGCGGCTGCTGCGGGCACATCCTGAGACAGGTCTGGCAGCCGATGCATTTCTTTTCATCGATCCTGCGCACATTGCCGTTGGCCGTGTCCACGTAGGCCGCCCCGACAGGACAGCTCTGAACGCAGACCGGCGCCTTGCACTGGCGGCACGGCGCCATTT
This sequence comes from uncultured Acidobacteriota bacterium, assembly GCA_964481255.1. Taxonomy (GTDB): domain Bacteria; phylum Acidobacteriota; class UBA6911; order UBA6911; family UBA6911; genus UBA6911. Next base: position 12,895 of record CAYZTZ010000082.1, on the reverse strand, counting down.
TAATGTCGTTCGGGAATTTGCCGAAGGAGTCCTGCATGATCTGGATGCGCGAAAGCGACAGATTTTGGACTCCATAATGGACCAGCGAACAGGCGAGCATGCAGGTGGTGCACCCTGCGCATTTCTTGCTGTCGTAAACCAGATAACCCTTGGAAGCGGGGTAGGAAGCTTCTGCCGCCGGGGTTGGGGCGGCGACGGCCGCGGGCGTGGTCGCGACAAGCGCATCCACCGCTACAGCAGCTCCTCCCGTGACGAGAAAGTCCCGTCTCGAGAGTTTCTTTTTGGCGGCGGCCTCTCCGCTTTGACCTTTTCTATCTCCAGGCATAGCTGCTCCTTCGTTGATTTTTTTCGTGATCAGTCCTCAGGGTAAAAGCCATAAGATGCTTAATCGAAATCGCGTTAATGAAGCCACTTCTAAGTATACCAGATAAAATCCAATTTCAACTAGATTCGGCGCCGGATCGGCGCAATTCAGATTAAAAATACTAAATCCAATGCCATGAACCAGTTCCGAGATCTCAGCCCTGCCGCCTGCCGGTAGCGGGATGCGGGGAGATTGCGGTTGACAGGCAGGCTGCTTTGCTGCAAATTGAGAAACGCCTCCATGGGGCGGCTCCGGTTCAGCGGAGCTCCATCCGGGCTTAACCTTTCGGACCGAGGATTGAAATGACAGGCGGATATACCGGCAAAATTCTCAGGGTGAACCTGACCAGCAAGCAAATCAGCACCATTGACACAGAAAAATATGAAGAATTCGGCGGCGCACATGGGATAGGCGCCGCCGTTTTTTTCGACCTGGTCGGCGGCCAGCTTCCCTTCGACGCCTTCGACCCCAGGAACGTCATTGCGGTGATGACTTCCCCTTTTTCGGGCACGCACGTCCCGGGTTCCGGGCGCTGCGAAGTGCTCGGGTTGGCGCCCATGTATTACCCGACCGAATGGTTCAGCCACAGCAATTGGGGCGGACGTTTCACCGCGCAGTTGAAATACGCCGGCTGGGACGGCATCGTGATCGAAGGAGCTTCCGATGAGCCTGTCTGGATCAATATCATCAACGATAAGGTCAAGATAGAAAAAGCCGACGGAGGCCTTTGGGGCATGGACACCGCTGACGCCCAGCAGGAAATAAGCCGCCGCGTCGTCCCGTCGGCCAAGTACGGCGAATGGGCGGACGTGGATAACGGCTATTCCACACAGGTTCCCGCCGTGGCCTGCATCGGTCTCGCCGGTGAAAACAGGAGCCGGATCGCGTCCATTGTCCACGGCGCCGGCAGCAGCGCCGCTCAGGGCGGTTTCGGGGGCGTCTGGGGATCCAAGAAGCTGAAGGCCGTCAGCGTCATCGGGACCGGCGGCGTGTCCATCGCCGACCCCAAAGCCCTTATGGATGCCAGGCTCTGGTTCAATCAGTTCCAGTGGAACGTCGACAAACCCCTGGATCCCGTCATGGAATCGAGGGCCTTCATGCTCTTCAATGGAGCGCCCAGCGGGGGCAATACCCATAACGTATCCATCCCTCTCGAGCCGGCCCGCGCCGCCGCCTGCGCCTCCTGCCCCAGGGGATGCCGCATGAGGCTGGCCGGAGGCAAAAGCAACGAGGTCGTCTGCGCGGGCACCGTCGAATACATGAACCAGAAAGGCCCCCGCGTCGATAAGATGCGGGCCTCCGACCTTCTGCATGCTTACGGCATCAATCACTGGCACATCGCCGGCCCGCGGAACTACATCTACGCTCTGTACAAAATGGGCATTCTCGGCCCGGGGAAGCAGATCGAGTGCGACCTGCCGATGGAACGGTTCAACACCCTGGAATTCAATGCCGCCCTGATGCAAAGGATCGCGACCCGCGAGGGCATAGGGGACGCTCTGAGCGAAGGTCTGGCGAGGGCTGCAGTCCGGTGGGGCCGATACAAGGAGGATCTGGCCAGCGGGCTTCTGAACCTCCCGTATTGGGGATCCGTGGAGCATTACGATCCCAGGGTGGAGGTCGACTGGGGATACGGCTCCCTCCTCGGAGAGAGGGACATCATGATGCACACCTTCAATTACCCTCTCCACTGGATGCCCATGGCCATGATGCGTGCGGGCGTCGAACCATACCTGCCGGCGGAAAAGGCCGTCCGGATGATCGCCGACGCCATGATCCCCTATCAGGGCGACCCTTTCATGCTGGACTACGGCGAGGGACCCACGGGCATCTACTCGGACCACCGAGTCAAACAGGTGGCCTGGCATCGGCACTATCAGAGGTTCTGGATCGATTGCACCGGCTTCTGCGGATGGCGCTGGCCGATGTTTATCACCAACAACACGGTGGACAAGGCCGGAGCAACCCCCCAGGCCGAACCGAAATTTTTCAACGCCGTCACCGGCAAAAACATCACATTCGCCGACGGCATGGAAATCGGGCGCAAGATCTGGAACCTCAACAGGGCCGTGTGGGTCCTTCAGGGCAGACATCGCGATCAGGAGGTATTCCCCGACTATATCTACGACAAGCCGTCGGAGGTCCATATCATGCCCGCCTTCGTCAACGGCAAGTGGGTCTATGCGACGAACGCCGGACGCAGGCTGGACAGGGCCAGGTTCGAGGAATGGAAGACGAAGTTCTACAACTTCGAAGGGTGGAACCCTTCCAACGGCTGGCCCCGGAGAAGCACGCTCGAGAGCCTGGGGCTCAGGCGCGTCGCGGACGTTCTGCAGAGCAAGGGGCGGCTCGGCTGATCTCCGCCGCCGAGCAGGTGGTTTCAAATAGCCCCGACGATGGGCGCAACGCCCTGAAAGAGGCGCCCCGGGGAAGGCCCGTTCGGGGCTTCCCCAATCAATAGCGAACGTTGATACTGCGGAGCCATATTGAGCCGCCCCGTCAGAGGCGGCCGTTTACCGTAATGCAATCCGCGCAATCCGAGCTTCCAAGGCGCATTGCTTCGGCGGGCCTGCAGGCCGCACGATTGCCTTTGAACGCGCCGGTCCGGAACGTACCCCTCATCTGCACAAGATCGTCAACGCCGGATGGCAACTGCAATCCCCGGGCTCGGCGGGACTCCGCTTCATTCCCGTCCGGCGGCCGAATCTTGCGGCGCCGAAATATTTTGCTGATTCCGGCACTGCAAATCAGGGACAATAGCAGAGGCGAGGCAATATTAAAACCGATCCACCCCCATCGAGGAGCCGGAGATTATGGATAAGAAACTGACGCCGGAACAAAAAAGAGAAGAAAGGTTCGACAGGTGGCTGGCCGCGGAGAATATCCAGTTCAAGAGTCCGGCGGCGAAGAAAGCCTATCAGGAAAGACTCACCCGTTTCATCAAGGTCTTCAAGCTGGAAAAGCCGGACCGGGTGCCGTGCATTCTCCCGGCGGGAACGTTCCCGCTGCATTACGCGGGCATGACCCTGAAGGAGGCGATGTACGACAACGAGAAGCTCTGCCGAGCTTACAGGAAGTTTTTCGACGACTTCGAGTCGGACACCTTCACCGGCCCGGGAATGGTGCCGCCGGGAAGAGCGGCGGAAATCATCAACAGCCTGTGCACCAAATGGCCCGGGCACGGACTCCCGGATGACGCTTCGTTCCAGCAGTTCGTCGAAGGCGAATACATGAAAGAGGACGAATACGACATTTTCATGGACGACATATCGGATTACTGCCTTCGCTATTACCTGCCGCGCACTCTGGGAGCCCTGGCTCCCTTCGCGCGCTTTTCGCCTACGCCCTTCATTCTCGGAATGCCCAACCGGTTTCTCGGACCGGCCGTAATGCCCGATGTCCGGGCGGCTTTTCAGGCCATCATCGACTACGGCGCCGAAATGGAGAGATGGCAGAAACCGATCATGGAGTTCAACCGCGAAGCGATGGCGGCCGGCTATCCGGTGCTCTTCGGCGGGCAGTCCCACGCCCCGTTCGACATCCTCGCCGACACGTTGCGCGGAACCCGCGGGATCTTCACGGACATCTACCGCCAGCCGGACAAGGTGCTCGCGGCCGTGGAAAAGCTGACGCCGATGAATATCGCCTGCGGACTCGAGGGCGCGAACATGTTCGGCCGGCCCATCGTGTTTTTCGCCCTCCACAAGGGCGACGACAATTTCATGTCCGTCCGCCAGTACGAGAGGTTCTACTGGCCCACGTTCCAGAAAGTGATCCTCGGCCTCGTCGAGGAGGGCATCGTCCCCCTGCTCTTCGCCGAAGGGAGCTACAACAACCGTCTGGAAATCATCCGGGACCTGCCGAGGGGCAAGGTCGTATGGCATTTCGACCGCACCGACATGTTCAAGGCGAAGAAGATTCTCGGCGACAACGCCTGCATCGCCGGAAACGTGCCGGCCTCCCTGCTGATCACGGGCACCCCACAGCAGGTCAAGGACTACTGCCGGAAACTCATCGAGGTCTGCGGCGAGGGAGGCGGTTTCATCCTGACCGGAGGCGCCAGCATCGAGAAGGGAAACCCGGATAACCTGCGCGCCATGACGGACGCCGTCATGGAATATGGCGTCTACTCGTAGGGCGCTCTCCGCACGGCTCTGGAGAGCCGTGCTCACAAAAAGCTGGTGTGCGGACGGGTCTCCTGACCCGTCCGGCAGTCCAGGGGCCGGGCTGGCGCACGGCTCTGGAGAGCCGTGCTCACGAAAAGCTGGTGTGCGGACGGGTCTCCTGACCTGTCCGGCAGTCCAGGGGCCGGGCTGGCGCACGGCTCTGGAGAGCCGTGCTCACACATCAAGGACTTGCGCCGACGGCGCGGATCGACTCGATTCTCTGAAGAAGCGGAGGATGGGAATAGTAGAGCCGGACATAAAAGGGATGGGGCGTCAGGTTCGCGAGGTTTTCCACGGACAGGGTCTTCAGCGCCGATACCAGCGTCTCAGGGTCTTCGACGGTCCGCGCGGCGTAGTCATCCGCCTCCCTTTCGTGCTTCCGCGAAAAGGCGTTGAGGAAAATCGAGAGCGCGAAAGACAAGGGCTCATACAGGAGCCCGAAAAACACGAGGCTGCCGTAGACCGAAACATCCTTCATGCCGAAGGCGCTAAAAAGATCCCGGTTGTTCAGGAACAACGACAGCAGATAGAAAACGACTCCCGCGTGCACGATCCCGACGATCATATTCAGGACGAGGTGCCCCTTTTTCAGGTGGCCGACCTCATGGGCTAAAATGGCGACCAGCTCCGGGATGCCGTGGCGCTCGATCAGGGTGTCGTAAAGGGCGATCCTGCGGTTTCTGCCGATGCCGGCGAAAAATGCGTTGGACTTGCTGGAGCGCCTGGATCCGTCCATGACGAAAATACCCCTGAACGCAAGACCCGCCTTCGCGGCATAGCGCGAGATGCTCTCCTTCAACTCGCCGTCGGGCAATGGCGCGAACTTGTTGAAGAGCGGCAGGATCCATACCGGCGCTATGAATTGCATGACCAGGGTGAAGACCGCGGAAACCAGCCAGCAATAAAGCCAGGCGGCGCTCCCCGCATATTGAAAGAACCACAGGATCGCTGCCAGCAAAGGCATCCCCAGGACTGCCGCCAGGCCGAGGGTCTTCAGCCGATCCAGCACAAAGGTGCGGGGCGTGGTGCGGTTGAACCCGAACCTCTCCTCGATGACAAAGGTGGAGTAGACCGAAAAAGGGAGGGAAAGAATCATGCCGGCGAGAAAGAGGATGCCGATGTAAATAATCCCGGCGGCGACGTCCCCGAGGCCCAGGCCGCGGACCAGCCGGTCGAGCCGGTGGAATCCCCCGATGAACCAGAAGATGAAAAGAGCCGCCAGGTCCAGAGCGCTCTCGACGATGCCGAGCCGCGCATGGGCGCGCGTGTAGTCCTGGGATTGTGCGTATCGCTGCGGATCGTAGACGCCGCGCAGTTCGTCAGGGAGCTCCGGCTTCAGGGACCGCAGGTTAAGCCTTTCCGCCGCAAGACCGACGAGAAATTTCAACAGGAGCGCAACCGCGATGACGACGCCGTAAACGTTCATTATTTCCAGCCCGCCCACGATCTGTCAGAGGCCTGCCTCAGGCGGCTCTGCCCTTCAGCAATTCATAGCCTTCGGAGCGGGCGACATACGCGGCCGCCGTAATATCGCCCACCACATTCAAAGTCGTGCGGCACATGTCCAGGATGCGGTCGACCCCGAGGATAACCGCGATGAGCGAAGGATCCAGCCCGATCGCGGCCAGCACCGCCACGATGAAAGGGATCGATCCGGACGGCACGCCGGCCGTCCCGATCCCGCCCAGAATCGCCATGTAGAGAACCAGCAGCTGGCGGCCCAGGGAAAGATCGACGCCCGCCAGCTGCGCCAGGAACAAAACCGTCACGCCTTCATAGAGCGCCGTCCCGTTCTGATTCGCGGTCGCCCCGACCGTCAGAACGAAACTGTTGATTCCCCTCGGCAAGCCCAGGTTTTCCTCCGAAACGCGGAGCGCCGTCGGCAGTGTGGCGTTTGAAGAGGACGTTGAAAACGCCGTCAGCATCACGGTCCTGACGCGCCGGAAAAAATCGAGTGGTGCGATCCGCGCAAGGTAATAGACCGACAGCGAATAGACACCGAACATATGAATCACGAGGCCCGCGAGCACGGTCGCCATGAACCAGAAAAGGGCTCCCAGGAGATCCAGCCCGAAACGCGCGATGTTGGTGTAGATCAGGCACGCTACCGCGTAAGGCGCCAGCCGCATGACGATGTCAATCATTTTAGCGGATATCGAGAACAGGCTCTCCATAACGCGCACAAACGGGGCAGCCGAACGCGGGGAGAGAAAGGTGCACGCCACTCCGATCAGAAGCGCGAAAAACATCAGGTGGAGCATGTCCGGCGTCTCTTCGGAGACCGACGCGATGACATTCGACGGGACGACCGTCCTGATCGCCCGCGCCAGCGCGGAATCCCTTTCACCGCCGGCTCCCGTCGCCCCGCGGACCCGGTCGGCCGCTTCCGAGCCGTACCGTTGCTTCAGTCCGGCCGCAGTCTGCGGGTCGATCCTCCTGCCGGGCTGCACCGCATTAGCCAAAGCGAGACCGATCAACACGGAAACGGCCGAGATCGACAGCGTATAGGCGAAGGTCTTGAGGCCGATGCGGCCGAGTTTGCGGATGTCGCCGACGCCGGCCACGCCGACGATCAGGGAAGAAAACACCAGCGGGACGACGATAAGAAGGAGGAGCCGCAGAAAGAGAGTCCCGACGGGGTCCGTCACATTCGCGACCGTCCATGCGACAATCGGGTGGTCGCCGCCGAGCCCGGCATTCATCGCGAGTCCGGCGGCCGTACCCGCCGCCAGGCCTATCAGGATGCGTCTGTGCAGAGGGATCCCCCGCGGACGATCCGCCGCCTGATCCCTGAGATGCGTCGTCAGTTCGCGCTCCGGTGCGTCCGGCTCCCCTTTGAAGATTCCATGGACATCCGCATCATCCGCCATCGCGTCCCGCTTCCCTGCCTCGACCGACGATAGCGGAACTCCCGCCGCGATGTCAAAGCTTCGTTCTTGTTGCAGCGCGTGGGGAGACCGGCCGAAGCGATTCCTTCCTTCGTATTCTCAGGAAGGATTTCCAGAGCTCGAGAGTCCCAAAGATGGTGCCGGGAACGCTCGTCCCTGTCTATCCGGCACGGCGCCGCGCCTTCCGAAGGGTTAGCCCCCGGGGGGCATCACCGGCCCCTTATCCTCCGCCGGCATCACGGACTCTTCCGCATTCCACTCGTAACCCAAGTCCGCGCGCCACTGCAGGAGCCCTTCCCTGAAATCGTTGTAGTCCTTTTCGAGAGTCTGGTAAAACCTTGCGCTCTCGAGGGCGATGGCCCCGAAGTTGGCGGCCGCGCAGGCGAAATTGACGTCCGCGTCCGTGAACCGGCGCGGTTCCGAGGTATAGACGCGCAACACGCCGACCACTTCCTCCCGCAGTTTGACCGGCACGCTGAGAATCGACGCGATCCCCTCCTGCTTCACCTGCTTCCGGAACTGAACCCTTTCGTCCGTCGTGGCGTCCAGCACGCATACCGATTTGCCTTCCAGCGTCTCGGACATGCTCTTGTCGGCGGACACCGGACCGAGCCGGACGTACCAGTCGCTGAGGCCGTAGGCCGCCGTGCGCAGCAGCGCTTCCTTGTTGGGCGTCAGCAGCAGCAGAGAACAGCCCTTGGCCGCCATGGCCTTGGCCACGTCTTCCACAATGGAGCGGAGGATGCTCTGGGGCGAGCGGGCGGAGTTCAAGGTGGCCGCCAGCTGATAGAGACTGTGATAGTAAGCCTTTTCGAATTCTTCCATGGCTGCGCCTCCTTGGATGTATTCCATACAAGTATACTCTATCCCCGCCCGGGAAAGCAGTCCCTGAACCCGGCCGGGGCGGCCGGTCCCCTCCGGGCGGCCTATTTCGTCCGCTGCGGTCATCGAATTTCCTATTTCCCCGCGAAAGGATTCCCTTTCCTTGACACGGGGCGTATGATGGGTGTCAATGAGAACCGATCTCGGGAGACGTCTGCAGGCCGTCATCGCCCTGGGGGCCGCGGGCGCTGTTGCGTGGGCCGTCCTCGGTTATGAGCCGCGGCACAGCTGGATCCTGCTTCTCATGCTGGCGTCGCTGACGACGCTGTTTGTCACCCGGCTCAGGCTGTCCCTGTTATTCGCGGGCGCGCCTTTTCTCATGCTCATCGCCATGGCCTTCGGCACGCGCTTTTGCGTGCTGGCGGCCGCGGCATACGCCCTGCTGTCCGCCTTCATCCTGTATACAACCCGGGCGGCCGACGCCCGGACCATCTGGAGCTGCGCCGCCCTGATGGTCTGCGAGGCTTTTCTTTACAGCTCCGCGTATCATTTTGTCAGGTCCTGGAACCTCTTCCCCGCCATACTGGCGACGGCCGCTGTTTCCTATCTGGCAACCTCCCTTATCCGCAACGAAAACGAGGGCTGGGCCGATCGTTTCCCCCTGATCTTCAATCCCTTTCTGGCGGCCTCCTGCGCCGCCTTTATCGCCCCCTTTTACAGGGAGGATTCGCTGGCGCCCCTCGTCGCGGCGCCCGCCGCCATTGCCATCTGGCACTGGACGAAACTGCACGAAAGCCGCATACGGGCAAGACGGCACGATACCGCCGCGCCGGAACAGCCGCGGCGAACGCCGTGACGGCTCCCAGGATCGGGAGCGCCGTTAAAACCTTCGTGCGGATCTGCATGATTAAACCCGCCGATTACGTGCCCGGCACAGATATGGAGATTCCCGCTGTCCTGGCAAAGTTCTTGAAGCGGACTACCGCCGACTGACGCCGAAGGACGCCCGTCGGAGTCCATCCTCGTCCTTCGGCGTATTTCAGCGTCAAAATCTTTGAACGCAGCCCAGAATGCTGTACCATCCACGGCATCGGTTCCAATTTCCGTCAAGGAGGACTTCATGGCTGCAAAGGCTCCAAACGGCTGGTACGACATCTCAGTCCCGCTCAAGCAGGGGATGAATTATCTGCCCATCGATCCCGTGGCGCCGAAGATCTACCGTTTCAACGACGTCGAGCTCGGCGCCAGGGTCACCATGACCATGCTCGAGATCATCTCGCACACGGGGACGCACATCGACACGCCCCGCCACTTCATCCCCGGCGGCTCCACCGTGTCCGACATGCCGCTCGACGCGACGGTCGGGCCGGCGCGAGTCCTGGAAATCAAGGATCCCGAAAAAATCAAGGTCTCAGAGTTGAAAAAGCACGGCGTGAAAAAGAACGAGCGCATCCTCTGCAAGACGCGCAATTCCCCGCGGTGTTACGACTCGCCGAAGTTCGTCGAGGATTACGTCTATCTCGACATCGATGCGGCTGCCTACCTCGCGGAAAAGGGTATTCGGCTTTTCGGCCTGGACTGCATCACGATCGGGGACATCAAGAACGAGGAGAGCGTCATCAAGACGCACCAGACTCTGCTCTCGGCCGGCATTTATATTCTTGAAGACTGCGCGCTGGACGGCGTCCCTCAAGGGGAGTACGAACTGCTCTGCCTGCCGCTTCTCATGTATAAGGGCGACGCCGGGCCGTGCCGGGCCATACTCCGCCCGCTCGAGTGAATTTATCCACCACAGCCCGCACCGGCGGGACTGGGCCGACGAGGAACAAGCATCATGGTCAAAAGGAAGTACGCGAGATGCATTCTGACGAAAAAGCTGATCCGGGAAATTCCCTATTACGGCGGAAAATCGATGGTGGCCCACGACGGGGAGCGTAACGCGGACTGCAGTATAGGCTATCGCTGCATTTCCAGGCCGATGTCTTTCGATGAACCGCACGCGCACGATTTCCATGAAATGCTCTGCTTCATCGGGGGAGATCCCGGGAACATCACGGACCTGGGAGCCGAGATCGAATTCACTCTGGGCGGCGAAAAGCACCGGATCCGAAAGGCGGCGGTGGTTTCCATTCCCAAGGGACTGATCCATTGCCCGATCGTCATCAAAAAGGTACGGAAGCCGTTTGTGTTTCTGGAGATCTCGCTGACGCGGATATGGAGGCCCGCCGGAGCCCCGGAGAAAAGGAGCATTCCGGGCAGAGTATGGGACGGCGGGAAACGGCCCGCGTCGAAGCCGCGAGGATCGGGATGACGGCTTCAATGGGCCGTGGCTTCATCACGAGAGCACCCGCGGGGGGCTTCATACGGGGCGGTGGGCCGCGCAGCCGCGGCTTCCCGCTCTGAAGCCGGAATCCCTGGGCCGGCTGTCTGCATATTTCGGCGCCCCCGTGACTCCGGCTTCCGCCCATGGTCTTCGGAATATTTTAGTTGACACTCCCTGAGAAACTGTTTAGCTTGGAGCCACTCGGTGAGCTTGGGGTGGGGGGTGCGATCCGCATTCAGCATGCAAAGCCCGTGGCGAAGCCGGACGCGGCTATCATCCGTTCCATTCCAATCCGAACTCAGCAATCCGAGGCCTTTGGGGTAAAGACATTTGTGTCGATTAAAAAAATACGGATTGGGATTCCATCCCTGCGCTCCCGGTCAGGACGCGTATTCTTGCCGGCGACAGGTTCCCATGAGGATCCCGATGTTGTGTTCCCGAATACATTACAGGATCGACATTTTAAGGAGACGAGGAAGGCAACTATGAAAAAAAGAATTATCGTCCTCCCTGCTCTGCTGGGGCTTTTCCTGGCCGTGCATGCATTCGGACAGGACGCCTCGTTGAGCGGGACCGTTGTCGATGTTTCCGGAGGAGTCATCCCGGGCGCGACGATCACCGCAAAGAACGACAATACGGGAGTCGTCTCGACAACCGTTACCAACACCGCGGGCGTCTACAGCTTTCCCCGATTGCTGTTCGGCGTCTACACCGTGACGGCCGAGCAAAAGGGATTCCAAGCTAAAACTTTTACCAAGGTGACACTCACGGCCGGGCAACAGGCTCGCTTGAACTTCCAGCTGGAAGTCAGCGGCGTGGCGACCAGCATCGAGGTCACGACGACGGGAGAGCAGCTGCTCCTGGAATCGAGTTCATCGGTCGGGGATGTTCTCCCCTCTGAAACCGTGCAGGAACTCCCGCTGGTCAATAGAAATGCCTTGGATCTGATCAAGGTCATGTCCGGAGTGATCGTCACGGACGACCCGATCTTCGGGGCCAACAACACGACTTTCGCCGGTGTCCCCGCCTCGGCCGTCAACGTCCAGCTGGACGGAGTCACGGTGAACGACGTGCGCTTTCCAACCGGCATCAATACGCCCACCCGCGTCAATCCCGACCTTGTCGGTGAATTCCGCATGGTGCTGGCGCCCGTGGATGCGGAAGTGGGGCGCGGCAATGCGCAGGTTCAGATTGTGACAAAGGCGGGCAGCAACGCCTATCACGGCAACGCCGTATGGAACGTGCAGAACACGGCGCTGGACCCTAACACCTGGAACAACAACCGCCTCGGTAACGTGCCCCCCTGGAGAAATCTCCAGGAATACACGGTGAGCGCCGGCGGGCCGATCATCAAGAACAAAACTTTCTTCTTCGCCCTATACAACGGCCAGATCGCCAAGAGACGCGAACCTTACAACGCGATGTCTCTGACACCCTGTGCCCGGAAAGGCATCTTTCGTTTCTGGGACCGCTGGAACAACGGGAACATCCTCTACCCGCAGACTTCTTCGCAGGCCGGCGGCACAAATCCCACAATAGCCACTGTTGACAAGCAGGGGAATCCTCTCAGGCCGCAATGGGAACCCAATGCCTGGGGGCAAACACCCTACACCGGCCAGTTGCGCTATGTCAGCGTATTTGGAAATCTCACCAATTGGGACTCTCTGGCTCCCGATTGCTCGAATGCGCAGATATCCGGCACCTGGGACCCGCTTCGGCCCGCGATGGACCCGTCCGGATTTATCGCCGACTTTCTGCAGAAGCTGCCGGCGGCGAACAACTATGACATCGGGGACGGCCTGAACACGGCCGGCTTCCGCTGGACCCGTACCGCGGAGGGAGCCGAAAACCTTTATGGTGTCGGAGAAGACACTTACCGCAAGCAGATCAACATCCGAATCGACCATAATTTCAGCCCCATGCACCGAATCAACGGATCCTGGAAATTTGAAAGAGATCATGCGGACGATACACTCAAGACATGGCCCGAGAACTCCTGGTCCGGAGGAGGCCAACGGCAGCCGCAGGTTCTAAACGTTAACTTCATATCCACCATCCGCCCGACCCTTCTCAATGAATTCAAATTCGGGATGTCCCGGACGGGCAGCAACATCAAGGCGCCGAACACCAGGCCCTCCAACGGCGATGCGTTAAACCAATACCTCGCGCAGTTCGGCACCCTGGCGAACGGCGAAGTCGGGGTCGTAGAACCGGGTTCGGGGTTGACGGGTTCATTCAGAACCGACGGGCCCGGCGCCACGGCCAGGACCCCTTACGGCACGCGCGGCAGCTGGGCGATCGGCGACCTGATCGACAACAGCCCCAGATGGTC
>CAYZTZ010000081.1:0-15768 GCA_964481255.1 uncultured Acidobacteriota bacterium | reverse complement strand
AGTTGCGCGGATATTGTTCCCGTTAATTTCCGCCGCGAGGCTTGCGGACATCATGAATTTATGCAAAGATTTCGAGCCGGGGTAAAGCCTTTGCAGCGCGCAGGTTTGCCGGTGTTATCGGCCGGCATGGATTGGAGGCGTAAAGCTCCCGCACTCCAGATTATGGCTTCCGACTTCCGGCTCCCCATATCCCGCTGCTTTCAAGCGGGGTATCAAGGCCGATGCCGAATAGACGGGCCTAAGGAGGTAAGTTGAAGGAAAGGCAGCTGATAGGTTCGATCTGTCCTTATTGTGGATGTGGTTGCGGCTTGTATGTGTGCGTCAGGGACGGGATAGCCGAGAACATAGAGTTCATGGAAGAGCATCCCGTGACGAAAGGTGCGCTCTGTCCCAAGGGTAATGCCGCACTTGAGGTGGTTTACCACCCCGAGCGGCTCCAGCACCCAATGAAGAAGCAGGATGGCCGGTGGGTCAAGATCAGCTGGGAAGAAGCGATAGGCATCCTCTCGGATCGGCTGGCGCGAATCAAGGCGGCTCACGGCGCCGACGCCTTGGGCTTTTTTGCTTCAGCGAAATGCACGAATGAAGAGAATTACCTCTTCCAAAAGCTGGCCAGGCTGATCGGCACAAACAATATCGACCACTGCGCCCGTCTCTGTCATTCTCCGACGGTGACGGGCCTGGTCTCCACATTGGGAAGCGGGGCGATGACAAACCCCATTCCCGACATCCTCAACGCGAACTGCATCTTCATTATTGGCGCAAACCCCGCCGAGGACCACCCGATCGTCAGCGGATGGATCTGGGACGCCAAGGAGCGGGGCGCCAGGGTTATCGTGGTAGACCCGCGGTACACGCCCACGGCCTGGATGGCGGATACGTTCGTTCAGCTGAGACCGGGCACCGACATTGCACTGATCAACGGCCTCATCCACGTCATTCTCAACGAGGGGCTATACGACAAGGAGTTCGTGGAAGCGCGCACCACCGGTCTTGCCCGGATCCGGGAGCTGACAGCCAAGTACGATCCGGCGACTGTTGAGAAGCTTACAGGCGTACCGAGCCGCCAGCTTCAAGAAGTAGCCCGGCTTTATGCAAAATCCGCGGCCTCCGCAATCATCTACTGCATGGGGATCACGCAGCATTCTTCGGGTCATCAGCACGTGGTCAGCCTGTCCAATCTGGCGTTGCTCTGCGGGCATATAGGACGACCCGGGACGGGGATGCTGCCCCTCAGGGGGCAAAACAACGTTCAGGGTGCCTGCGATATGGGCGGCCTGCCCACTTTCTTCCCCGGGTACATGAGAGTTGTCAATGAAGAAGACAGAAAGAGATTAGCCGATAAATGGGGAGCAAAAGACCTGCCGGGCGAACCGGGGCTGACCGTCGTTGAAATGATCAATGCCGCCGGAGAGGGAAAAATCAAGGGCATGTACATTATGGGGGAAAACCCCGTTATCAGCGATCCCGACTCCAACCATGTCAGGGAAGCCCTGAGCCGCCTTGAGTTCCTGGCGGTTCAGGACCTGTTCCTCTCCGAGACCGCCAGGCTGGCGCACCTGGTTCTTCCTGCGGCCAGCTGGGCGGAGAAGGAGGGGTCGGTTACCGGGACGGAACGGCGTGTCCAATGGATGCGCAGGGCAATCAAGCCCCAGTACGACACCAAGATGGACTGGCAAATCATCAGCGAGACCGCCAACAGGATGGGCTTTAATTTCAACTACGCCGGTCCCCAGGATATCCTGAAGGAGATCAATGAGGTTGCCCCCATATATGCCGGAATCACTCCGGAACGGATTCAAGAACGGATAGGCGGCATCGCATGGCCCTGCCCGACGCCCCAACATCCCGGCACGCCCATTCTGCATATTGAAAGATTCGGGACGCCGGACGGACTGGCCAGGCTGATTCCGGTCGAATATACGCCGCCGGCCGAGGAAACAAACAGTGAATACCCCCTGTTATTGACAACCGGCCGGTTGGTGATGCATTACAACTCCGGCTCCATGACACGGAGAAGCAAATCCTTGCTTAAGAGAAGCCCGGAACTGTTTGTCGAGATAAATCCGGGCGACGCCGCCGAAGCCAAAATAAAAAATAACGAGGAAGTCCGGGTGCTGACCAGGCGGGGCGAGGCTGCAGCCATAGCCAGCGTCACCGACAAGGTACCCCCCGGCATGGTTTTCGTGCCTTTCCACTTTGAGGGAGCCAACGCCCTTACGATAAGCGCCTTGGACCCTGTAGCCAAAATCCCGGAATATAAGGTTGCCGCCTGCCGCATTGAAAAGAGGTCCCAGGAGTGAACAAGGTTCTTTACATCGACATCAAGCGCTGTATCTATTGCCGCTCGTGCGAGGTCGCCTGTGAGCGCGAGCACGAGGGGCATTCTCATATATCGGTTGTGCCTGTCCATGGGAGGCACGCCGTCCCGATGAACTGCCGTCATTGCGAGAAGCACCCGTGCCTGGCAGCTTGCCCGACGAAGGCCATCACACGCGAGGAAGGCGGCCCAGTCATCATCCATACCATGAAATGCATCGGCTGCCGCATGTGCGCCATGGTGTGCCCCTTCGGGATTCTCAACTTTGACGCCCTTGGCCGCGTGATGCGGAAATGCGACCTGTGCATTCATCGCCTCAGCGAAGGCAAGAGCCCCGCCTGTGTCACCACATGTCCGGCGCGCGCTCTCGTGTTTGACGAATTCGACGCCATCATGCGGCGAATTCAGGAAAAGGCCGCGCAAGCCGTAATCAGCGGAGTCGGTTCACAGCCGGGCACGGTGGTCAGTCTGCCGAGAGGCTAAATCACACGCATAATTCCAGGCAGGTATATCCCTATGCAAGAAACCAGGAAAACGGCGACAGCGAGAGAATTGCCGGCCCAGCTCGCTCAGGAGTTCCCGCAAGCTGTTCTCGGAACCGAAATGACCGACTCGGGAACCGTAACGATTCATATCACCCCCTCATCGATCCTCAGCATTTGCCGGAATATCTACAACCGGGGAGCCAGGTTTGTTTCCTCCGCAGCCACGGATCAAATCAAAAGAAGCCATACGCTCGATCTCAGCCACTTCTTTTCTTTTGATGAAGAGCGCCTGACCCTTATCGTCAGGACTCAGGTCGACGCGGATGATCCCTCGGTGGAATCCATTTCCTCCATTATCCCGGGGGCCAACTGGGCCGAGCGGGAATGCCGGGACTTGGTCGGAATAAACTTCACCAACCATCCGGACTCCAGAAGACTTGTCCTGGCCGATGATTGGCCGGAGGGGGTTCATCCGCTAAGGAAGGATTTCCCCTATAACCAGAGGCCGCCGTCGGCGCCCGAGAACGCGGTGCCCCTGAAAACGCCGGAGGCGCCGGCCAGCGTACTGCCGATCGGCCCATTTTATCCGGTCCTCGAGGAGCCCGTTTATTTCAGGGTTTTCGTCGAGGGCGAAAAGGTTGTCGGCTGTGATTATCGGGGATTTTACAACCACAGGGGGATTGAAAAGCTGGGAGACAGTTCGCTGACGTACAACGAAACGTGTTTCCTGGCCGAGCGCATATGAGGGATATGAGGATATATACACAGTACGTGCTACTGTGAGGCCATTGAAAACGCAGCAGGAATCAAGGCGCCCCCCCGGGCCAGATTCATAAGAACTCTGCTCCTCGAACTGGAGAGAATCCATAGCCACCTCCTCTGGCTCGGCATCGCCGGACATATCATCGGCTTCGACACGGTGCTGATGCAGGCATGGCGGGTACGCGAACCGATCATGTGGCTGTGTGAGCTTATCACCGGCAACCGCAAGACTTACGGAATGAATTTGATCGGCGGGGTGCGACGGGACATTACCGCGGAGCAAGCGCCCAGGATACTCGAAACGGTCGGCAAAATTGAATCCCAGCTCAAAGAGATCATTGACGCCGTCCTGGGGGATACCACACTTCATCTGCGACTTAAAAACGTCGGGGTCCTGACGCAGGATGCCGCGCGGCAATTCTGCCCCGTCGGCCCAACGGTGCGCGGCTCGGGGATCGCCATCGACAGCCGAGTGAATCACCCCTACGCGGCCTATTCCGAAATACCCCCCCGGGTAATAACCCAGTCGGAAGGAGACATCTGGGCGCGGACCATTGTCAGACTGCTGGAAACGCTCGAGTCCATCAATATGGTGAGGCGGGCTGTGCAGGAAATGCCCGATGGCGACATTATGGCGGATGTCCGGGAAATCCCTCCCTGGCAGGAGGGCATTTCCTACATCGAAGCTCCCCGCGGCGAATGCATGCATTATGTAATAACGGGTCCCGACAACCGACCTTACCGATGGCGCGTGCGGGCACCCAGCTATATGAACCTGCAATCCGTTCCTGCGATGCTCAAGGGTTATTGCGTCGCGGACGCCCCCATCATCATCGGCAGCATCGATCCATGTTTTTCCTGCACGGAGCGTCTTGAGGTGGTGGATACCGAAACCAGGAAGACAAGGATTTATACCCCAAAGGACTTGCAGGCGATTCGCAAGAGATAAGGGCTATGCTGGGAAGCAAACTTAAAGAGGCGCTGATCTGCTTGAAGAACCTGAGGGTGACATTGCCTTACCCTTTCCAGCCTGCGCCGCCCCCTCCAGGGTTCAGAGGACGGGTGGAGGTTGACATTGACAAATGCATCGGCTGCGGCGCCTGCGCCCTGAACTGCCCGCCGAAACTTATCGGTATCACCGATCTTGACGGCAAGCGCATCCTTGAATTTCAGCTGGGAAGGTGCACCTACTGCGCCCGCTGCGCCGAGGTATGTCCCACGGCGGCCATAAGAATGTCTGAGGAGTTTGAACTCTCCACCGACAACAAGGCCGACCTCGACCTCAGCGTGGAATTATTCATGGCGAGATGCGAGCGTTGCGGAGAGGCCTTCACCACCAAACGCATTCTGGATAAATTGGCTTCCGAGGTGTCCAAGGAATTGGGGATGGAACCCGCCGACATGACGTGGCTCGGTCTGTGCCCAGGCTGCCGCACCGCCGCGGAGCTGGAGAAGATGAGCGAGGCTGGAGGCTAAGCTATGCAGGGCTTACTGACGACCCTGGTCCTAGTACCCATAGCAGGGGCGTTCATCACCTACCCATGGAAGTCCCGGATGGGAGACCGTCTGGCGGCCCTGATAGCGGTCCTGACCTTTATCCTTAGCGCCGTCTCGATTCTATGGGGTTACCCGGGCCGACATCCGTTCTATACAGCTCAGCTCCCATGGCTCCAGACCAGGACCCCGCTTTTCGGCTTTCTTCTTGATCCCTTAAGCTCCCTGATGCTTATTGTCATCACCGCCATCGGCATCCTGGTCGTCGTCTATTCCGCCGGGTACCTCAGCCCGGCCAATAAAGACCATGCCTATAAGGAAAACAGGAGCGGATATTACTTCTGGATGTTGCTGTTCATCGGGTCGATGGTCGGCATCGCCGTCTCTCCCGGCTTTCTGCAACTGTTTATCTTCTGGGAAATGACCACGATGTGCTCCTGGGCGCTCATTTCCTATCACCGGGACAGCCGGTCTTTATTGAACGGATTCAAGGCCCTGCTTCTTACCCATCTCGGCGGAACAGCTTTTCTGATTGCCCTGGCCCTTCTTTTTGTGAACACGGGCTCCCTGGCCTTCGGCGCCCTGGACAGCCTGACTCCCGGCCTCAGGACGGCGGTGTTTCTCCTGATTGCCGTCGCCGCCTGGGCCAAGGCCGCCCAAATTCCGTTCTATACATGGTTGCCGGATGCCATGGTCGCGCCGACTCCGGTAAGCGCCTATCTTCATGCGGCGGCAATGGTCAAGGCGGGCGTTTACCTGGTTGCCAGAACGGCTGTATCGAATACGACTCTGCCCCATACGGCCGGATTGGTATTGGGCATCATGGCGGTTATCACCATTATGGCCGCCGTTATCATGTACTTTTTCCAGGACGACCTGAAACGGCTGCTCGCCTTTTCCACTATCGGACACCTCGGGTATATCCTCTTCGGCGTCTCTCTGGGGATCATGGGATCCGCCACCGGCTTCAAGGGCGGGATTTTGCACATTATCAACCACGGATTCGCCAAAGGGCTGCTGTTTTTGTCCGTGGGCGCCATCGCCTATGCCACGGGCACCCGAAGCATTCGCGAGCTCAGCGGCCTGGGCCGTAAGATGCCCATCGTTTCCATGGGGTTTATTATCGGCCTCTTCGCGGTGACCGGGGTGGCTCCTCTCTCCTGTTTCTGGAGCAAATTCATGATGTTCACCGGTGCTTTCGAAATCGGCGGGACGGCCGGGCCCATAATGGGGGTGGCGGTCCTTTTGGAAAGCATGGCGGCTTTTGCCTGGTATTTGTTTGTGGGGCACAGGGTGTTTTTCGGGAAAACCTCGGAAAAGGCGGACGCGGCGATGCAGGCGATCCCGTCGACGATGACAGCCCCACTGGTCATCCTGATAGCACTGTGTTTCCTGGCGCCCTGGATCGGCTGGGCGTTCGTTCAATACTTAAGCGTGGGAGTGTTCCACTGATCCCTCAGCGGGAAAGCGGATTATGGGCCCAATAATATTCCTGTACATCGGGTTCCTGCTTCTGGTCGGCGGTTCCGTCGCTGCCCTGGCGACCCATCGCCTCCGGCGGTTATGCTCGTGGTTGTCTTTTCTCTTCGTCTTGCCGGCCGCAGCGTGCTTTCTGTATCTGGCGATTCTCGTCTTCAGCGGCGGGACCATTGCCATGGCGGAGCCTTTGCTCACCCTGCCCGGAATAGGAGCCTGTCTAACCATCGCCATCGACCCGCTCTCGGCGCTGCTCCTGCTTATCATCAGCATTATCTCGAGCTGTGCGACTCTGTTTTCAATTCAATATACATTGCGCTATCGGGAAGAATCGCTCGCCCGATATTATCCCTTCCTCCTGCTCCTGTTCGCCTCCATTGTCGGCGTCGTTTGCACCCGGGACATGCTTTTCTTCATTGCTCTCTGGGAAATAATGACGCTGACCTCCTACGCCCTGGTCGTTTTTGAAAAAGGCAGAGCGGCCGGCGTGAGAGCCGGATTTGTTTACTTTCTGGCGACCCATATCGCCACCGCCTGCCTGATAGCGGCGGCGATCCTGCTTTACACGAGAACACCGGCGCCGCATTCCTTCGGGTTTGAAGCTCTCGGTGCATCGCTCGGAGCGATGATGGGGACCCAACCGGCCTTGGTGCACTTCGTTCTGGCGCTGTTTTTCCTCGGCTTCGTGACCAAGGCGGGCGTCCTGCCCTTCGGCTTCTGGCTGCCTGATGCTTACCCGGCCGCGCCGAGCGGCGCCTCAGCGGCTTTTGCGGGAACAATGACCAAGCTGGGCATCTACGGCGTGGTGCGCATCTTCGCCGAGATGCTGCCGATATCTCACTATTCCTACGTCTGGGGGCAGATGATCGCCGCTTTCGGGGCACTGTCCATATTTGTCGGCACCATGTCCGCCTTAACCCAGGATGACTCGAAGAGACTCATGTCGTTTCATGTCATCGGGCAGATCGGCTACATGTTTTTGGGTGTCGGCCTGGGAGTGTTCCTGCTGCCCATAAACCCGCCCCTGGCTACCATAGCGCTTATCGGCGGCGTCTTTCACCTGCTCAACCATACCATGTATAAGTCCTGTCTGTTCCTCAACGCCGGCTCCATCCTGTACAGGACCGGGACCTCTGATCTGAACAGGGTCGGCGGGCTGTTAAGGGTTATGCCCTTTACCGGAGCGGCGGCTATCGTCGCCTCGCTGTCTATCGCCGGCGTGCCTCCCTTCAGCGGCTTTTCCAGCAAGCTGCTCATTTTTGAAGCTTCCGTAATGGGCGGGGTAGGCTCGCCGTTCTTTGTCGTCCTGGGCCTGGTCGCCATCTTCATTTCAGGAGTCACCCTGGCTTCTTTTCTAAAGTTTTTAAACAGCGCGTTCCTGGGGAAGTTTTATGTCGATGGCGGGATGGACAATCCGAAGGACGTCCCGCTGTCGATGAAGATACCTCAAGGGATACTGGCTTCCCTGTGCATCCTGTTCGGCGTTTTACCCATGTTGCCCATCCGGATGATCTATAACGCCGTCCGCTCCGTCCTTCCCGCCGATTACGCCCCGGCGGCAAGCTCTCTCTTTGGGTCCTCGCTTTCCGGATTCAGCCTGGATTCAGGTCAGGGAATTTTCGGCGCCTGGAATCCACTATGGGCTTCGGCGGCTATCGTTATCTTTTTTGTCCTTGGATTGCTTGTCTCAAAGGCCGGCATGGCTCGAACCAGGGAAGCGGAGACCTGGTACGGGGGCCGGGAACACGCGGCGGAGCACGTCCGCTATCCCGCGCATGGCTTTTACAACCCGTTCAAACAGCTGTTCGCCTTTACGATTGGAGGCGTCAGGTTTGAAGGGATGTATCCCAAGTCCGTTAGCCTGCCCGAGGTCGCCGTGTCCAGGAAGTTGTTATCCGTGCTGGATATCGACCGCTGGCTCTACTACCCCTTTGTCAACGGCCTGATGCGGTTTAGCCGGTGGTTCAGCAGGGTCCATGTCGGCATACCGCAGGTTTATATATTATGGATCGTCCTGGGAGTGACGGCCTGTATCATCGTCCTGTTCCTGTTGCCGGCGAAGTGAGCCTATGAGTCCTATCATCGGTGTCAGCCTATTGAACCTGTTCATGGCCCTGGGCCTTTCGCCGTTGTTTGAAGGCGTGGCCAGGAAGCTCAAGGCCCTGGTCCATTCCCGCATCGGCCCTCCGGTCATCCAGCCTTACTACGACCTGCTGAAGCTTATGGGGAAAGAGGATATCCAACCGCGGGGCATGCATTTCGCCCGCATCGTCGTTTGGGTCTGTTTCGCCGGCATCGCAACCGCGGCGCTGTTCGTGCCTATGGGTACCGGTAAAGCTCCCCTGGGAGCCGCCGGAGACTCCGTATTTTTTATCTACATTGTTACCTTTGTGGCCGCGGGCCTGATAATGACCGCGGCGGCGTCGGGAAATCCCTTCGCTTTTATCGGGGCCTCGCGGGAGATGATGCTTCAGCTTACGGTTGAGCCGGTTCTGGTCATCGCCCTGGTCACCGCGGCCTTGAACGCCCGCTCCTTCGGGATCGGAGACATGGTCGTTTGGTATCACTTCCATGGCTTCTCCATGTCCATGCTGATCGTCACCGTCCCGCTTTTCCTGGCGCTTCAGGCGCAGGTGGGCAAGCTGCCCTTTGACATGGCGGAGGCGGAAACGGAGATAGCCGGCGGACTGTTTATCGAGCAAAGCGGTCCGACCTATGCGCTCCTAAGGTGGACGATGATGGCGAAGCAGATGATCATCGCTTCCCTTTTCGTGCAGGTTTTTGTTCCCTGGCCCAAAACGGAGCACTTGATTTGGGATGCTCTGATTCACCTGGCCAAGGTGCTGGCGCTGGTGGTTCTCATTGCCCTTATCGATGTTGTCAATCCCAGGCTCAGGATCGATCAGGCGGTGAAGTACTATCTCCTGCTGGTCTTCTTCTCGCTGGCCGGCATCGCCTTCGCCGTTATCGGCGCTTAGATGGACGGAGGAGACAAGGGATGGTTGAGTCCATGAATCTTGACAACCTGGTCATCACTCTGTATCTGACGCATTTTGGGTTTTCTCTGCTGGCGGCCGAACTGCGCAACCTGAAGTGGTCCGTCGTTTCCATAATTATTCAGTCCCTGACCTTAGCCGGCATCTTGTCTACTTTCGCTTTGATTGCGGCGAATCCTTCGCTGCACTGGTGGGCCCTTACCGCGCTGATAACGAAGGTCATCATCATCCCCTATTTGCTATGGCGGTATATTCGCCGGTTGCCGACGATCGAGACCCGTCCGTGGCTGGGCACCATCCCCTCCGTGGCGGTGATGTTGATCCTGGTGGTCGTCTTCTACAACTTCATGCATACCCATGTGGAATTCATCGCCCCCAGCCTGGAGGCCGCTCTCGAGCCGGCCAGGTCCAATCTGGCTCTGTCACTGACCATCTGTACCTTGGGGTTGTGGGTGCTTTTGGTAAGGAGGGACGCGGTCAAGGCGGTGATCGGGCTTGTCTTGCTGGAAAACGGCGTCCACCTGGCTCTGGTGACCCTGGCGCCTACCTTGCCCGAGACCACGCTGATCGGGATTATCACCAATGTCATCATTACCGTCTGGCTTCTTCTGTATCTTGCCGGCAGGATTTTCCAGGCTCTGGGGACAAGCGATACGGCCGTGTTATCGGAACTGAAACGTTGATCAAACAATGGCGAGCTCAAGAGAAGTAACATCGATATTGCCGATCCTGGTATTTGCAGCGCCCGTCGCCGTTTCGGCGCTGATTTTCGCCCTGGGGCGCGTGCACCGCATATTCCGCGAGGGGCTGGCTTTGCTCGGCCTGACGGCGACCTTCGTCATCTCACTTGAGGTCAGCAGGCATGTGCTGGTCGGCGAGCGGCTCGTGGCCTGGAACCATAATCTCTACGTGGACGGCCTGAGCGCCCTCATGGAGGTGCTCGGCTCCGGCCTGGGGCTGGTCATCGTCCTCTACTCCATCATGTATCTGACGCGTCACCAGCTGGGCATGCCGCTCAATCCCTGGCGGCATACCTATTTCTACGGTCTGCTGGTTCTGTTCGTGGGTACGCTCAACTGGACCTGCGCCACCAACAGCCTGATCTGGATGTGGGTCTCGCTGGAAGCGACCACCCTGACTTCCGCGCTTCTGGTGACCTTCTACTGGAAACGGGAATCCATGGAGGCGGGTTACAAGTACCTGCTCCTGATAAGCGTCGGGGTCACCCTGGCCCTGTTGGGTTGCGTCCTCATCTATGCGGCGGCCGTACCGCTGCTGCCCGGCCGCCAGGTGCTGCTTCTGACTGAAATCGGCAAGATCGCCAAACTGATGCCGGAAAGCGTCGTCCTGGTGGCTTGCGCTATGTTCGTGGCAGGTTTCGGCACCAAAGCCGGGCTTATCCCGTTTCACGCCTGGCTTCCCGACGCCCACGCGGAAGCACCCATTCCAATCAGCGCCCTGCTTTCAGGCGTGGTGATCAAGATCGGGGCCTACGCCCTTGCGCGCACCGTAACCATATTTGCCCCCTACTACGGCGCCGTAGTCCTCTTTATCGCCATCCTGGCCTCCGTCAGCATGGTTATAGGCATCATCATGGCACTGGTTCAGGATGACATCAAAAGGCTCTTGGCCTACTCCAGCATCAGCCAGGTCGCTTATGTCATCGAGGGGCTGGGACTGGGCACTTATTTGGGAATATACGGCGGGCTGTTTCACCTGGTGAATCACGCTATCGTCAAAGCCCTGCTGTTTCTCTGTGCCGGGGCCCTGATGTATTCCGCCGGCAGTCGAGAGATAAGCAGACTGGGCATGACGGCAAAAAAAATGCCGGTGACCGCGTTTTGCTTTTTGGTCGGCGCCCTGGCGATCGGGGGCATGCCCCCGTTCAACTGTTTCATGAGCAAGCTGACCATTTTCTTCGCCCTCGCCGATAGGGGCATCCTATGGGCTGCGATCATAGGGATCGCCACCGGAATGCTCACCGTGGCCTGCTTTGTCTGGGCTGCCTGCAGAATATTCTGGCAAAAACCGACTCCGACACCAGATCCTGAAACGGCGGCGAAAAAAGTACCGCTTCTCATGCAGGTCAGCATGCTGATATTGGCGCTGGCCTGCATACTCCTGGGAGTGTATCCCCAATTACTCTACCCGATGCTGAACGCCGCCGCCGACAGCATCCTAAGAATCCTGGGGGCAGTCTAAGTGACCGTGCTAAGAAGAATATCTGTCCTGGGCATCCTTGCCACCCTGCTCGTCCTGGCGGCGGGCTGTATCGCACCCGCCCCGCCCAAGCCGGGAAAGAAGCTGGTCAAGATCTGCGTCCAGCCCGAATACTCTCTCCATGTCGTATCCCAGAAATACGCGCCTCTTTTTCGCTATCTGGCAAATCAAACGGGGTATGACATACGAGTTGTCTCCGCGATGAGCGACGATCGCTATCTCCCCACGCTCGAGGCTCAGGAGGTGGATATCGGGATTCAAAATGCCCTGGCTTATATCACATTAGTTAAAACCAGGGGCGCTTATCCCCTGGTCAGGATGACGGGGCCGGACGGAAGCACTTCGTACCGGGGATTGATTCTTGCGCGTCGAGACAGCCGCATAGAGGGGATAGCCGACATGAGAGGTCGGACGGTCGCCGCACCCTCCCGCAGGTCCGCCGGAGGGTTCCTTGCCCAAGCCCTTTACTGCAGTCAACACGGCGTGAATGTTAACAAGGACCTCCGCTTCCTATGGGTTGATACCCATGAGGCCGTTGTCCGCGCCGTATACCAGGGAAAGGCGGAGCTGGGGTTCGTGAGGGAAGACGCTTTACCGCTCGTCGAGAACAAAATAGACATCAAAAAGCTGAAGACCATAGCCTGTACGAATTATTACCCTGCCTGGTGCGCGGCGGCTTTTGCGAATACCCCCGCCGGTGTTGCTCGAGAAATATCCAGGGCGATGTTGAATCTGGACCGTCAAAACCCGGAGCACCGGGAGATATTGGACGCGATAGGCATCGCCGGTTTTCAGAAGGCATCCGACTCCGAGTATGAAGCAATGCGAAAGGAAGTGGACGATTCGGGCCTTTCGTACTAAGGACGCTTCCATTATGCTGAAATCGCTGATTCAAAGGATAACCGGAAAGGCTTTTTCAAAGGCGCTCTGGGTGTACCATGTCAATACAGGGGCCTGCAACGGATGCGATATAGAGGTCATCGATGTTTTAACTCCCTATTACGATGCGGAGCGTTTTGGAATAAGGCTGGTCGGCTCGCCGCGGCAGGCCGATGTCCTTCTCGTCTCCGGACCGGTCACCCGGCAGATTGCCTCCAGCTTGCTCAAGGTTTATGAGGCGACACCGGACCCTAAGCTGGTGTTTGCCGTCGGTTCTTGCGCCATCGACGGGAATATCTTTCACGACAGCTACAATGTGATCGGCGGTGTCGACAAGGTCATCCCCGTGCATTTCTACATCCCCGGCTGTCCCCCGCGACCCGAGGCCATCCTCTTCGGCGTGGCGCAGGCTTTGGGCCTGGCGCCAAAAAAAGTGAAGGCGGTCCGGTTGTCGGAGGAGACCGCCCGGGCGCCCCGCGACTCGGCCCGAAAATGAAGACTTTGGAATCGCTGCTTCGGACAATAGGCCCCAAGTTCGTGCTGCTGGGCGTCGGGAATCCATGCCGCGGAGATGACGGTGCGGGACCGGAATTATTGCGGCGCCTCAGGAACAAAACCAGCGCGACGCTTTTGGACTGCGAAGAAGCGCCCGAGAATTATCTTGGTGAGATCGTAAGAATTCAGCCTGAGACCGTCCTGGTCATTGACGCGGTGAACCTCGGAACTGAAGCCGGCGCCGTCGCATTGTTGGAGGAAGACAGCTTCCAGTCGGTGGGCTGGTCCACGCACCATGGTTCGCTCCGGGCACTGATTCAATATATAAAGGCAAATACGCAGGCGGATGTTTATGTCCTGGGAATCCAGCCGAAGTCGACGGAATGGGGCGGCGCAATAACTCCCGATGTGAGCCGGACTCTGGACCTCCTGCAGCGGCTCTTCGCAACGGATTCCGTTTCAGGCGAGCCTCCCCGCCCATAGCCGGCGAATTCCAATGATGACGGCCCTGCATGGTATCGGCCCGGCGGGGCGCGTTGCGGACTACTCCGGTTTCCCGAGCCACCCCTTCCTTCGAAAATAGATAATCAGGGCCAGGGCCACCCCCAGCATCAGGCCCCAGGCATAGGCGTATCCCCACCTCCATTGAAGCTCGGGCATGTTCACAAAATTCATGCCGAATATGCCGGCGATCCAAGACATGGGCACAAAAATCGCCGTGATGATCGTCAGCAGCTTCATAATCTCGTTGGTGCGGTTGCTGATGCTCGTGAGATAGACCTCCATCAATCCGGAGGTCACATCCCGGTAGTTTTCCAGGAGATCGATGATCTGCACCATATGGTCGTAACAATCCCGAAGGTAGAAGCGTTCTTCTTCATCAATCAGCGCCATCGGCTCCCGGTACAGCACGCCCATGGCTTCCCGCAAAGGCCATGCCACGCGGCGCATGGTGAGCAATCCCTGCCGCATCTCATGGATCGGCGCGATCAGCTGCCTGTCGGGCTGCGTGACGATGACATCCTCCAGGGACTCCACCGCTTCGCCGAACCGCTCCATGACAGGGAAAAAGCAATCGATGCAGGCGTCGATGAGGGCGTAGGCGAGATGGTCCGTGCCGGCGGTGCGCATACGGCCGGACCCCTCCCGGATCCGCTCCATGACGGGATCGAAGTGTCCTCCCGCCCTCTCCTGAAAACTCAAAACAAAGTTCCTGCCGAGAAAAATACTGATCTGCTCGGAACTGAACTTTTCCGCGTCTTTCACGACGCGGACCACCATATAGACGTATTCCCTGTACTGCTCCACTTTGGGACGCTGATGCGCGTTGATCACGTCCTCCAAGGCCAGCCGATGGAGATTGAAGATGTCGCCCAGCTGGGTGATGACGGACAAGTCCCCCAACCCCGCCACGTTGATCCAGGTCACCGGCCACTGGCCGACGAACGAGCGGACGGACTGCACATCTTCGATATTCTTTTCAACCACTCTATCGGGGCTGAAGGCCATGAGGCGCACGACGGACTTCGGAGCGTTGGGATCCACAATCAGAGTGCCCGGAGCGCTGCCCGGAAGGGAACGCCGGGAAAACAACGACGTGTGCGGCCTCCGCACTCTGCCTTTGCGACGTCTCCGCGCCATGATGTTCCTCCCTTGGGATTCCCTCCCGGCTTTCCGGCACGCCTTCGGGGCAGTCCGATTGTAATTCAAAAAGGCCCCGGGGGATGACATGGATTTTCGGCCCGGGAAACGACGGCAAAAGGCATTTTTCCGGTGAAATCGTCAGGCGCTTTTTTTACAATGAGCCCGGTCCGGCGCCTTTGGGCGGACCCCACATCCAGGCATTCCTTAGAGGCGGAATAAGATGAAATACAGGGTTCTGACGGTATCCCGGGAATACGGCAGCGGCGGCGGAGAAATCGCCGCCATTATCGCGCGCGAACTCGGCTGGAGGCTTTTGGATAAAGACCTCATCATCGAGATCAGCCGCAAGGAGCAGGTGCCGGACACCGAGGTGGCCGCTTTCGATGAGAAGGTCGATCCCTGGATCCACCGCCTGACCCGCTCCATCTGGGGGCTGGGCGCGGACGGGATTTCTCCGATTGCGCCCGCGGATCTGTTCGACGCGAATAAGGCCGCGCGTGTGGCGAGACAGGTGATCGAGGAAGCGCATAAGATAGGCCGATGCGTAATCGTCGGACGCGGCTCCCAGTGCGTCCTGCGGGGCAAAGAGGACGTTTTCCATGCCTTGGTC
Organism: uncultured Acidobacteriota bacterium; assembly: GCA_964481255.1. Taxonomy (GTDB): domain Bacteria; phylum Acidobacteriota; class UBA6911; order UBA6911; family UBA6911; genus UBA6911. The sequence continues at coordinate 387 of CAYZTZ010000081.1, read as the reverse complement.
TACGCCCGCTGGGACGACAGGGTGAGGAGAATCCGGGCCCGCGTCCCCCAGGGCACCGACGTGGAGGCTTTGATTCGATCCGTCGATGCACAACGTCTGGAGTACGTCCGTCTCCATTATGGCGAGGACCGCTTCAACCCTTTCCTCTACGATATCATGATCGACTCGAAGGATCGCACCGAAAAAGCCGCGAAGGTGATTCTGATGGCCATGAAGATGCTCTCCGAATAGACGCCGCCAAGGATCCGGCGGTGCCGTCAAGCTTCCGCCCAAGTCCAAGTCGCGCGGCCATGGAATGGCTGTCTCAAGACCCGCATTCCAGATCCTCCGGTGACCCCAAGCTATTGATTCTATTGGATCAATCCTTCAAATCTCGCGGTCCTGAAT
>CAYZTZ010000080.1:7771-16319 GCA_964481255.1 uncultured Acidobacteriota bacterium | reverse complement strand
AAAAAGCAAAGCGCTCCATACCTGATTCTGCGTGGAAGAGCTGAATTTTGCATCAACCGCAAGATGCGAAAGAAAACGGGAAATTCCCGCTTCGCCCATTTCCCCCCGGGTGGCGCTTCCCGCAGATCAAGATGAACCGGCGCATCCATCCGACGCAGCTCTTTTCGTTCCTCCGGCTATAATGCCGCTTGCGAATCTCTTCACGCGCCTGATCGAGTAAGCGGGGCCTCCGATGTTCCGGATGCGGCGCTTCACAAACAAATCCTCTCCTGAATGATTCAAAATACCGGAGACTGGTATCGTTTTGACCAATTACATCCATCTTAATGGCTTTCCGCTGCGTTTACTATATCCTATACCCCTGGATTCCCGATCTGCAATCGGATAGATCCGGCAATCGATAAATCTCAGGCGCCATTGCCATTTCATCTAAAGGTGCATCATGCCGATCAGCCAGAGTTTTCCGGTATTTTCTAGTCGCTTGAAGGTTCTCATCCCGCATCGCGAATATTCCGGACCACATTGCAATAGTTCCCGGAATCAGGTCGGCCGTTGATTCACGACTGAAGCTGGAAACATATTCATAACGCTTCGGTTACGCGGGGCTCGCATCGGGGGTGGGCACCGAAGTTATCGCACGCGTTGATTGCGCGGCGGTTTCGCTTCGGCTAAGGACAACCGCAGCTGCCGGTGCCCTCCGCGCACCTTGCATCGGATTCTTCCTTAACCCAATTAAAAAAGCCACCTTGCGGGTGGCTTGAGATGAGTGCGTTGGTTGCGGGGGATGGATTTGAACCATCGACCTTTGGGTTATGAGCCCAACGAGCTACCAGACTGCTCCACCCCGCGATCAGGAGTAAAGTATATGAGCCGGCCCATGGAGAGTCAAGCTAATCCTTGACAAAGCCGTCTGTGCCGGGACCTGCGCCATTTTGAAGGAGGGATGAAGACGCCCGCCGCCGATAAGGTTAGAGAGAAGGAGTGCAGGCCGAGAACCATTTAACCTCGGGATCCTTGCCTTATCGGGGAAACCGACATAAAGTATCAGCCGAAATATAATTTGATGAATCAGATGCCGATCATTCGCCTGGTACTTCAGCCTCCCGCACCGCCTCCCTCCCGAAAGGCGGAGCCACCCCTCCTTGAACTGTCCAACCTGGGCCGAGGCTATTTCCCGGGCAAGCATATTCCTGTTTCCATTCTCATCCACATCGTCCTTTTTTTCGCCGTGCTCCTGTTGCAGATACTGGGATACCCCATCGGGGAACCGCGCATCCCCGAAATAGTCACGGCGGTTCATCGCCCCATACCGAGGGTAGTGGTCTATCTGCCCCTTGTCGGCGGGGGAAGTCCGGGCATGTTCTTCCCGGCGACCCCATCCAAGGAACCGCAGAAGAAAGCCTCCGTAACAAAGGCTCCCCGCAAGAAAGGCTTCTCCTTCCCCGGGCCCCAGCCGATCGTCTCTGACGTTCCCAATGCCACGAACCCGATTCAGACGATTCTCCAGCCGCAGATCGAGAAGCCTCCGGTCCTTCAGCCGCTTGTGCCTCTGCCGAACCTCGTTCAGATCGCCGGCACAAGTCACAGGCAGCAGCTCGAATTAAAGGAACCGGTCGCCAGGCCGCCGAGCACCTTCCAGCCGCGCAAGCCGGATATCCCCGAGGCGCCCGCCGATGAGCCGCTGATGATCTCGCTGGATCTCGTACAGACCCGGAAAAAAGAACCGACGCTGGTTTTGCCCCAGGCCCAGCGCCCGCAATCCGCTGCCAAGCCGGTCCGCCCCGTTTCCAGGCAGGCCGAGCCCGCGCCCCCCTCCGACGCGGAGGCAATGATCAAGGAATCCCTGGCGCAGACGCCGCCGCCCGTGCCCAGCAGCGGAATCGACCCGAGAGACCTGCTCGCACTGTCTCCAATGCCGGCCCCGCCCGAACTGCCCTTTGACATACCTGAAGGAGAGGCGCGCGGCCGCTTCGCCATATCTCCGGAACCGAGCCTTGCCACCTCCGAAACGGAACCCGGCTCAAAGATCGGGTTCCCCTCTGAAAAAGAAGGATCCGCCGAAGGCCCCGGGGCCGGAACCGGCGATCAGCAAGCCGGAAACCAAACCTCGACCCCGTCCGGCACAGGGGGCGCGGAAGGCACCGCGAAGGACGGAGCGTCTTCGGGCGGAGGCTCCGGGAAAACGGCGGACGCGAAGGCGGGATCCAAGCTTGGATCGGGGTCCGGAACAGGTCTGGGACCCGGAACCGGCGCCGGAGCCGGCCCGGGAAAAGGCCCTTTTTCCGGTATTTCCATCGTCGGGGGAGCGGACAATAAGGACACCTCGGCGAAAACCGTCCGCGTCGCCAGGGCACGAAAGCCTCTTCAAACATCCTACGGCTTGACCATCGTTTCCACCGGGACCAGCGGCGGCGGTCTTCCCTCTTTCGACGTCTTCTCCCACGAACAGATATACACCGTCTACCTCGACATGAGACGCACGGAAATGGACAGCGCCCCTTCATGGACTCTGGAGTTCGCCGTACTGCCCGGGGCGTCCTACGAGGTCCGCGAAAACGCAAAGCCGACGCAGGTCCAGCAGGGCCTTGTACTGCCGTTCCCGACGCTGAAGCAGTACCCTCCCTTCCCTGCCGAAACGGTCCGGAAACACCGGGGAGAAATGGTGATTGTTTACGGAATCATCAATACGGACGGGAAACTCGAGCAGGCAACGGTCAAGCAGAGCCCGGACCCGGCATCCAACGAAACCGTGCTCGCCGCTTTGAGCAAGTGGACGTTTCGTCCAGCCCGTCTGAACGGTGCGCCCGTTCCGGTCAAAGTCCTGATGGGCATTCCGCTCTGGTCGCCCGAGACGCCCTGATTCCCTCCTGAACCGCCGGTCGAGAGGATCTTCGCCCATTTTTCGAGTCCGTCTCGCCGAAAGCAAACGCGCATCGAGATCCCCGCGGCCCGAGAGCCCCGGGGATTTGAATCCGATTTGCGCCAAGGGATGGATTTCAGGATTTGCTTTTTTCCAGCAGATAGAAAGCGCGCAGATGACCGTCCTGCTCGCCCACCCAGAAGTCCGCGGCCGCGTAACCCTTTTTAAAATAATGCCGGAAGACCTGGCGCATTTTCCCCTGCCACTCCAGAGCCACGCCCAGGTTGCGGCTCTTGATTTCCGGGAGATTATAGGGAATTTCGAACAGGAACTGCTCGGCGATGCAGTTGAGTTTGACCGGCGAGGATTGCGCCATGCCGGGCGCCGCCTCCGTGAGCTGATTGATCACCGGATGCTGCTTCAGTTCCTTTTTGGTATCGCGCCGCGGCGGTCCCGTTTCCAGACGGCGCTCCACCGCCTCGCTATCCAGATCCCAATACGCCAGCATGCGGTCGGTAGGCAGGCCCCTGTCCAGCAGGCTCGTGGTCTCGCCCCAGAAATTTTCCTCATACCGCGAAACCCGCGCGCCCAGTTTGCCCAGAGTGAAATAGGCATTCAGCGGCTGCATCGGATCGAAGAAGGACGTGATCCGCGACACCCCGCGTTTCATGGCCTCCTTGCGCTGGGCCATCTTCAGCTTGAACCCGACGTCGAAATTCCTGTAGGCGGAGCGAACCGCCAGCATGTGGGAGTGATGGATGGGCTTCTTGTTTTCCGTGCCCAGCAGGCTCAGAACAAATCCGATCAGTTCCCCGAGGCTGCTGTAGGCCCCCAGCAGGATGCCGCCCGAGCGATCGATGGCCAGGAGCAGCGGGACGGGAATGATATCGATATCCTGGGCATGGAATACCTCCCTCTGAATGTCCTGGCAGGCCTTGTAATCCTGCTTGTTGCGCAACGGGGCGATCGTGACCTTGATCTCGTCCTTCCTCTTTTTTCGTCGAACGGCCGGCGTCATCATCCTCTCCCTTCTTTTCCTCGGGAGCTAATCATATATCAAAGCTCTCCGCCGTCTTTCCAGAAACTTCTTCAGATCGGCCCGGTTCCGCCGGAGCACCTCGGCGGCCGGGCGTCCCTCCTTAAGCAGTCTCAGCGCCTCCGCGTTTCCGAGCAGGCCAAGGGTCCTGTCGATTTCAAACCGCTCCGGATACAGGCGGTGCAGGACGGAAATGAGCGTCAGCCCGACCAGGACCGGCTTCAGACGATCCAGATCGGTGAGGACCAGACTCGCCCCGCCGCAAGGCGTATCCCGATAACGACTCTCCGAGGGCGTGAAACGCACCGGGACGAAGCGGACGCCGCCGAGCCGCTGAGCCTCAAGCGCGGCCGCGAATTCGCGCGGCTCGATCCACGGGGCCCCCACCATCCCGAAGGGCCGGTCCGTTCCGCGCCCCACCGACACGTTGGTCCATTCCAGCAGGCAGACGCCCGGATAGAAAATCGCCTCCGCCATGCTGCGCATGTTCGGGGATGGATTCACCCAGACCTGGCCCGTGTCCCAGAAATAGTACGAACGCCGCCATCCCCGCATGGGCACGATTTCGAGCCTCGCCCCGATCCCGTTTTCCGCGTTGAAATAGCGCGCGAGTTCGCCCACCGTCATGCCATGCCGCACCGGAAGCGGCATATATCCGACGAAGGACGTTCGCTCCGGGTCCAGCATCGGGCCCTCCACGCGATCTCCGCCGAGAGGGTTCGGACGATCCAGGACATAAAAAGGGATGCCGGCTTTGCCGGCTTCCTCCATGCAATATGCCATCGTGGTGATATAGGTGTAAAAGCGCGCGCCGACATCCTGAACGTCGAAGACAAGCGCGTCGACGTCCCGAAGCATTTCCGCCTTCGGTCTCCTGGATGTCCCGTAAAGGCTGTAAACCGGAAGCCCCGTGGACTCTTCCGCCGAATCTCCGAATTCGGCGTCCACGTTCCCCCGGATGCCGTGTTCCGGGCTGAATACAGCCGTCAGCCGGCAGGTTTTCGCCTTCGCAAACAGCTCGATGGTCGTCGTCCCGTCGGCGGACAATCCGGTGTGATTCGTAATCAGGCCCACGCGCTTGCCGGCCAACGGCGCGAAGTTTTGCTCCCTCAGAACATCGATGCCGTTGAGAACCCTCGGGGACGGATCCGCGACGGATAGGTTGAGGGCGTTGGCGAAAGCAAGCATCCACGCCGCGACGGCAAGGCCCGCCATTCGCGTACGGGCGGGCGCGGCGGAGCTTTGGAAGCGACGGGGCTCTTCATGGGCGGGCGTTTTCATATGAGATTCAATGAGAAATCAAATCCGATTGACCGGGCGGCATTATACAACAGTTAGGATCGCCGATGGACGAAGGAACCCGACATCGGCCGGGAACGCCATGCCCGCGCCCTTACTCCAATACCGTCTTCCAGCCCCTGCGGCTGAGATCCCGGTAGATGACGCCGCCCGCGATCCCACCCAAGGCGAGAAACCCTAAACCCGCCCGGAATTCCCCGAAGATCAGTTTGCCGACGCCGAACAGCGTCATATACACAAGCACGCACCCGCAGACCCAGTCCAGCAGGTTCGCGGCCGGATCGCGCCGGGGCGATACATCGGCGGCCTTGCGCGCGATCGGGCCCCAAAGCGCGCCGCTCGGCCGGACACGCCGGTAAAAGGACAGGAGGGTTTCCTCGTTTTCGGGGGAAGTCGCCAGAGTGGCGCTTAACCAGACGGCCGTAGTGCACAGAACCGTGATCAGCACAATCCAGGCGAACTGCAGCGGATCGTCGCTGTCGAGCTTGAAATACAGCTGCAGAATCGTGGAGACGGCGAACGAGGCGATCATGGCGAAGACCTCGCTCCAGGCGTTGATGCGCCACCAGAACCACCGCAGGATCAGCACGCTTCCCGTCCCCGCGCCGACGGCGAGCAGCAGCTTCCACGCACCCGCGATAGAGTCCTGATAATAGGTCACGCCGCACGACGCCAGCATTACAAGGACGGTGGCCGATTGGGAAACCCGCACATAGTGCTTCTCCCTCCGCCCCCGCACCAGGAACCGCCGATAAAAATCATTGACCAGATAGGAAGCCCCCCAGTTGAGCTGCGTCCCGATCGTGGACATATAGGCGGCGGCGAAGGCCGCGATCATGAGCCCGCGCAGGGCGGAGGGGAAAACGCGCGGATCGACGATGACCTGCAGAAACCCGGCTTCCTTGTCCGCCAGCGAGGGGTAAAGGACGATCGAACACAGGGCGGTCAGTATCCACGGCCAGGGACGCACCGCGTAGTGCGCGATGTTGAACCAGAGCGTCGCCAGGAGGGAGTGCTTCTCGTCCTTGGCGGAGAGGATGCGCTGAACGATGTACCCGCCGCCGCCGGGCTCGGCGCCGGGATACCAGGTGGCCCACCAGTTGACCGCGAGGTAGACAAAAAACGTGAGCATGGGCATCCAGGCCGATCCGATATCGGGAACGAAGGAAAGGATGGACCCGCGGCCTCCGCCGGAGGCGGCCTTCGCGGCGTCAAGAGCCAGCAGCCGCCGCGTGAGCTCCTCCATGCCCCCCACGGCCCGCACGGCATAGCATGCCAGCACGACCATCATCCCCATTTTCAGCGCGAACTGAAAAAGATCAGTGACCAGAACACCCCAAAGGCCCGACAGCGTTGAAATCATGGCCGTCAGAAGCATGATGCCGAAGACGATAAGGAGAGCCTGGATCTTGGTTATGCCGAAGATCAGCATGAGTATCTTGACCATCGCCAGGTTCACCCATCCCATGATGATGCAGTTGATGGGGAGGCCGAGATAAAGGGCTCGGAATCCACGAAGAAAGGCTGCGGGCCTGCCGCTGTAGCGTATCTCGGCGAACTCGACGTCCGTCATGACTCCCGCCCGCCGCCAGAGCCGGGCATAGAAAAACACGGTCAGCATCCCGCTCATCAGCATGTTCCACCAGAGCCAGTTGCCCGCGATGCCGTAAGCGGCCACAAGCCCGGTGACCGCCAGAGGCGTGTCGGCGGCAAACGTCGTCGCGACCATGGAGGTGCCGGCCAGCCACCAGGAAACCTTGCGCCCGCCGATGAAGTAGTCCTCCGTAGACGCTGTCGCGCGCTTGCGGTAATAAAGACCGATGAGGATGTTCAGGAGGAAATAGGCGGCAACGGCAAGCCAGTCGATCCATGCGAGTCGCATCGCAGCCTCCCAAAACAGCCCGGCCGACGAAGTCAAAGGCCGCCGGGGACCCGCTAATCCTCAACCGTAATGAGCCCATCGTCAACGAGAAATTGCCCCTTGAGAGTTCCCCAGATAGCGTCGCCGGCGCAGGCTGAAGAAAGAGCGGGCATGGTTATTGAAATGCGGCAACCCGAGGTAAAGCGCCGCGGCCTTGAATCAGGTCTGGATGGATGGATGGATGGAAGAAGCAAGGGACGCCAGGGGGAGGGTTCCGCCGGGCAGTTTTTCCCATGCAGACCAGCTGTAACAGAAAATCCCGCGGGCAGCCGTCAAGGGGATCAGGTGTTTTTGACGACGATGGCTTCGAGGACGTTTGCGACGTCTTCCGCCTTGTCCGTCGCGGTTTCCAGCGTTTCGATGATCTCCTTGCGCTTGATCACCTCGATCGGGTCTTTGATTTCCTCGAAGAGCGACGCGATCGCCGATTGAAAGAGGCGGTCCGCATCATTTTCCAGCCTGTTGATCTCGATGCATCGCTCCACGACATGGTCGTTGTCCTGCAGGTTGGAGACCGCGGCCCCTATTTCCATAGCCTGGCTCAGAAGCACAGCGGCCATTTCCGGGATCGAGCGGATCGGCTCCGAAATGCGGAACAGCACCAGTCTCGTGGCGGTGCTGTCGATCAGATCCAGCACATCGTCCAGGGCGGCGCTGAGGTCGTGGATGTCCTCCCGGTCGATCGGCGTGATAAAGGTCTTGTTCAATTCATCGATAACCTTATGGGTCAGTTCATCCCCTTTATGCTCGAGATCCTTGATGCGCCCGGCCAGAGAGGCCGGATCGTCCGCCGGGTTCCGCAACATGGTCCCAAGGATTTCGGCGGCTTCCAGAATATAAACGGTCATCTGCCCGAAGATTTTGAAGAACTTCTCGTCCTTCCTGAATATCTTCGCCATCTTCCCCTCGGCGCCGATTCTGCCCCCGCGGCAATCGAGACCTCCAGATGACCCGCCGTGACTGGGTCCATTATGGAGACGCGGCCATTATATGCGCCGATATAAGACTATTCAAGGAATTGTCCGCCTGCGCAAAAACATCATTCGCGGGCCGTTCTGCAGACCTGTCCGGATGGGTAGAGCCGGCGCACGGCTCCGGAAAGGCTGTCTCAAAACTCGCATGCCCGATCCTTCGGCGGCCGTAAATGACTGATTCTATTAAAGCGATCTTTTGAATTTGATTGTTAGGAGACAGCCTCTGGAGAACCGTGCTCGCACAAGAGAAGGAACGGGCCTCATACCGCCGGTGCGGGGGCGGGTTATTCCCATGCCAAAATCGCGCTCAAGGGTCCCTCTTCAAGCCCGGACCTCAGAACCATCCGGCGCTGCGGCCCCGTCGCAGCTTCCAAGGGCCGGTGTCTTTTGGAACCGGGCCTGGAAATAGAGACGCCGGTCCGAATCGCGCTTGGCTGAAACCGCGCGCGCCAACAATT
>CAYZTZ010000080.1:0-7671 GCA_964481255.1 uncultured Acidobacteriota bacterium | reverse complement strand
AAATAGAGACGCCGGTCCGAATCGCGCTTGGCTGAAACCGCGCGCGCCAACAATTCCTTCAGATCCCTGCTTTCCAGAGTTCTTCCTTTGATGACAACCTGATAGACCTGTTTCATGGAAACCTCTATTGATACTTTCTCATGACGCTCACAACCACACCCTGGACTTTTATCCGCGCCGCGTCCAGCACGATAGGTTCCAGGGATTCGTTGGCCGGCTGAAGCCTGACCCGGTCCCCTTCGGGATAGAATTTCTTGAGCGTGACATTCTCGCCGTCGATCAGGGCCACGACCGTATCTCCCGGACGCGCGTCCTCGCGGGACTCCACGACGACGTAATCGCCGTCCTGGATATGCTCCTCGATCATCGATTCGCCCTGCACGCGCAGAACATAGTAACTGCCGCGGCGCGGAAGCAGCGACTCGGGGATCTGCAATGTCTCGGGGATTGACACGGCCTCTATCGGACGGCCGGCCGCGATATAGCCTAACAGGGGCAGGCTTTGAACGCCCGGCGCGAGACCGGGCGCAAGCTGGATGGAGCGCGCGCGGTTGGCGTCGCGCTGGAGGTAGCCCCGGCTCTTCAGAGCTTCGAGGTGCTTGAACACGGCGTTCAGGGAAGCAATGTTGAAATTTTCGGCGATCTCTTCCATGCTCGGCGAATAACCGTTGCGCTCGATAAACCCGGCGATAAAATCCAGAATCTCCTTCTGCCGTTTGGTCAGTTTCATGTCTTCACCTTTTATACACTTTTATTATGGGTGGATAAATGGTGAAAGTCAAGTATAAAAAAACCGCGATTTCACGAATACTCCGGGTTCATGAAATCGCGGCTGCGCTTCGTGGGCTGCTGAATCGAGAGAGGCGTTTTCGTCTTATAGCTTGAGGCCCTTGCCCTCACCCTCTTCCCGGGGCAAGTCTATGGATACGGTGATCTCTTTCTTGTCGCGGATCACCTTAAGAACCATGGTGCCTCCGGTTTTCTCCCGGACGGCCCGGCTCAGATCTTCCGGAGTCTCGATGCTCTTGCCGTCCGCGCTCGTGACGACATCCCCCGATTTCAGCTTGCCGGCGCTCGGAGAACCGCTCTCAACGGAAGCGATCAGGGCTCCCTTTTTACCGGGAACGCCCAGAAACTCCCCCAGCTGGTCCGTAAGAGGCTGGAGCGTCACTCCGAGCCGCGGCCTGCTTTCGGCGCGCACGGCGGGTCTCCTCTGCGGCGCTTCAGGCAAAAATTCAAAGAAGCGGTCCATGGGCAGATCCGGCGGCGCCGCCTGAGAACGGTACCCGGCGTCCCTGTCGTCGCGTTTACCGATCTGGGCCGTCAGCTTCAGATGTTTGCCGTCGCGGCTGACAACAAGCTCCACTTTCCGTCCAGGGGGGGTTTCCTGCACAAGACGCGTCAGCTGGGAGGCCGACCATACCGGGGTGCCCGCATACTCCAGCAGAACGTCGTTTTCCTTTAGATTCGCGGCCTCCGCGGGACTTCCCTTGACGACCGAGCGGATGATCACGCCCCGCTCGGAGTCGAGCTTGTATTGGGACATGTTGCCGGATGTGACGTCATCCATCTGAATGCCGAGATAGGACCCGCCGGCCCCCCACTGCAAAATCCTTTCAATCACCCTCGTTTGGGCGGGCGCATAAGGCGCGGCCGCAAACAAAGCAAACAAGGACAGGACGATTCCCGTTACAACGATCCGATGTCGTAAAAAAAAGCTCATGACAGCCTCCCGTTTCCAAATCATTGCTGTTGCATTTTCAATACACGGACCCGGGCTCCGGCGGTTCCAAAATTTGGCGGCGGAAGCCCAGGGGACATTCCGCGAAAAGCGCGTCCCCGGGGGGGACTCCCGGGAGAATGGAGCCAGCGGCGGGAAATTCTGTTAAACTGTCGTCCGGGAAAGAAGGGACGGTGATCCGAAAAAGTCGGGACAGCGGGTGGAAAATTTGGAACCCGCTCGAAACTTTCGGCATCGCGATGGATCAAACCGAGTGAGTTCAATTTGACGGGGACAGATTTGAACCCGGCCGGCGCCAATGTGGATTCGCGGACCCTGGACCGGCTCATCCGGGAGGCTAAAAAGGGCCACGTAGACTCCTATGAGGCCATATATCGAATTTACGCCCAAAAGATCCTCAATTTCATCTTCCGGATGGTCCATTCCCGGGAGGAGGCGGAGGACCTGACGCAGGAAACCTTTGTGGCGGTTTACCAGAAGCTCGGAACGCTCGAAGACAACAGCAGGTTTGAACCGTGGCTGTTCCGCATCGCGCGCAACTTCGTATACCAGAAGTACCGGACGCGCCCTCCTGTAACGATATCCATGGATGCCGAAGACGAAGACGGCCGAACCGCGCCGCAGGTGGCGGATTCCAGGAAGAACCCCGACGAGGCTTTTCAGAGCGGGGAGCTCGAGGCGGTGGCCGCCGGAGCGATTGCGGCCCTGCCGGAGAAATACAGGGAGGTTTTTGTGCTGTCGGCGCTCCAGGGCCTCAGCTACCAGCAGGTCGCCGAAATCGTCGGCCGAAGCCTGCCCAGCGTCAAAACCGACATCCACAGGGCTCGATTGCAGGTCCGGCAACATGTTAAGAATTACCTGAAGGTCTGACCATGGATTGCAGGGAGTGCGCCGAAAACCTGACGGCTTACCTGGACGGAGAACTGAGCGCCGCGGAATCGGAGCGGGTCCGGTCCCATCTCTTCGCCTGCGCGTCATGCGCCGGGGAGATGGACGAGCTCCGCGAAACGGCGCGCTTTATCCGGACTCACCGCGGCGACCTGGAGGTCCGTCCCGAAATATGGCATTCCATTCGCGCCCGGATTTCCGCGCCGGCAAAGGCTCCTTTGCCGTTCCGTTTCCCGGTTCCGGGACGCTGGCGCGCCGCCATGGCGGCGGTGGCTGCGTCGGCGGTCTTCGTTTTCGGATACATGCAGTATCAGCATGTGCAGCGCCGAAGCCTCGAATTCTACATATCCCGATACATGCAGGAGCGGCAGGCGCACCGGCCGTCGCCGGCGGTCTTCATGGATTTCAGAGCCGGTCTGCATGGAGGGGATTCGCGCCCCTACAATCCTTTTGCGGATTCCATGGATAGGGTCACGGATAATCCGTTCCGGTTGGAGGATCGATGAAAACGGTCATACTCACGCACGCACCGAAGAGAATCATGGCAGGATGTCTCCTCGCATGGATGGGAGTCTGCGTGATTCCCGTCCATCCGCTGTCCGCCGCCCAGGCCGGCGGGGCGGAGCTGGAGAAGACGAAAAGCATGGCCGAGATGCAGCAGGAGATCGTCCTGCTGCTGATCAAAAAGAAGGACTATGAAAAGGCTCTGGCCGAAGCGAACAAGATCTATGACATGAAATGGCCGGATTCGCAGGAGCCCCTTCTGCTGAAGTCCCTGCTTTACCTGAGCGATCAGTTCCTCCAGCGGAATCAGGCCTCGCTCGGCCTGCGGCTGATCGAAAGGAACGCAGGGTTTTTCAAGAGCAACGCGAGCCGGATCGCGATACTCAAGGAAAAGGGGTACCTCTACAAGAGCCTCGGGCAGGACGACGAGGCCATTGTATGTTTCCGCCAGGCCCAGGCGCTGGAAAGCAAGAGATGACAACGATCTCCGGCCTCGGGATCGCGCTCTTTGCGCCCCACCCTGGGAACGGTTGCAATGATCCGGTTAACCCTGAATCGGCGGAGTCCGGATGCAACCCTTTTAGCATTGAAATGAAACTCATCCCCTGCCCGGGGTTGAGCGGCGCTTTATGCCGCTCCATCCTGAACTCCGCGAAAAAGCCCCGTTCGGGGCTTTCCGAATCAGCAGTTCACGCCGTATCGGCGGGGCCTTTTCGAACCGCGCGGCAACCTATTCCCTGGAGGGCGGGTGCGGGAGCCTCGCCCGCGCCCATTCGATCAAATCCCCTGGAATGCTCCATGGGTCCCCGGCTTCAAAAACAGGGACGTGGGCCAGAGCCGCCTTCGCCGCCTCCTTCCAGGGCGGCGACAGGGAACCGTCTCCAAGCGCGACCGCGGCGTCCGCCCGCGCAAGGGTTTCCCCTGCGCTTTCCTTGAACTCGTCCATGTCGTATCGAAGCACCACGACGCAGATGTCCGGGCGAAGGAAGCGCAGGATACCGTTGCTTTCAATAAGAACAAAGGAATCGGGCCGCAGGAAAGGCCTCAGGGCCTCGACGGCCGGCGCCAACCCGTTCGCCTGGACGCGCACCCAAAAGGCCCGCGCGGCTCCGGCGGCCAGGTATCGGGAGGTGTCGGAGTTCCCATCGGGATCGGTTTCCTCGCGGATATGGAACGCGCGTTCCGGACGTTCGGTCCCTGAGGGCACCCCCCCGCCGTGCCAGTGGGACGATATTTTGATAGCCGTCCAGCGATAGTCTCTAAGGGCGCGTATCAGCCCGGCCGCGATGGTTGTCTTGCCGACGTTCCGTGAATGCCCTCCGATAACGACAGTCGTCATGGCGCTCTCCAAAAACCGCCGGGTTCATGGCGGATAGTCCCGCCTCCCCGACGCGGGCGTCCGACACTCATCGCTGCACCGGCGACGCCGGCTCAGGCCGGACGCCGCCCGGCCCGGGGGCGCCTGGGAGCTTTGGATTCAGCCTTCCGTATCTTCCTCCGGACCCGCTCCCCAAAGGCGTACTGAAAGACGTCCTCGTACCGCTCCGCGAACTTGACCGTCAGGCCTCTTTTCAGATAGCCGGGCAATTCGTCGAAGTCCCTCCGGTTCCCCTCGGGAAAAATCAAAAGCCTGCACCCCGCACGCCGCGCCGCAATGACCTTTTCCTTGACGCCCCCGATCGGCAGAACCTGGCCCGTCAGGGTGAGCTCTCCGGTCATGGCGAGCCGCTTGAGCACGGGTTTGTTGAGGATCATGGACAGCAGGGCGGTCGCCATCGTGATGCCCGCCGAAGGGCCGTCCTTCGGAGTCGCCCCCGCCGGCACGTGGATGTGCACGAAACGTTCGTCGAAGAAATCGGAGCGCGCGCCGTACTGCTCAAGATGCGCCATGACATAGGAGTAGGCGATGTCGGAGCTTTCCACCATGACGGCTCCGAGCTGCCCCGTCTGCTTGAAACCCTTGTTCCGGCTGTGCACCGCGGTCGCCTCGACCTGCAGCGTGGCGCCGCCCATGTTCGTCCAGGCCAGGCCGGTGACCACGCCGGGGATGTTCTCGAACATCTCATCGGCGGCGAACACCGGTTTCCCGAGATAGGTCTCGACATCCTTCTTGCCGACCACCACTTTTTTCCTGGAGCCGCGGAGGATGTCCATCACGGATTTCCGGGCGATTTTTTTAATGAGGTTTTCGAGGTTCCGGACCCCGGCTTCCCGGGCGTAGTTTTCGATGATGTATCCCAGGGCGTCTCTTTGAATGACGACCTGGCCGTCCTTCAGGCCGTGATACTGAATCGCCTTCGGGATGAGGTAGCGCCGGGCGATTTCACGCTTCTCCTCGGATATGTAGCCGGACAGGCGGATGATTTCCATGCGGTCGAGCAGGGGCCGCGGAATCGTGTCGATCTGGTTTCCGGTAGACACGAAAAGCACATGGGACAGGTCGAACGGCACGTCGAGATAGTGATCGCGGAAATTATTGTTCTGCTCCGGGTCGAGCACTTCCAGGAGGGCCGACGCCGGGTCTCCCTGGAACGATGCCCCGATCTTGTCGATCTCGTCGAGCATGATCAGGGGATTGCAGGTTCCCACGGTTTTCATGGCCTGAAGGAATTTGCCGGGCAGGGCGCCGATGTAGGTCCGCCGATGCCCCTTGATTTCCGCTTCGTCCCTCATGCCGCCGAGAGAGAAGCGGTAGAAATGGCGCCCCAGGGCGTCGGCGATGCTCTTGCCCACGGACGTCTTGCCGACTCCCGGCGGGCCTATGAGACAAAGGATGGACCCCGTGATGTCGCCCTTGAGCTTGCCGACCGCGATGAATTCGAGAATCCTGTCCTTGACGTCCTCGAGCCCGTAATGGTCCCTGTCCAGGATCTTTCGGGCTTTGTCCAGGTCGTAGGAATCCTGGCTGAACTTCCCCCACGGGAGCGACGTCAGCCAGTCGAGGTAGTTGCGGGAAACCGTGTATTCCGGCGAGTGCGGCTCCAGCATCTGGAACTTGTCCATCTCCTCCTCGACCGCCCTCTGGGCCTCCGGGTTGAGCTTGAGTTCCTTGAGCCTCTCCTGGAACCTCTCGATCTCGGCCGTTTTCCCTTCCTTCTCCAGGCCGAGCTCCTTCTTGATCGCCTTCAGCTGTTCCTTCAGGAAAAACTCCCTCTGCTGGCCCGAGATCTTCTCCTGAATCTGCTTGTTGATTTCCACGTGGAGCTTGGATATCTCCACTTCCCTCTTGAGGAGAACCAGGACGCGGTTGATGCGCTGGTGCACGTCGAAGGTCTCGAGAACCTCCTGCAGTTCCGGGCCGCTCGCCGTGGTCAGGTTGGCGGCGAAATCGGCAAGCAATCCCGGGTTGTCGAACGTGGACCGGCTGAGAAACATCTTGATGGCTTCCGACTGCAGGGGATTCAGCTTCACCAGTTCCTTGAGCGTCGTGACAATGGCCATCGCGTAGGCTTTGAGCTCCTCCGTCATCTCCAATTTGCTGGGGAACTCATATTTGACCGTGGCGATCATGCCGACGTCCGCCTTGGTGATCTCCTCGATGGTGAAGCGCTCCACGCAATGGATCAGGACGCCGTGCGTGTCCCCTTCGCCATGGAAGGCCCTGAGAATCTTGGCGGCGACGCCGACGCGGTATAGGTTCTCCGGCGAATCGGCGGCCGACGGGTCGCGGACAAGGACGACCCCCAGGGTTTTGGACGAGTACTCCAGGGCATGATTGACGGCCGCGACCTGATCGGATCCCACCTCCAGGGGAACCGGCAGGCCGGGGAACAGGGGGCGCGGCCGGATGGGGACGATGGGAATTCGGTTCGGGAGCAACTCCGAAGCCAAAACCAGAGGAGACGACTGCGGTTCGGAAGCATTCCCTTCGGTGTCATTGGTGTCTGTGAAGTTTTCGCTCATGAACATCTCCCTCGATTTCAAGCCGGAGTCTGCCGCCGGGCGCCCATCGGCCCGTACTGAAGATAAGCCGCTGCGCGGACCCGAACGGCGTTCTCCGCTCTCTCCTTCCGATTTCCCGCGTTTTGCGGGGCTTCACCGCAACGACACGGTCGGGATCGAGGCCGGCGCTTCCCAGGTCTATTTCCCCTGAACCACCAGGTCGTTGGTGACGCCGAACGTCCCGGGGACATCCCGGGCGGCGATCCCGGCCAAGTCCTTGTCCATCTGGCTGGCCACGACGCCGACGAGCGTAATGGTCCCGTTCTTCACGATAATATGGATCGGAGGCACGGAGCGCAACGCGTATCTCTCAAGACCCTGGGCGGAGTAAACGGCGCGGAATGCCGCCCTGCGGATCCGATCGTCGTCGGGCGACAGGGGAAGCACTTCAATCCTGTTCACGACTTTTCCGACGCCTTCAAGCCTGCGAACCGCGCTCTCGGCGTCGCTCTTCAGGGAAGGCTGCATCACCTGGCCCGAGAGAACCACCGTATCCACGCCGGTGATCTCGAACCGGAGAATATCGAACATCGTGTAATTCGGAAGCGTCAGCAGCTCGTGCCGGACCTCCTTTTGCAGGCGCGCATGAACCGCGC
>CAYZTZ010000079.1:0-16420 GCA_964481255.1 uncultured Acidobacteriota bacterium | reverse complement strand
GCGACATGGCAGCTTTGGCTTGTTCAATCCCATGGAAATTTGTTATCATTTATTTAAGGGCGATGGAGTTCGCCGAGAAACGGCCGCGGGCCTGATGACTCCTACCCAGATTTCTTTGGGAATAACCAGGGTAGGGATTGAAACGGGATTTAAAAGACCCCGCCCCGGGGAATCCTGAGGCGGGGTTTTTGTTTCAGGGAGCTGGAATGATCGCAATGCGTCCTTTGTCGGCCTCACGGGACTCTTTGGAGGCGATTGTTCAGAGCCTCCGCCGCATCCAGGACGTCTACGGCCTGTCGGCCGTTCAGAAGCATCTCGAGGCCTGCGCCGCCCTGCTTGAGGATCGGGGCGTTATCGACGTCGGCATTTTCGGGCGCTTCAACGCGGGGAAAAGCTCCCTGCTGAACCTTCTCGCCCGAAGAAACATCCTGCCGGTCGGCGTGACCCCGGTGACGGCGGTGATTACTCGGATGCGCTTTGGTCCCGAGGCCCGGGCGGAAATTCATTACCTCAACGGTCGCGCGGACAAGATTCCCGTCGAATCCGTCCGATCCTTCGTTTCCGAGGCCGAAAACCCAAGAAATGTCAAGAAAGTCGATTCGGTCCTCGTCGAACTGCCTTCGCTCGAGCCCTACCGCGGGCTGCAGTTCGTGGATACCCCGGGCCTGGAAAGCGTTTTTCAGCACAACACGGCCATGGCGCTCGACTGGCTGCCCAGGGTCGGGCTGGCGCTCGTAACCGTCAGCGTCGATCCGCCTTTGTCCAGACACGACGTCGAGCTCCTTCGAATCCTGCGCCGCCACACCCCCAGGACCGTTATCCTTCTCACAAAGTCCGACCTGGTGTCGGACGCGGAGCGGGAGGAAATAGCGGCCTTCATTCGGGAAGAGCTGTGCAAGGAATTCGACGCGGAATTCCGTGTCATACCCTTTTCCGTCCGGCCGACGCACGCGCGATTGAAGACCGATTTCGACAAAGATCTGCTCCATCCCCTGGTGCAGAACCGGGAAAACACCCGGGCCGAGATCGTCCGCTTCAAGTTCGCCTCCCTGCTGGATCAGGCGAAAAATTACCTTTCGCTGGCCCTCGCCGCCGCGGAACGCGCCGACGCCGATCGCGCCGGGCTCAAGGCGCAAATCCTGAACGAAAAGACCAGCCTGGATTCGATCCGCATGGAATTGCAGGCGCTGGCGACGGAATGCGCGAGCCGGACACGTCCCTGGATCATGAAGCGCATGGACGAGCTGAAGCCCGACGTCCGGAAGCGCCTGAGTCGGGAGCTGCAGGAGAAGCTGTCGGGGATGAAGGCAAACCTCTGGGAACTGAGCCGCGCCTATGAACAATGGCTGCGGGAGGCCATGAGACGCGAAACCACGGAGATCTCCCTCAGAGAGGGCGAGGTGTTTGCCGTCCCCCTGCAGGGGGCGCGGGAGACCCTCTCCAGGGCCGTTCAGGGATTCCGCGACCGACTGGCCCGGAATATTGAACAGGCCCTGGGGATGCGATTCGAGGCGGAACCCTTCGAAATCGAGCTTGAAAAACCCTCCTCCCCCGACGTCTCCATCGGCAACCTGTTCATGTTCAACACGGACCTCCTGTGGTTCCTGATACCCATGAGTCTCTTCAGGGCCTGGGCGGACAGACATTTTCTGAAGAGGGTTCCCTACGAGGTCGACAAAAACCTTTCGCGTCTCGCCTCGCAATGGACCGAGAGAATCAACGACGCCATCCTGAAGATGCAGCGGGATGCGGAACGAACCGTGCGCGATCAGCTGTCGACCGTCGAATCGCTGCTTTTCCGGAAACAGTCCGAGGCGGAAGGGATCCGCAAAAGTCTTTCGGAGGTTGAATCCCTGAAAGGGCTGCTGTTTTCCTGAAGGCCCGACGCGGGTATACTACCCTGCGCGGGGCCTTTCGGCGCCGGGGAGGGAAATTATGGTCGCAAAAATCGTGTCCGTACGGGCCATCGAGATTCTGGATTCGCGCGGAAACCCGACGCTGCGCGCCTTCGTGACGCTGGACAACGGCGTCACGGCCGCCGCCTCGGTGCCCTCGGGAGCCTCCACGGGGGAAAACGAGGCCTGCGAGCTGCGCGACGGGGACAGTCGACGTTACGGCGGCAAGGGCGTCCTCCGCGCCGTATCCAACGTCAACGAAATCATCGCCCCGGCAATCGCCGGGATGGATCCCCGCCGGCAGGCGGAGATCGACCGCGCGATGATCGAGCTCGACGGGACGCCCAATAAGAGCCGTCTCGGGGCGAACGCCATCCTGGGGGTTTCCATGGCGGCGGCGCGCGCCGCGGCCGCGGCCTACGGCCTGCCGCTTTACCGCTACCTCGGCGGGCCGGGCGCCGTCCGCATTCCCGTGCCCATGATGAACATACTCAACGGCGGAAAGCACGCCGACAACAGCGTCGACTTCCAGGAGTTCATGGTGATGCCCGTCGGCGCCCCAAGTTTCTCCGAGGGACTTCGACACTGCGCCGAGGTTTTTCATTCCCTGAAGAAAATCCTGCAGAAAAAGGGGTACGCCACCGCGGTCGGGGACGAGGGCGGTTTCGCGCCGAATCTGAAAAGCAAC
Source organism: uncultured Acidobacteriota bacterium (assembly GCA_964481255.1). Lineage (GTDB taxonomy): Bacteria > Acidobacteriota > UBA6911 > UBA6911 > UBA6911 > UBA6911. Next base: position 13,837 of record CAYZTZ010000079.1, on the reverse strand, counting down.
GATGAGGCCTGCGAGCTGATCGTCGAGGCGATCCGCGGCGCGAAGTACGAACCCGGCAGGGACGTCGCGATCGCCCTGGACCCGGCGGCCAGCTCATTCCATGAAGGAGGCGCTTACCATCTCTCCAAGTCCGGCCAGGGCCGCAAGACCAGCGCCGAGATGACATCCCTTTACAAGGCGTGGATCGACAAATATCCCATCGTCTCCATCGAGGACGGCTTGGCGGAAAACGACTGGGATGGATTTCGCGAGCATACGGCGGCGCTGGGTGCGCGCGTGCAGATCGTGGGGGACGACCTTTACGTGACAAACACCCGCTTCATCGCGCGCGGCATAGCCGAAAAATCGACCAACGCCGTGCTGATCAAACTGAACCAGATCGGGACCGTGACGGAGACCGTCGAAGCCATCCATCTCTGCAGAAAGGCCGGCTGGGGCTTCGTCATATCCCACCGCTCCGGGGAAACGGAGGATACCTTCATGGCGGATTTCGCGGTCGCCATGGGCGGGGGACAGATCAAAAGCGGCTCCGCCTGCCGAAGCGAGCGCATCGCCAAGTACAACCGCCTGCTGGAGATTGAAGCGGAGCTCGGCCCGGCGGCCGTATTTGAATGCCCGATCCGGCGGTAACCCATCGACGCGTTTTCGGCCACAGGGTCCCGGATCAGAAACAGGAGATCTCCATTCCTCTCCGTTTTCGCCGCGCCGCGGCGAGCGAGGAGCCTCGCGGGAGCATTCCCAGGTTATGGAAACCGCCAACCAGACCCGTAGGACATCAAGCTGGCTGAACCGGACTGTCCTTGGCATAGGGTTGGCCTCCCTCTTCAGCGATTGGTCGCACGAAATAGCCACAACCGTGATGCCCGTCTTTCTCGCGTCCCTCGGCACCGCCGCGCTCTGGCTCGGACTGATCGAGGGCGTCGCCGACGGACTGTCCAGTTTCGCAAAAATGGCGTCGGGCTTCTACACGGACCGGCTTAAAAAGAGGAAGATCATCGCCGTCGGGGGCTATGTGGTCACCGCGGCGGGGACGGGGGCCATAGGGCTCGCCTCATCGGCCTGGCATGTTCTCCTGGCCCGCTCCGCGGCCTGGGTCGGCCGCGGGGCGAGAACCCCCGTTCGAAAAGCGCTCCTGGCCGCCTCCGTGGACGCAAAGACTTATGGCCGCGCCTTCGGCTTCGAGCGCATGATGGACACCATCGGGGCCGTCCTGGGCCCCGCGTCGGCGCTGATCCTGCTCCAGATGACACGGCATCAATACGACCGGGTATTCGCCTGCACGCTGATCCCGGGGTTGCTGGCAGCGCTGGTCATCGCCGTTTTTGTGCACGAAAAGCAACGACCGCCCGTGGCGCATTCAACCTTCGCGGTAAGCCTCCGGGCTCTGCCTCCTATATTCCGGAAATACCTGATCGCCGTCGGGATTTTCGGCCTCGGGGATTTTTCCCATACGATGCTGATACTGTTCGCCGCCCAGAAGCTGGCCCCGACATTGGGCGCCGGGAAAGCCGCCGGTCTCGCCGCCGGTCTCTATGTCCTGCACAACGTTCTTTATGCCGCGTTCAGCTTTATATCGGGATTCCTGGCCGACAAATTCGACAAGCGGCGCCTGCTGGCCGGAGGCTATTTTCTGGCCGCGCTGATGGCCCTTCTGCTCGTCCTGCTCCGTCCTTCTCTTTTCGTCATCGCGCTCGTTTTCGTGCTGGGAGGCATCTACATTGCCGTGGAAGAAACGCTGGAGGATTCGCTGTGCGCCGAAATCGTCGAAAAGACCCGGCACGGCATGGCCTTCGGCACACTCGCCACCGTCAACGGCGTCGGGGATTTCGCGTCCAGCATCGTCGTGGGCTGGCTCTGGTCCTCTTTGGGAACCGGCGCCGCGTTCGGATACAGCGCGTTTCTTTTCGCGGCGGGCGGATGGCTGGTGACCGGACTGCAGCTTCCCCGAAACTCCTCCGCACAGCAGGCGCATTCCTGACCCTCGCCCCGTCGAAATCTCCATTCGAAGGGCGCGCCCCGGCCCGCCGCATTTTTCGCCAAAAATGTTATTTAAAAAATACAATGTATGTTATACCTTTGTCCACGACAGGAGACGTTGTGCCGGAAAGAATACAACGGGGGCATGCTATGACGAGGCGCATCTTCTTCATCTTCATCGGCTTTCTGGCTTATGCCGTCGTTTTGCCTCGCTCACCGGCTTATCGGGCGGCTGCAGGCGCGCCGAGACCCGTCCGTGCGGCCGTGATCGGCGGCATGACCATGACGCCCCTCTGGGGTGAAATACAGCAAAGATTTGAAGCTAAGACCGGCATCAGGATCGAGGTCGTGGTGACGGGCGAGAAGCCGATGCTGGCCCGCGCGATGAAGGAAGGCAGGGTCGATTTTCTGACGATGCACTCCAGCGACGCGAGCACCAACCTGGTGGCCGACGGGTGGGCGCGCGATCTGCGCCCCTGGGCGAAGAACGACCTGGTCATTGTCGGCCCGGTCCGCGATCCCGCAGGCATTTCCGGTTTGAAGGACGGCGTCGAAGCGGTCCGGAGGATCGCGGCGGCCCAGGCGTACTGGCTCGACTTCCAGTCCAACGGTCCCCGGGAAACCGCGCACACCCTCTTCTCCAGTGCGGGCGTTCGCATGACAGGCCCCTGGGTGCTTCAATATGAGCATACGGATACGCGGGGAATCCTGCACTATGTCGCGAAACGAAACGCCTACATGATCATCGGCCGGATGCCCATCCTGTTTCATAAGATGGAACCCGACCCGGGCGTCAAAATCATGGTCGAGGGAGATCCGAACATGCGCCGACCCTACGTGTGCATGGTCGCCGATCCCGAGAGGTTCCCATCCGCGAATTTCGAGGGCGCCTCCAGACTCTCCGATTTCCTGCTTTCCGACGAAATACAGAGCTTCCTGGCCACCTACGACGGCGGCGTCGGCGACGGGATACCGATCTTCATTCCCGTCCGGGCCGGGCGCTGAACCTAAAACATATTGACAGGTCCCGGCACCATGTCTCGATCCAATCTTTTTCGTTCGTCATCGGCGATTTTTCTTTGCGCGGCTCTATTCTTTCCGGGGATCGCCCCTTTGAACGCTCAAACCAAACAACTCCATGCGTGGCTGGAGGATTTATCCTGTCTTCAGAAGGCCTCCGACGACATCCTGGAGGAGCAGCGCGAAGGCGTCGCGCAGATCCTCGCCGGAGTAGAACTGTGGTCGAAACTGCACCCGGGATCGGCCGTCCTGTTACCGTCCGCGCCGCCGCGCCCCTGGGACGTCGAACAGATGCGCCTTCTGATCAATGGCTTGCGCGAGGCGGTGCAGGGCCTGCTTCGGCAGGAGGCGGGCCGCCCCTTTGATCTGGGGGTCACGGAAGTCAGCGTCACGGCGGAAACCTCGCCGCTGTCGCCCATCGCCGACAGTCTCAGCCTTCCGGAAATCCGCAGCTTTCACACCGCGGACCTGGCGCAATCGATCCCCTACCTTCCCGGCATCGGCGTCGACCACAATCTCGCAAGCGGCCGGATGGGGATCATGATCCGCGGTTTCGACACGCGGCAGGTGGGCCTCTATATGGACGGCGTTCCGCTCTATGTCCCTTTCGACGGCTTTGCCGACATCGCCCGCTTTCTAACCAGCGATGTCAGCGAGATCGACGTCGCCAGGGGCTATTCTTCGCCGCTGCTGGGACCCAACGGCCTCGGAGGCGCCGTCAACCTCGTCACGCGTCAGCCTGAAAAGAAGCTCGACGCCGACGCCGCCGTGGGCACCGGTTCGGGCGACAGGCTGGAATCCTGGCTGCATCTGGGTACGCGCCGCGGCTCCACTTTTCTGCAGGCCGGCATGGACTGGCTCGAGACCGACTATTTCCCGCTTTCCGGCAAGTTCCCGACCAACACGATGCAGCCGGGATATGACCGGATCAATTCGGACCGACGCGACGCGCGATACAGCGGACGATTGGGCTGGACGCCCCGCGAGCAGGACCGGTACGTCCTGTCCTACGCCAACCAAAAGGCGGAGTACGGCGTCCCGCCGTATTCCGGCGCCGACGTTAAAAACAACAAGCCCAAATTCTGGCGCTGGCCCTATTGGGACAAGGAGCTTTACTACTTCAACTCCAACAGCGCCCTCGGCGCGGCGGACTCCGTCAAATTCCGCGCTTTCTACGACCGCTATCGGAACAACATGAGCGGCTTCACCGACGCCGCCTATTCCACTCTGGCCAGCATCGCGCCCTATGACGACCATTCGATCGGCGCCGCGGCCGAGTTTTCCACGCGGCGACTGTCGTCCCATACTCCGGGCGCGTCCTTTTTCCTCAAGGACGATATTCACAAGGAAAGCGGAGCCGCTTACACGGGGACTTCCGCTCTCGTTCAGCCATGGAGGAAGCATCACGACCGGATGATCTCCATAGGCGTTCAGGATGTCATCACCCTTTCGTCCCGCATGCGGGCCACCATCGGGCTCAGCGCGGACTTACTCGACGCGGTCGAGGCTCAGGACCTCAGGACCACCATCACCGGGAGCGGCAAAAACGCCGTGACAACGTACTCGGTCGAACCTTTCCGGTGCGCAGGTTCCGATTGTCTGAGCCATGTCTGGGATTACAACCCCCTGGTTTCGCTCTCCTATTCCGTATCCGAAAACGGCTCTCTCTTCTTTTCCTTCGCGCGGAAAAGCCACTTCCCCACCCTCAAGGACCGGTATTCCTACCGCTACGGCAGGGCGATACCCAACCCCGCTATCCAGCCGGAACACGCGAGAAACTGGAATCTGGGCTATTCCCATGTTCTTGGGCGGAACACGATCCTGAGGGCGGACCTATTCCGAAGCAGCGTGCGCGACGCGATCCAGAACGCCGTCATCCCGGCCGATTACGAAAATCAGTGTCCGTCGATGCCGGCCGGAAAATGCCAGCAGGCGTTGAATGTCGGGGAAGAGACGCATCAGGGCGTGGAATTCGCCGTGCGCAGCACTGCCATGCCGCGGCTGACGCTGGACGCGAATTACAGCTTTCTCCAGTGGACTATCTCGGGACCCCCGAACATGCTCTGGGTTTACCCGGTGCGCATGCCGAAACACAAGGTCGTCGGCGTCGCCCAGGCGAGCCTGCCGAGAAAGGTACTTGTGCTGGCGAGCCTCAGGTATGAGAGCGGAACCATCACCACCAACGATTCCGGCGCCGTGGTTCCCGCATCACGGTTCGCCGTCATGGACCTTGGATGGATCGTCCCCTTGCGCGCGGGGGTGAGTCTGCAAATGGGCATTCATAACCTGCTGGACCGAGATTACTATTACCAGGAAGGATTCCCCGAACCGGGCCGCAACTGGCATTGGAGCGTCCGCTACCGGTTTTAAGAAATCGGGGAACTCGACCTGCTGGCGGACTGGCGGCCGACGCCCTGGGGAAAACTGCGCGTCGGTTACGGTCACTTTTTTGTCGGCGGCTACATCCGCCGCTCCGTGGATTCCGTCCCTGCAAACGGGGGAGCAGCGGGCGCGGACTGGTGTTATATGCAGTATGGCATCGATTTTTAAACGATCGCAACGTTATCATCCCCTGCTGGAGCTATGCGCGATGAATAAAACAACCACGAGAATTCTGATCGGGACCCTCGCTCTCGGGATATGCCTGGCAGGCGCCGCGGCGCGCTCCGCCGACCGGCTGATGGTCTTCGCCGGCGCGGCTTCCAAGCCCCCCACGGAGGAGGCGGCAAAGCTTTATGAACAGAAAACGGGCATCAAGGTCGAACTGGTGTTCGGGGGCTCCGGCTCCGTTCTCTCTCAGATGAAACTCTCCAAGCAGGGCGATATCTACTTCCCGGGATCGTCCGATTACATGGAGAAGGCGAAGCGCGAGGGGGATGTCTTCGCCGACTCGGAAAGAATCATCGTCTATCTGATTCCCGCCATCAATGTGATCAAGGGGAATCCTCTCGGCATCCGCACGCTGAGGGATCTGACAAGACCCGGCCTTCGCGTCGCCATCGCCAATCCCGAAACCGTTTGTGTCGGAGCCTACGCCGTCGAGATCATCGAAAAGGAATTCTCGCCCGCGGAAAAAGCGGCTCTCCGGCGCAACCTCATCAATTACACGGAATCATGCGAGAAAACCGCCACGGCGATTTCATTGAAAATGGCGGACGCCGTGATCGGCTGGACGGTGTTCGAGCACTGGGACCCCGATCGCATCGAGACGGTCCGCCTGCCGGCCGATCAGATCCCGCGCATCGGCTACATCCCGGCCGCCATATCGAAATACACCAGGAATAAAGAAGCCGCCCGGCGCTTTATCGATTTCCTGGCCGGCCCGGAAGGCCGTAAAATATTCGCCCGGTACAAATACTTTACGACGGCCGAGGAGGCGAAGGCATGGCTGGGCGCCTCCAAGCCCGTGGGAGGCGAATATGCCGTGCCGTCCCAGTGGATCAAAAAATAGTGGAGGCATGAACCGTCCATGACGCTTCGCCGCGCGACCGTTATCGCCGCCCTCCTGGTCCTGGCGCTCTACGGCGGGTTGATTGTTTCCCTGGCCTGGTTCCTTGAATGGCCGACGCTCAGGGAAACGCTGACGTCGCCCCGCACGCTGTTTTCGATCCAGCTCTCCCTGATCGGGGCGACGGCCGCGGCGCTTCTGGCGATGGTTCTGGCGGTGCCCGCGGCGTACGCCCTGTCCCGTTATTCTTTTTACGGGCGGGAAGCTGTGGACACCATCCTGGAATTCCCCATCATCGTGTCGCCCGCGGCGCTGGGCGCGATCCTGCTGATCTTCTTCAATAACCCGGTGGGGGAATGGGTCCAGGCGCACGGCGTGAGATTCGTTTTCACATTCGCCGGGATCGTGCTCGCGCAATTCGTGACGGTTCTGGGAGTCGCGGCGCGCCTGCTGAAAGCGTCGTTTGACGAGGTGCCCCTCGAGCTGGAAACGGTGGCCCGGTCCCTGGGGGCGACGCCGCGCCGCGCGTTTTTCACCGTGACTCTGCCGCTGGCGCGGCGGGGCCTTCTGGCGGCTTTCATCCTTTCGTGGGCCAAGGCCCTCGGCGAGTTCGGCGCCACCATCATGGTCGCCGGGACCATGGCCATGCGCACGGAAACACTGCCCATCGCCATCTTTATGCGCCTGGCCAGCGCCGACATCGAAGGGACGGTGGCCCTGATCCTTGTGCTCGTCGCCACGGGACTTGCGGCGCTGTCGCTTTCACGCTGGCTGCTGGGGAAGGTCGCCCATGCTTGAAGTGGAATCGCTCACCGCGTCCGCGGGAAGTTTTACCCTGCAGGACATCGACCTGAGCGTGGCGGAAGGCGAATGCCACGCCGTGCTCGGTCCGTCCGGGTCGGGCAAGTCCACCCTGCTTAACGTCATCCTGGGCATTTTGCGTCCCCGCGAGGGCCGCATCCGCCTCGACGGCCTGGACGTCACGCATCAGCCGATCGAATGCCGGGGATTGGGCTACCTTCCGCAGCAGATCGGTTTGTTCCCTCATCTGACGGTGCTCCAAAACATCACCTACAGCGCCCGCGCCCGGGGGCTGGGCACAGACGAGTTCAAGCCCTTGATGGATATGCTGATCGACGCGACCGGCATCGGGGAGCTGCTGGGGCGGTTCCCGCACACGCTCTCGGGCGGCGAGCGCCAGCGGGTCGGACTCGTGCGCGCCCTGACCAGCCGCCCGCGCCTGGTGCTGCTCGATGAGCCCTTCACCTCCCTCAACCAGTCTCTGCGGCGCGAGCTCTGGTGGCTGATGCGCGATTTGCGGCTGAGGCAGCGGCTCACGGTTCTGCTTGTGACGCACGACCTCACCGAAGCCTATTTCCTGGCCGACCGTATCAGCGTTCTGATGGACGGGCGCATCCGGCAGGCGGGGGACAAAACCGCGGTTTACCGCCGCCCTGCGACACGGGAGGTCGCGCGCTTCCTCGGCGCGAACAATTTATGGGATGGAATCGTGGCAGGCCGGGACGGGGCCTATATTACGATCGAGTGCCCGACTTTGGGAATCACCGCGCGTTCGCCCGCCGGGGAACACCCGCCTGCGCCGCGGACCAGGGTCACGGTGGGGATTCTCGCGGAGCACGTGGTCCTGCGCGACGCGGAACATCCGCCCAAGTCCGACGAACACCTGCTGACGGGCCGCATCCGTCTTCTCGACTTCGGCCCCCGGTGGCTCATTCAATTCCACCACAATTCCGGGCTGGTCCTGGAATTGCACATGAACCGGCGCACGGCCGAACACTTCGGTCTGACCGACGGGCGCGACGGCGTCACGGTGGGCTTGCCCAACGGCGAACTCTTCTGGATGCCTGCCGATTGAAGGTTTGCCGCAAAAAGACCTGTTCCCGAATCTCCCGATCGAAAAAAGACGTTCTCTGCGCCCGTCATTTTCGTAGTACAATCACGCGCTTGAAACGCGGCCAGCATACGGGGTGTCCGGCCGCTATTGCCACACCCGTCGGTCGTCCGGTGAACGTCCTTCATTCATGAAAGCGAGGTTCGTCGTGGAACAGCAACAGCTCAGAAAAGGCTATGAGAACTGGATGGTCCTGATTCTCTGTCTGGCCTTCGGATTCGTGATGTTCGACCGTTTCGCCCTTTCCAATCTGCAGAACTACATCATGGCGGACCTGAAGATCAGTTACACGCAGCTCGGTCTGGCCACGTCCGTATTCGCGTTCTCCTGGGCCGTCATCGGGCTTTTCGGCAGCTACATCGCGGACACGAGGGTATCCCGCAAAAAGCTGCTGGCCCTCATCGTCTTCGGCTTTTCCATATGCTCCATGCTGACGGGCCTGGTCACGGGTTTCGCAATGCTCGTCATCGTCCGCCTGCTGATGGGCGCCTTCGAGGGTCCGGTGATGCCGGTTTCGCAGAGCTTCATCATCCCGCAATCGTCGCCCCACCGCAGGGGCATGAACATGGGCATCATGCAGGTATCCGCGGTCGGTCTGATTTCCACGATGCTGGGCCCTCTGATTCAGGTCGCCCTGGCGGAATCCATCGGCTGGAGGGCCACGTTCGTCCTCACCATCGTCCCCGGCGTCATCATCTCGATCATGATATGGAAAATTTTGGTCAACCCCGTAACCGCCCTGAGCGCCGATGCCCCGGACGGGACGAGGAAAAAGCCCAGGGAAAAAATCAATTACGTGGAAGTCTTTAAAAACAGGAACGTCCTTCTCTCCATTTTCGGGACGCTCTTTCTGCTCTGCTGGTACGTGTGCACGCTGACATACGCTCCCGGCTACCTGACCGCGGTCAAGAAACTCTCCAACACCGAAATGAGCTACGTGATGTCCGCTTTTGGAGTGGGCGCCATCCTCTGGGGAGTTCTGATTCCCCGTCTGTCGGACAAATACGGCCGCAAACCCCTAGTCCTGATCGCCGCCATTATGGGCATGGGCGCGCCCCTGGGCATTCTCTACGGTCCTGCCAGCGTTCCGTGGCTGATGCTCATCGCCTTCCTCGGCTGGGGGGGCACCGGGGTCAACGCCCTGATGCAGTCCACCATCCCCGCCGAATCCGGCGACCCGCGTTTTGTGTCCACCATCATCGGATCCAACCAGCTGACCGGCGAACTGATCGGAGCGACCCTGGGCGCGACGCTGCTCGGCATGGTGGCCGACAAATGGGGCCTGGGACCCGTCATGGTCATCTGCGCGGCCTGCATGGGGGTCTGCTTTGTCGTCAGCCTGTTCTACAGGGAATCGGCCCCGCTGGTCGTGGCCAGGAGAAAGGCCGCCGCGGGATAAGCGCCGGATCCGCCGGACCCATTTTTTCGGAATCGACAGGAAGCGGACACCCATGAAAGCGGAGCGGGATATCGAACAGAAAACGGCCCGAGCACCCGCCGGAGGCGACGTTGTATCTCCGGCGGATCCGGCCAGAACGAAATCCTTTTTCCTTTCCTCCCTCCCCTTTTTCATCCTGGCTCACGCCACGCACCACCTGCTGACGGCTTTGCCGCAACCGATGCAGCCGTTCATTCAGGACGAGTTCCGGCTGAGCAAGGCGCGACTCGGAGGCGTCACGGCTGCCTTCTCCCTGTCGAGCGGCGTGTCGCAGCTTCCGGCGGGCTGGCTGGCGGACCGCATCGGGCCGACCTGGCTCATCACGTTCGGCGTTCTCGGCGTGGGCCTCGCCGGCATGCTCGTCGGACTGTCCGGTTCCTACGCCATGCTGCTCGCGCTGCTCGTGTTGATGGGGCTCATGGCCGGAGGCTATCATCCCGCCGCGACGCCGCTCATATCCCTGTCCGTGCCCGTGCATCAGCGCGGACGCGCGCTCGGACTGCACCTCATCGGGGGGAACTCGAGCTTCTTCCTGGCGCCGATCATAGCGGGCGGCATCGCCGCAGCCTGGGGATGGCGCGGCAGCTTCATCGCTCTGGCCGTCCCCACCATCATCCTGGGGTTCGTTTTCTTCCTCTATCTGAAAAAGCGTTACGGCCAAGCGCATATCGAGGCGATGAAGCGCAGGCAGATGGAGGAAAAGCCGCCGCAGCCCGGATACAAACGCCGTCTGATCGCATTCCTGACCATGATGGTTCTCGGGGGCGGCGCGGGCGCGTCGGTGAACGCCTTTCTGCCGGTCTATATCAAGGAGGTTCTCGGGGCCTCCAACGAGGTCTCCGCGATGTCCCTGTCGATCATCTTTTCTTCGGGGTTGTGGGCGGGACCGGTGGGAGGCTGGATCTCGGACCGCATCGGCAGCACGAAGGTCATCATCGTGACCGGCATCCTCAGCGGCCTGGTCATTTTCGCCCTCAAGGCGGTCTCCCTGGGCTGGGGGCTCTGGATCGTCCTCTGGGTGATGGGAGTCATCCAGGCGATGCGCTTCCCCGTGACCGAGGTCTTCATCATGAGCCAGTCGCCCGCCAGGAACCGCTCGACGATCTACGGCGTCTATTACTCCACCATGCAGTATACCGGCGCCGTCTTCGCACCCATCATGGGCGGCTTCATCGACCGCTTCGGCTACGAGACCATGTTCGGTTTCGCGGCATGGGCGGTCACGATCGTGGCCGTCGTCACGGCGCTGTTCATCTGGGACGCGAAGGGCTAGCGCGTTTCCATCCAGGGGGTGGACCATGCCTCTGAATTTCAAAGTCTTTCTGCACAGCTATCTCGGCTTCAACAGCAACTCCACGCTCGTCTATGGGGAAAGGGACGCGATCCTGATCGACGCCTCCCAGCTTCTCAGCGACACGCACCGGATGGTCGCAGAAATCATCCCCATGCGCAGGAACCTGACGCACATTTACGTGTCGCACTTCCACCCCGATCACCATTTCGGGCTGCAGGTCCTGCAGCACGCCTTCCCGAACGCCCGGATCGTCGCCCTGCCCAGCGTGGTGAAGGACATCGTGTTCACCTCGAGCGACAAGGTGGAGCTGTGGGCGATCGACAGGTTCGGCCCGGACGACATCCCGCGCCGGACCACGGTGCCCATGCCTCTCGGCGAACCGCGCCTGACGCTCGAAGGCGAGGAGCTGCTGTTTTCCGACGATTGGGAAGGCGACAGCGCCAACAACTCCGTGGTCTGGATCCCCTCCATCAAGGTGGTCTGCGCCACCGACGTCGCATTCCATGACTGCCATCTTTGGCCCATCGAAAGCAACGTCGCGCGGCGGGTGAAGTGGCGCGAGTCGATCAGGAGACTGAGGGAGTTCGACGCGCGCATCGTCATCCCCGGCCATTGCGATGAGGAAAAAATCCGGATCATGGAAGAAGTCCAGGCCGACGGCTCGCGCTCCTACACCGACTGCATCGACTGGTCCCTGAAATACCTGGACAACTACGAAGAGGTCTATAACGCCTCCCGCACGGGGGCGGAGATGGTATCGGCCATGACCCGTCTCTATCCGGATGTCAAGGCCGAGGACTTCGCCATTCACTGGCAGGCCAGGCTGCTGTTCCCGCGCAGCAGCCCGGATTGGCTCACGCCGCTTCCGGGCAAGCCGGGGAGGATTTTCCTCAGCCCGAACGGCACCTACGACGGCGATCCGCCCCGCGAATGAGACCCGCGGGCGCCTGAAGAACAATCCTTGAGGCCGCCTATTCCCCGCAGGCGCCCCGGAACCGTAATGAAAGAGCCGAGATGAACCGCATTGAAAAGGCCTTGCTCCATCACGTGGTTCTACTCCTGCGGCGCGCCGCCACGCGAGGCAGCGGCGAGGCCGATGCGCACGGGCTCTGGAAGGACGATGCGCCGGTCAAGCTCGCATGGATTCAGCCCGGGGCCTGCGATCCGGAGAGGCGCAGGCTCATCCACCGGCTTTCCCGCGGCAAGCCGCTGCTCGGCGGACTCAAAGTGAACTCCCTCGCCTACCTGGCGGCGCTCACGCCCGAGTGGGTCGCCCAGACGATGGTCGACGACAATCTTCGGGAACTGGACATCGACGGGCTAACGGCGCGCGGCGTCAACCTCGCGGCGATCAGTTCCATGACCCAGTTTGCGCCCCGCGCGTACCAGATCGCCCGCGAATTCCGCGCCCGCGGGGTAACAACCGTTCTCGGGGGGTCGCACGCCACGCTTTGCCCCGAAGAGGCAATGCAATACGCGGACTCGGTGGTGGCCGGCGAAGCCGAGGAGATCTGGGAGGGCGTCCTTGAAGATTTCAGGGCGGGACGGCTCAAGCGCCTTTACAGGTCCGCCAGGTTCGTCAGTCCGGAAAAGTTCCGGCCGCCCGACAACCGGATCCTGCCCTACCGGTCCTTCGGCATCGAGAGCGTGCAGGCGACCCGCGGCTGTCCCCACAACTGCCGGTTCTGCTGTGTGACGACCCTGTACGGCCACGAGCTCCGCAAACGGCCCATCGGGCACGTCCTGAAACAGGTCCGGGAAATCCACGGCAAAAGAATGAACGTGTTTTTCACCGACGACAACATCATCGGTGACCGGGAATATGCCAAAGAGCTCTTCAGGGGGCTGATCGACCTCCAGGAAAGCACGGGCAGGCCGCTTCTGTGGGGCGCCCAGAGCACCATCCTCTTTGCCTTTGACAACGAGATCCTGGATCTCGCTTCGCGAAGCGGCTGCAGAAGCTTGTACATCGGGCTGGAAACCCTCTCACGGGACGCTCTGGCGAGGGCGAACAAGCGGCACAATGCGCCGGAACGTTACAGGGAGGCGATCGAAATCCTCCGCGGGCGTTCGATCCGGGTCTGGGCGAGCCTCATGCTCGGGCTCCCGGGCGAGGACAGGGCCAGCGCCGAGGCGATGTTCCGGCTTCTGCTGCAAAGCGACGTCGCGCAGATCTATTACTACATATTCACTCCTCTTCCGGGAACCGCCCTCAGGGATGAACTGGATCAGGCGGGGAGGCTTTCGAACCGGCAACAGTGGGCGCTGTACGATACGCTTCACGCGAACTTCATTCCCGCCCAGGACGCGGGCGGCTGGACGCAGTCCGACCTGGAAAGCACCCTCTGGAGGTATTACGACGTCTTCTATCGATACCGCTATATCTTCCGCAGACTGCGGAGAAACTTCCTGAGCGAGCTCCAGCCGATGCCCGGCCGCGGGACCTCCCTGCCGCGGGCCGTCCGAATCACCCTGGGGGACATGTATTTTTCCCTCGTGTCGCGCCTGCTGATCGGCCACAGGCTGCATCCCTTCGAAACACCCTGACGCGCCCGTTGCGACCGTGCCGCGCCGAAAGGGGGTCCGCCCGAAAAGATCCTGCCGTCGCGAAGCTCGACCGTGCGCCCGGCGAGGGCGGCCAGAAACACAGCCGGCGCAACCAGGAGGCTTCCCGGGACTGCGGCTGACAGCAGGCTTCGTTTCATCCTGAACCTCCGCGGGATTCCGCCGCGCCGGCCGACGGCATCC
>CAYZTZ010000078.1:0-16473 GCA_964481255.1 uncultured Acidobacteriota bacterium | reverse complement strand
TCCGCCAGGATGCATTCCGCACGCCACCCGAGGCCGCGCACCAGGTGCAGCAATGCGTAGGTCAGCGAAAAGCACGTCCCTCCGGCGCCCCAGGCGACGTGATCGCGCACGACCTCGTCCGGGTAGCGCCGGGCTCTACCGGCGCTGCCGGATTCGGCCCGCTTGATGATCTTGGTGATGTTTTCATAGGGCATGCGGGCAAACGCGGCGACGACGCTCTCGAGCAACCTCCCGGGCGGCGCCGCTTCCGGCCGTATGCCGAAATGCCCCATGAAATCGGCCAACGCACTCATGCGGGCATTATACCGCAAACGCGTACCCTCCCTCGTTCCTGCCTGTCCTGAAAGTATTGACTGGAACCGCGAATTCCGCGAATGACACAAATGAGCTCCTTTTATTTGTTGAATTCGTGAAATTCGTGTCTCCTTACATGGCTTTGTTCTTACTTGGATGCAACCGGAGACTGCGCCCTGCAATCCGTAGCCCAGAGCCCTGATCGCTGTTGGACTCCTTTCGTGCCGGTGGTATGATGCCGGCTTCGCACCGTCGCTGGCTGAATCGCGCGGGCCGTTTAAAGCGAGAGGCAGGAGCCGCCTCATGAATACAGATCGGATCGTCATCATCGGCGCCGGCATGGCCGGAGCAGCCACGGCTTATTTTGTGACCCGGAAGGGACAGCGCAACGTCCTGATCCTCGAGAAGGAAAAAATCGCGGGCGCGCAGTCCACCGGACGCAACGCGGCGATTCTGCGCACCATGATCCCCCATCCCCTGCTGAACCGGATCGCCCGTCAATCGGCCGAGTTCCATTACCATCCGCCGCAAGGATTCTCGTCCGAACCGCTGGTCGATGCCGTCGGCATTTACCTGACCGCCCGCGAGGAACACGCGGCAACATTGCAATCCTGGTGCGAAGACAATCCCGAAGCCAACCTGGAGCGGGGAGACGCCTCAAGGCTATACCGGCAGATCCCCGTCCTCGGGCCCGGGCTCGTTTCAACGGTCTTCAAGGCGGATGACGGCGTCCTGGACGTTCACGCCATTCTGCAGGGCTTTCTCGGCGGAGCCCGCCGCGAAGGAGCGGAAATTCGCTTCGGCTGCCGGTTCAGGAGCCTCGAAATCCGGGACGGCCGCCTCGCGGGGGTGGACACGTCGGATGGATTCATCGAGGCGTCGAAAGTCGTGGTCGCCAACGGCGGGTGGGCTTCGCTGTCGGAATGCTTCAAGGGATACTCCCTGCCGATCACCCC
The DNA here is from genome assembly GCA_964481255.1 of uncultured Acidobacteriota bacterium. Lineage (GTDB taxonomy): Bacteria > Acidobacteriota > UBA6911 > UBA6911 > UBA6911 > UBA6911. Next base: position 15,223 of record CAYZTZ010000078.1, on the reverse strand, counting down.
TTACAGGAGGCATCTGCTTATCACCGAACCCCTGCCCCAGGTGAACCCGAGATGGCCGGTTGTCTGGGTCGTCGGGGATGAGTTCTATTTCCGGCCGGAGAGCGGCGGACTCCTTATGAGCGGCTGCGACGCCGTGAAGGTGAGCGTCGCGCAGGGAGAACTCACCGACCAGGAAGAACTGGAGCGCATCGCGGCCAAGGCCGCCCGCTGGCTCCCGTCGCTGGCCGATGCCGGGGTCGCAAGGGCCTGGGCCGGCATGCGCACTTTCGCCCCCGACGACATGTTCGTGATCGGCGCCGATCCGCGCCTGCCCGGGCTTTACTGGGTGGCCGGGCTGGGCGGCCATGGAATCACCTGCTCGCCCTTCATAGGAAATCTGGCCGCGGAATGGATCGTCGAAGGGGGAAGCCGAAATCCTGCGGCGGCGGTCATGGCGCCGCACCGCCTGATAGGAAAATGACACATGGGGGACCGGGGATCTCAATCACCTATAGCAGCATGATTCCCGGGCCCGAGGGGGAGGATAAATGACAAAGACGGAAGATAATTTAAAGGAAGCGTTTGCCGGCGAAAGCCAGGCAAATCGGAAATACCTCGCCTTTGCCAAGAAGGCGGAACAGGAAGGGTTCCTGAACGTGGCGCGCCTTTTCCGGACCGCGGCGGAGGCCGAGGCGATTCATGCGGCGGGACACTTGAGCGCGCTGGGCGGGATCCGCTCCACGGCCGACAACCTGAAAGCCGCAATCGAGGGGGAAACGCACGAATACACGGAGATGTACCCCCCCATGCTGGATCTGGCCCAGCAGGAGAACCATAAGGCCAAACGCATGTTCGGCTACGCAAAGGAAGCCGAAGCCGTCCACGCCCGTCTTTACCGGCTCGCTCTCGAAGCCGTATCGCAGGGGAAGGACCTCGCGGAAAGCAGGATCTTTTTATGCCCGGTCTGCGGCCATATTGAGCTCGGCGCGCCGCCCGCGGTTTGTCCGATCTGCGGCATTAAAGCGGACAAGTATATACAGGTCTGACCGGATGACGACGACCCGGCAGTGGAAGCCGTAAAAGCGGAAGCGCACGATTATCTTGCGAAACCGCCCGCGCCGCGGCGCTGATTGCCCGCGTGGAAAGCGCGGCCGCCGGCTGCGCTGGAATGACCTCCGGGAATCCTTGTTTTTCCCCGAAAAATTCACCAGGCGGATCCACATGGCCGGGGGAAATGCTTAATTTGCGGCTCTCACGCCGTTGAAACGGCGCCCCAGATTTCGTTTGGCGAAGGCGACGGGATCGACGAACGGGGCGGGAAGGTGCAGTACGTCGCGCAGAATCACCACCCAGCCGGCGGAGATCAGAGCTTTTTTTCGCGGGTGGTCGCGCCAGATGCGCCAGAGTCTCCGCGGATCCGCGAAAAACCGGACGTAGGCCAGGGAGCGCAGCCGGTTGAAGCGCGAATCCGGGATTTCGCTGAGATTGACCCGTTGCCGCACGTAGACCCGCGTTACGTCAAAGCGGGGCTCGACCTCCTGCTGCCGCCGCACCTGCTCGTAGAGTTCCGTGCCCTCATACGGGCTGACCACGAAGAAGAGGACGTTGTGGAGCGACGATTTCACGGCGAAATCAATGGTCATGCGCATCTCCTCTTCGGTCTCCGTGGGGAAGCCCACCATGAAAAAACCGGACGTCATCACGCGCCGGCGGGCGAACTCCTCGATGACGACCCGCACCCTGTCAAGCCGGAGGTTCTTGCGGATCATCCTCTGCAGGCGCGGGCTCGCCGTCTCGACGGCGATGGCCACGTATTCCAACCCGGCCCGGCACATCAGATGGATCTGCCCGGCATCGAGCCGGTCGGAGCGGATGCCGTTGGGAAGCGTGAAGCGGACGTCCCCCCGGGCGATGAAGCCTTCGCAAATGGCCCGCAGGCGTTCTTCGTCCAGATTGAAGATGTCGTCGATGATGTCGAAGTCGCGGATGTTGTATTCCCGGGCCGCCCGGTCGACCAGACGCAGGGCGTATTCGGCGCTGTGTCCGCGGTAGTTTTTGCCGTGCATCTGATGACAATAAGTGCAGCGGTAAGGGCAGCCGCGGCTCAGGGAGATGGGAAGGTAGGATCGCCGGCCGACAAGGGCCATCCCGCGGCGGCGGCCGAAAGCCTCGATATCGGTCAAGTCCCAGGCCGGCATCGGCAGTTCATCGAGATTTTCAATGAAAGGGCGGCTCGGGTTCACCCGAAATTGCCCCGTTCCATTCTTGACCGCCGTGCCGGCCACGCCGTCCCACGAGGAGCCTGCGGCGATGCGGTCCAGGATTTCCTGCAGGGTGCGTTCGCCTTCTCCGACGACCACGCCGTCGATTTCCGGCCGGGCGAGCGTCTCCTCCGTGTAGTTGGTCGCATGCGGCCCGCCGGCAATAATCACCGCTCCGGGGGCTCCCTGGCGGGCGTAGCGCGCGGCCCGGTATAACGACTGTGATTCCGCAGTCAGCCCGCTCAGGCCGATAACCTCGGCAGGATACTCCCTCAGCGCCTCGCGGATCGCCGCTTCTTCGTCCCTCTCCAGCCAGAGGTCGACGCAGCGCACCTGCCAGCCGGACCAGGCGCGCGCCGTGGCTCCAAGCTGCATCACGCCCACGGACGGAGCCGAGGCTTCGCCTTCAGGGTCCTCGATGCGGGCCTTGATCAGGAGCAGCCGATGCGCATTCTTTTCATGCTCCCCCGGTTCCTTCCCCAAAAGCATTTTTTCATTATAGACGAGAACAAAGGCTTGTCTACACTCCGCCCGAGCGCGGGTTTTAGGCGCCTTGCTTTCAACCGGAGCTCCTGTTATCCTGCCCGCCAGGACAGCGGACGCTTTCAATTCGGCGGTTTCCGGAAGGGGGTCCCGGCAGCGGCGCTTCCTTTCCGTCGAAGGGCCGCCGGCCGGGCGATATCGATGAAAAAGTCAAGCGCCGGAAAGCCGGAACAAAGAGGCAAGAGGCGGGAACCGAAAAAGAACCTGTTCGAGCGCAATCCGAAAAAGACTCTGATCCTCACGGTATTGTTTTTGATCCTCATCCTCGACGGATCGGCCGGAGCCATCCTCAACCCTCCAGCCGACTCCTTCAGGTGCTCCAATCCATACTACCATCACGACTTTCTTCCCAACCGGAACGTCGAGACGGCGTGGGGGCCCCGAAGATACCGCATCATCACAAACTCCCTGGGATTCAGGGACGGGACCGTTCGCGATATCCCGCTTTCTTCCGGCCGGAAGCGGATTCTGCTGATCGGCGACTCCTATATCGAGGGGATGGGCGTGTCCTATGAGGACAGCGCCGCGGGCATCCTTGCGGAGTCATTAAAGGCTGCATCCGTCGAAGTGCTGAACGCCTCGTCCGTCAGCTACAGCCCCAAGCTATACTTCCTCAAGACACGGCACCTGATCGAAAAAAAACACCTCGCCTTCGACGAGCTTTACGTGTTCATCGACATTTCCGATCCGCATGACGAAATCATTTATAAATATTGGGAACCGGAGAGCGGAAGCGCCTTCGCGTCCGCCCTGCGCTCCCTGAATAGTTTCCTGCGGGCACATTCGTTTTTTTACGGCTATTGGGCGGCCAGACGGCGCCTGAGCAGCGAAGAGATCATCAACAACGCTTTCCCGGTTGAAGGCTCGGCCGAAGCCCGTTTCTGGATCCAGGACCTCGAGGAGTACCTGCGGCGGCCCGATCCGGAAAAGGACCGCTTCCTCTGGCCCAACAAGAAGTCCGCGCTGGAGGAGTGGGGCAGGGAGGGACTGTCCCTGTGCGGGAAATACATGACGGAACTTGTGAAACTGTGCTCCCGGCATGGAATCCGTACAAGCATCGTGATCTACCCGTCTCCATATCAACTGACTTCCGGCAACCTTAACGGCATCCAAGTCACTTTCTGGCAATCATTTGCGGAAAAGAAAAGGATCGGTTTCCTTAACCTTTTCCCCGCCTTTATCAGCGGCGGCCCTCCCGAAACGGTTTATGCCGAATACTTCATCCAGGGAGACGGGCACTGGAATGAAGCCGGAAACCGCCTTGTCGCGGAAACCGTGCTGAGGCACATCCGGGAAAATTCCCGCTGACGCGAACGCGCGCGCCGTCATAACGCGTCGACATCGCTTAATTCATGACAAAACAGAACATTACAACCCATTTAATCCTTGACTGGCAGCCCCCGCGGTGAGCTATCTTTTTCACGATGATGCCGCCCGGCTCTCGATGGGAGTCCGCGGCCTTTACGGCCCCTGAAGAAACTTCGGGGGCAGTTGGAGAACTTTGGCGGAGTCGATGATCCCGACGGCTGCCTTAAAATAATTCTGAGACCCGGCGATGAGCGACGAAGGGAAAAAACGTTTCGAAAAGGCGGCGGATCAGGGCAATCCATGGCTCCTTATCGATTACCTGCGTTTCCTTTCCCGTAACAAGAAATACTGGCTGATCCCCGTCATCGCCGTCCTTTTTCTGATCGGCCTGCTCGTTATGCTCGGAGGGGGCGCCGCGGGCGCTTTCATCTATCCGCTCTTCTGACCGGATCCCGCCCGCCGGCGCCCTGCCGTTCAGGGAAGGGCGCCGGTTCAAACGAATCCATGGACAAGCTCACCGCAAAGAAGCCTGTACAGAAGAAGAAAAAGCCGGAGCCGATTCGCACTATATCCGAATATAAAGCCGCCAGGATGCGAATCCCCTCTTGGGCGATATTCATCCTCGTCCCGGCGATCGCGCTTTTAACCCGAGCTCTTTATCTATGGCAGGCCGGGAGATCTGCGGAGTTCTCCCTGCTGGTGGGAGACGCGGTGACCTACGATCAATGGGCCCGCCGCATCGCGGGCGGCGACTGGTTGGGCAACGGAGTCTTCTACCAGGCTCCCCTATATCCCTATTTTCTGGGCGCGCTTTACAGCCTGTTCGGAAGGGATTTCGGGGCCGTGCGGTTTGTCCAGATTCTTATCGGGGCCGGTTCGTGCCTGCTGTTGGCTATTGCGGGCCGCAGCTTTTTCCACCGTACCCGGACGGGCCTTCTCGCTGGGATCCTGCTGGCCGTGTACCCGACGGCGATTTTCTTCGACGGTTCGATCCAAAAGTCGGTTTTGGACCTGTTTTTCGTCTGCGCCCTGCTGGCGGTGCTTGGAAAATTGCTGGAGAGTCCGCGGAATTCATGGTGGCTTTCGGCGGGCGTCCTCATGGGCTTTCTGGGCTTGACGCGTGAAAACGCCCTCCTGTTTGCGCCGATCATTCTCGCCTGGTTATTCATCAGCCGGCGCAACGAGTTTCCCGGCACACGGCTGCGCTGGGCCGGTCTCTTCCTGCTCGGTTCGGCGGTCGTGCTTCTGCCTGTGGGCTGGCGGAACCTGCGTGTGGGAGGCGAGTTTCACCTCACGACCGCGCAGTTCGGGCCGAACTTCTATATCGGCAACGGCAGGTCGGCGACGGGTTTTTACGAACCCCTGCAGGAAGGGCGCGGGCACGCAATGTTTGAGCGCGAAGACGCCACGAGGCTGGCGGAACAGGCGGCGGGGCGGAAACTCACTCCGTCGGAAGTCTCGAATTACTGGGCCCTCAGGGCACTGAACGAAATCCGCGCGGATATAGGCCGCTGGCTGCGACTGCTTTTCCGGAAATGGCTGCTGGTCTGGAACATCAGCGAGGTGGGCGACAGCGACGATCCCTATACCTATGGGGACTGGTCCCCGCTGCTCGGTGGATTGAACCGTCTGCTGCATTTCGGGGTGCTCTGCCCTCTGGCCGTCCTGGGGATCTGCCTGACATGGAACAGCCGCCGGGATCTATGGCTGCTTCTTGCCATGATTCTCGGCTACGCGGCGAGCGCGGCTTTGTTCTACGTGTTCTCAAGATACCGGTTCCCACTCGTCCCGATGCTTATTCTGTTCGCGGCCGCCGGGCTGACATCGCTCGGCGGGGCTTTGCGGCGGTCGCCCCGGCGGCAACTCTGGATAGGAGCGGCCATGGCCTTCGCCGCTGGGGCCGTCTGCAATCACGCCATGATGCCGGAGGCGCGGATACGGGCGGGCACGCGCATCAACTTCGGGAACGCTTTCCTTGTGGAAGGGAGGGTCCAGGACGCGATCGAACAGTATGAACAGGCCCTGCGGCTCAATCCGAAAGATCCCAACGTGCCCGTCAATCTGGCGACCGCCTTGCTGCGCGCCGGCCGATTCGCCGAAGCCGTCGCGTATTATGAACAGGCGCTGCGCATCAACCCTGACGACGCGATCGCGCACTACAACGCGGGCGCCGCATGGGTCAGGCTGGGGAAACCGGTGGAAGCAACCCGATACTTCGAGCAGGCCCTGCGCATCGCTCCCGATTACGCCGAGGCGCATGTCGCTCTCGGCAGCGCGCTCTTCGATCAGGGCAGGACGCCGGAAGCGATGGAGCATTGGGATCGCGCGCTCGAGATCAAGCCCGGGTTCTCCAAGGCGCACTATAATATCGCCAACGCCCTTTTGAGGCAGGACCGACTCAAGGAGGCGATGGACCATTACCAGCAGGCGCTGAAGACGGAGCCGGATTTTGCCGAGGCGCACTGTAATCTGGGCATCGCGCTGGAAAAAGCGGGCCGGGTGCAGGAAGCCATAGAACATTACGAACAGGCGGTGCTTTTGAGACCTGATTTCTCGGATGTGCGCAAGAGGCTGGAGCTCCTGCGGCCCGGGACGCCGGGCAATCGGAACGCCCCTTAGGAAAGGCTGCGTTCGGATGCAACCCTACGGGGCACAAATCAATGAATGCCGTCAAGCGGCGGGAGCATCCCGAACAGAGAACGCAGCGTCCCAAAGGGGCGCCGCCGCAAAGGCCGGAGTGAGGCGCGCGTTTTGCGCTTAACCCCGCCAATCGGCGCGGCGACGCGGTCAACCCCGCAGGCCCTGCGTCCCCAGGCAAACAGGAATCCCGGGACTGGATTTTCATGCAACTTGAAACTTGGACTTGCCCCGGGAATCAGAATAATATGATTATGAATCATGCATTATGTAAAATGAGGGGCCTATGAAACAATTTGCGGCGGTTGTCGGCTTATTCGTTTTCAGCCTGGCCATAAGCGCCTCGGCGGCAGAGGAGTCAACCGGTTTCTCCGGCACGTGGATTCAGGACATGAAAGAAAGCGACCCGGCTCCTGTTCCGATCACAAATCTCGGCGCCCCGACGAACGTTGAAGGCATGGGTGGCGGTATGGGCGGCGGTATGGGCGGCATGGGAGGAGGCTTCCCCGGAGGCAGGGGCGGCGGTTTCCCGGGAGGTACGGGCGGAGGATTTCCGAAGAGCAAACCGGACCAGAAGCCTGCCGAGCCTGCGCCCCTGGTCATTCAGCAGACCGAGAGCGAAATACAAATCAGGAATATGGTTAAAGGTATGGGGGGGGCGGAAACGCCGATAGTTGAAAGCTTCAAGCTTGATGGAAAAGAAGTGGTGGAGATGGTCCCTTCCCCGAACAGCCCTAATCCCCTTAAAAGGACAACCAAGGTTTCGCTTAAGAAGAACAAGCTCCAGGTCAAGCAGGTAACCGCCACGCCTCAAGGCGACAATGAAATAAAGAGGGACTACGAGCTGTCCAAAGACGGCAGAAAACTCACGCTGAACATTAAGACCAGCATCGGCATGGGGCTGATGGTGATGCAGACGCAGCAGAAACTGGTTTATTACAGGCAATAACGTATACGGTTTTTAAATGCAAACCGCAAAGACCTCCAGGAAAAACACGGACGCTTGGCGGTCCTCGCGGTTGTAGGCAATATCGCAGGAAAAGGAGACGCCTGTCAACGTGAAGCCCTTAATCCAATGTGCCGCTCCGATTAGTTTGCTGATTTTCGCATGCCTGTGCCCGGCCCAGACCGCGCCCAAAACCCAGCAGGCTCAGCCGAAGGCCGCTCCATCCGTTCCCGCGCCCGCCAGGGAAAAGGCTTCTCCGAGGGAAGACGAAGAGGTCCCCCCCGCCGATCCGAACGCCCTGTTCCCGGCGGTTGTGGCCAGAGTGGACGGGAAACCGATTCTCGGCCGGGACCTCGAGACGCTGGTGCGCCGCCAACTGGCCGCCAACGCGGACCCGGAATGGAAGGATCTCCGAGAAGAATATAGGGGACAGTTGACCCTGGCCGCCCTGAACACTTTGATCAACAACAGGCTTTTGTATCAAAAGGCCGTCGCCGCCGGAATCAAGGCCACCGACGCGGAAGTCCAGGCTGAAATGGAAAAAATAGCCAAATCCTTCGGCAGCGACGCCGAGATGAACAGGGCTCTCGCGGCGCAGATGACGGACCGCGCGACTTTGGAAAAAAGCCTCTATGAGAGCGTGGCCATAGCTAAATTCATCGAAGAAAACATAAACAAAAAGGTCACCGTCTCCCAGGAAGAAATATCCAAATATTACACCGGCCATCTTGAGGAATTCCAGCACCCGGATGTCGTCCGCACCAGCCACATTCTGATTCCAGCGGGGGAAACGGCTCAGCAGGACGCCCTTGCGAAGAAGCGGGCGGAATCCATCCTTGAGCGGGCGAAAAAAGGCGAGGATTTCGCGAAACTTGCCAAGGAGTATTCCGTCGACGAATCGGCCTCGCGGGGCGGCGACATCGGCTACAACGCCAGGGATCAATTGGTCCCCGAATTCGGGGATGCGGCGTTTTCTTTGCCCGTAGGCGGCGTCCAATTAATCAAGGCATCATCCGGCTATCATATTATCAAGGTCACCGGCAAGAAAAAGGAAGGGTTATATCCCCTGGAGGAGATCAGGGATCAGCTTTCGCAGTTTCTGCAAACTCAAAAAGCGCAGGCGGAATACAGCAAGCTTATCAATCAGCTTCGAGACCAGGCCATCATTGAGATCCTGATCCCGGCGGGGCAGCCCTTAAAACCTTAGGCCGCCGGACCAAGGCGCGCTCCATGCAAGACCGGCCGCGAACGCACCCCGTTTCAGATCTTCGGCCTCGGCAATAATCCGGCCCGTTCCGCGATTTCAGGAACTTTCTGTTCCCATTCGACCGCCATAAGGTGAACCCCCGCGACGCCCCGCATTTCCTTCAGGAGAGCTATCTGTTCACAGGCTATTTGGATCCCTTCATCCGCCTCCTTGTCTTTGGGCGCGCTCCGAAGACGATTCAGGACCTCATCCGGAACTTCCATCCCGGGGATCTCCTTCTGCATATATTGAGCCATTCGGACGCTTTTCAGGGGCGTAACGCCGGCAAGAAGGCGCACTTTCTCCAGCAGGCCCATGTCCAGAGCGAGCTGAATGAACTCACGGAACCGCTTCATGTTGAAAATGCACTGCGTCTGGATGAAGTCCGCGCCCGCCCGGATTTTCTTCGCCAGGCGGCGCACGCTGAGCTCTATCGGATCCGCGAAGGGGTTGGCGGCCGCGCCGATGAACATCCGCGGCGGTCCATCAATGGGTTCGCCGCCGGCGAACCTGCCTTCGTCGCGCATGATTCGGACCATTTGGATCAGCTGCACGGAATCGATGTCAAAGACGCCGAGAGCCTCCGGATGATCGCCGAAATCCTGATGGTCGCCGGAAAGGCATACGATGTTTCGAATGCCGTTGGCGTAGGCGGCCAGGATGTCGCTTTGCATGGCCAGCCGATTGCGGTCGCGGCAGACCATCTGATAGTTCGGCTCCAGACCTTCCTGAAGCACGATAATGGATGCCCCCCAACTCGACATCCGGACCATGGCGGTCGGGTTGTCGGTGATATTGACGGCGTCGACGCAATTCCTGAAATAGCGCGCTTTTTCGCGGACCTTGAGCGCATCGGCTCCGCGCGGCGGGCCCAATTCGCCGGTGAATGCGAACTCGCCCGCCCGCAGCACCCGCTCCAGACGGCTGCCCGATCTCATCGCCGCGTTCATGGGTTCGATTTGGGATACCAACGTGCAACTTCCTGTTGTCTGGGCACAGATCCTGGTCTTCCCCCATCCCTCTGGTGCGTCTTCTCCACAATCGCGGACCGGCCGGAAGCCCCGTTCGGAGCTTTCCGAATCAGCGCGCGCACCCTGTCAGTGGAGCCTCTTCCATTGGCGCCGCCTGAAGCGGCCGTTTTTCTTAATGCCATCGGCGGAGAGCTGTCCAAACCTGCCGGGCCTTCAGCCGCCGGCGGCCAGCAGCATGATAGTCAGACAATCTCCATCCTTGAGCGGCTCCTGCATCCGGTCGGACTGGATCCACTCCTCTTTGTTTCGCAGAACCTTAAAGGTCATGTCCAGACGGCCCGTTTCATCGAGCAAAAACTTCTGCACGTCCCTTCCGTATTTCTCCGCCAGCTGCCGGATCAAGCCCTCCACCGTCTGACCCGAATAATCGATGCGGATGGTCCTGCCGCCGACCATTTTAGCGACATTGGGCAGGCTGAGGAATTCAACCGTAATCGCCATCACCGCGCCTCAAGAAGCGTGGAAGCCTTTCGATCGGCGACCTGAAGTCTCCTGGCGGCCTCCCTTGCCCTTTGCATGCCCATGTCCTTGGATTCGACAAAGGAGACGGCCTCGACGTCGCAGAACCGGACGCACTGCGGTTCGCCGTCGCACAGATCGCATTTGATCACCTTCCGATCGCCGGGGACAAAATGCATCGCCCCGAAAGGGCATACGGACACGCAGGTCCGGCAGCCGATGCATTTTTCATAGTCCACCTCCACGCGCGCCATGTCCTCGTTCCGAGAGAGAGCTTTCGCCGGACATCCGATCACGCAGGGCGCGTCTTCGCACTGCTGGCAGGACACGGGCACATAGATCCCCTCGGCTTCCCATTTGATGATGCGTATCCGGCTGCGCACGGGGCTGGACACGTGATCGTGTTTCACCGAACAGACGAGCTCGCACAGCCTGCAGCCGGTGCACTTTTCATAATCCACTTTCAGGACCTTGCTGTTTTTCTGCATGGACAAGTTCCTCGCTGTTGTCAACGGCTACAGTCGGCGCGAAGGCTCATTCTGCAGCCCAAGCCTTTTCAACGTTTCGGGCCTGGGAACGCCGTTCGGATCAAGCCCTTTGTACGCATAAAACTCGTCGATCATCCGATCGAATTTCTCCCTGTCGATCCTTTTCCCGACGACGCCGGGAGCCCCGCGCAGGCACGGCTCATCGAAGTAGCGGTGATTCAGCGTGTCCCCTTTTCTCGGATCGTTTCGCGTCAGGCCCTCGCGCAGATTGAAAAGCCTCTCGACCATGTTGCCGCGCTCGGCCGCCTCCCAGATCTCGACCGGGGTGAAATCGAGGCCGGTGTTGTAGTAAAGGACCCTGGCCCAGTCCTCGAAACTCGGATGCGTCGCTCCCAGAAACACCGTGTGGTATTTGCAGATGCCGAGGCAGTCCACAGCCATATAACAGTTTTCCTGCCAGAAGACCTGCCAGGGTTTGCCTTCGTAGGCGGTATGCTCCGAGCTCAGCGGCCCGTCATAGGGGACCGGGCTTGAATAGATTTTTCTCAAGACAGGCTCCGGCAGGTGATACAGATCGATGGCCGGCCGGCTTCTCAGGTGATCCGATCCTCGGGACGCCGTTGCGATGCCCAACGCCAACGCCGGAGTCGCGCGCTCATCGGAATGCAGATTGTTCATGCCCTTGACCTGAACCAGATAATCAAAGGAGTTTTTGCCGATCGCCTCGGAAGCCGGGATCCCCCCGTCGGCCAGAACGTTTCCCAGCCAGTCCTTGCGGAAACAGATGCGGTGGATCATCTCGATGAGCGCCTGGTCGTTGCCGAAGCGCAAATCAAGCCCGCCGGTCTGTTCTTTCGTCAGGATGCCGAGTTCAAACAGCTCCATCGCCCACGAGATCAGGCTCCCCGTCTCCAGATTGTCCAGGCCGTATTGATTGACAAGGTAATTGCATGTCAGAACGGTCTCCGCATTCCTGCAATCCGGCTCGGCGCCGAAGGCGCCCAGCGACGTGTATTCGGGCCCTTCGTCGAATTTTCCCGCGTAGGGGCCCGACGGGAGCTTGTAGCGGGCGCGGCAATGGACCTGGCATGCATAGCAGCCGGCCATGTGGTGAGGCCCCATGGTTTCCGTCGCGATTTCATCCAGGCGCTCCGGCTCGATATCGTCGGCGTATTCGCACTGGTTGTATTGGAAATTGCGCGTGCGGACTCCGCCCCAGGAGTTGGTGGCCCCCCAGATGAAAGGTGTTCCCAGAGTCCCCTGCGTCTGGCTGACTTTGGAGCTCGCGATCTGATCGATAAACCTCTTGTTATATTCCAGGGCTTCGACGGGATGGGCGATCGCGATATCCATCGTGCCGCGGGCCGCAATTGCCTTCAGGTTCTTGGAGCCCATGATGCAGCCCATTCCGGTCCTGCCGCCGGAGTTCTTGATGCCCGTCCGGACATTCCCGAAACGCACCAGGTTTTCGCCCGCTGGACCGATCACAAGGCTCTTGACCTCAGGGTCCGCAAGCTCCTCGCGGATGGCCCATTGGGTTTCCGTCGTGCTTCTGCCCCAGAGATTCTTCGCGTCGCGGACCTCGATCTCCCCGTCATGTATGAAGATGTAGACCGGCTTCGCCGCCTTTCCCCTGATGACCAGGTGGTGAAATCCCGCCCAGGCGAGCTCGGGCGCAAAAAAGCCGCCCACGTTTGTGGAACCCAGGAAGCCGGTCAGCGCAGACTTGGCCATGACGTGCGCCCGCGTCGCGGCGGAAGCGCACGTGGCCGTCAGGAGACCGGCTGAAACCAGCAGCACGTTGTCCGGTCCCAGCGGATCGACCCCTTTGTCGACGTGGTTATACAGCAGATAGGCGTCCAATCCCCGTCCGCCGATGAACTTTCGCCTGATCTCCAATGGAATGGGCTTGACCTGGATTTCACCGGTTGTCAGATCTATGTAGGCGATCTTTCGATTGAGCGCCATGCTGTCTCTCCTTCTGCTTCTTGAGGACTTCCTCGGCGAGCTTGCGGTTGGCATCCCACACGGGGCCTCGGATTCGAGGAAAATCAGGGCGGATCCAGTGAACGCGGAACTCCATGCCGCATTCGGGACATTTCACCCGCGCCTGCCCCGCCTCCGGCTGGAGACGCCCCATGCAACTGGGGTTGTGACACCGGATCTGTCCGTAAGTTCTTGTACTTCTCAAACTCTCGGCGGTTGAAACATCATCACCCAAAGCCATGATATCCTCTTCCATTGTTCATTATAAAGAACAAATTGGCCACCTCTATATAGCATGAAACCTCATCCCCGTGTCAATATTAAAATCATTTACGGCAACGGCTTGATAAATATTACAATTTAATATTGACACGGATGTACTTTGGAGTTCAAATTTAATATGAATATTGTTCTCTATAGGAAACAGTTTTAAAGGCCAGACCGTATGTACCGGGCGCCGGTTGTCACGAAGGCATTTCGAATCCTCGAGCTTATCGCCGCGAAGGATAACCTGATGACGATCAGCGACCTCTCGCGGGAATCAGGCATTAACAAGAGCACCGTGCATGGAATAGCCTACGCCCTCGAGAAAGCTGGAGCCGTTGTCCGCGACAAAAAAACCAAGCGCTACAGGCTCGGCATGACTCTCTTCGAGCTGGCAAGAGCGGGCTATGCCCGGATCGATCTCAAGGAAATCGCGCGGCCTATCATGGAAGACCTGATGCGATCGACCCGGCAATCGGTTTTCCTGGGCATTCGCTCGGGCGATCACGTTTCCATCATTGACATCGTGGAAGCCACCCAGGATCTCAAAATCACGGCGCCCATAGGCACCCGCGTGCCGCTTCTGGCCGGAGCGATCGGGAAAGCGCTCCTCGCACACATGGAGGAGGACCAGGCCGCATCCTTGATACGCGCCCTGGGGCTTCGCAGGTACACGGAGAAATCCATCACCGATCCGGACCTTTACATGATGAAGGTCGCCGAGGCCCGCGTCTCCGGATATGGTCTCGACGATGAAGAGTATATCCAGGGCGTCCGGGCCGTGGCCGCCGTTATACAGAATTCGGGGCCGCAGGTCTCGGCGGTCTGGGTGGTCGGTTTCACTCCGAGCATGGGCGACGACAGGCTGCCCGCGATTGCGATGGAAACCAGACGTGCGGCGGAGGAGATTTCCCGGAGGATCGATCTCCGTCCTCACAACGGGAAAGGACGATGACCTACTTTCAGGTGAACGAGAATTGCAACGGCTGTCTCGCCTGTGTCCAGAACTGTCCGGCCGGGGCGCTGGATGCCAGGGAGTCGGAAGGCGTGCAGACGCTGCTGCATAACATGGCGCGCTGCGCCCGGTGCGCCACCTGCTGGAGAATATGCCCTCAGCAGGCCGTTGAATTTCAATACATGCTGCAGAACCGCTGGGACGAGGTCGTCGCCCATGTCCTTGTGCGTTGCGAGGTTTGCGGCGAAGTAGTCCACGCGGAGCGCTTGAAGGAAAGCCTCGAGCCGAAGATCCGCGAACTGGCCGAGCCGCTCTGTCCCCGCCACAAGATGGAGCGGCAGGCGGAAATGCTGGCAAGACGGCGGCGCCCCGTCCGGGAGGCAGCGCGATGATCGTGGGAGATCTGAAACCGCTCAACGAAATCGCATCCTCCGTCGCCGGCTGCTCGAAAGTGCTGGTACTGGGATGCGGCGGCTGTGTCACCGTCTGCAGGTCGGGCGGCGACGCCGAAGCTCATGATCTGGCGCGCCTGCTTTCCCGGATCGAGTACTACCGGGGGATGCCTCCCGAACTCGTGGTGGATACCATAGAAAGGCAATGCGAGAGCGATCTGGTCAGGTCTTTCCTTAAGATCCCCGAGGGCGTCGAAGCGATCGTGTCTCTCGCCTGCGGCGCCGGAGTGCAGATCGTGGCCGACGTGTTCGATCCCATGCCGGTCGTTCCGGCTCTGGAAACGTCTTTCATAGGCGCCGCCGACGAACCGGGCGTCTGGCGCGAGAAGTGCCGCGGGTGCGGAGATTGCCTGCTGGCCTGTACAGGCGGCATCTGCCCGATAGCGCTTTGTGCGAAGCGCCTGCTGAACGGTCCGTGCGGAGGTTCCCGCGGGGGCCTCTGCGAAGTGGGATCCGAAATCCCCTGCGCCTGGGCGAGGATCTACACGCGCCTTGAGAAGCAGGGGCGCTTGCAACTGCTGGACGAGATCCGGACCCAGCGGGACTGGCGCAGGGCCGGCTCTCGAACCGCGCGGGAACGCAGGCGCATCGGCCTGGCATCACCCGGGGACAATCGGCGGCAATCCCATGGTTCTTGAATCGCCTTATTCAACCGCAGAGACCGCGAA
>CAYZTZ010000077.1:0-16700 GCA_964481255.1 uncultured Acidobacteriota bacterium | reverse complement strand
AAGCTCTTGATATAAACGCCGATTAAAATCAGTCCGCCCAGTGCAGGAGAAATGCCCATCAGGAAAAAGCTGCGGGCGCTCTTCGTCAATCGCTTCCGGAAGTATAGGACGCAGGCAAAAGCGGCCAGGGAGTACTCGAGCGCCGAGAGAAGCGCCAGCGACGGGACCAGGTCGCTGACGAGATTCTTATTCAGGCAGGCAATGATAATTCGGATCACCGTCACGGTCCCGCCAAGAATGAGAGTTCCCCAAAACGGCGTGCGGTATGCAGGATCCACCCGGCCGAATACGGACGGGAGAGCGCCTGCGCAAGCCATCGAAAGGGTCCAGCGCGTGACGTAGACCATCATGCTGAAGGCCGCGGATGTCGTTGAAGCAAACACCGTGAGCAGGACGATCTTGTTCCAGGGCCTGCCCAGCGCGACGGCCGAGACGGCGGCCAGGGCGTCGTCCATGTTTTCGACGAGAAACTGCGGACCTTGATACGATTGGGCTCCGGCGGCGCAAATCACGAAGATAAGGACGAGGACGACGGCGGAGAGAACGGTCCCGACGGCCGGCAGGCGGCGGGGCTTCCTGCTTTCCTCTGATAGGCTGGCCGCAACATCCCACCCGGTGTAGAAAAAGACGCCGATCAGCAGTCCGTCCACGAGCGCGGGCAGGTCCATGCCTGCGGGTATAAACCATTCGACGGACAGAGGCGCGTGACCGGGCGGCTTCGCAAAGAACGGCTTAACAAGCGTCGCCGAAGCGAATGCAACGAGGCCCGTGATCTGCAAGGCCATCAGGGCGTATTGCGTCCGCAGCGACGGCCGGATTCCCAGCGCGACGAGCGCGGTGACGCCCATAAGCAGAAGAGCACTGCCCAGTGTCAGCCGGAAGTTGGAAACAGCCGCGCCGTCGAACCCGAAGAATCTGTAGCCATAAGCGGCCGCCACCGTGGCGATGTTGGGACCGATCACAAGAACCATGGCTATTCCCCAGAACCCCTGGATCCAGCCGATGACGGGTCCCAGAGCGCGGGTCGTCCACCAGAACGCCTGCCCGCAATCGGGATCGACGCGCGCGAACGAATAGAAGGCCGCGGCCGCCATCAGAATCGGAAGGAAGGAAACCAGGAGCATGGCCGGCGCCTTGGGTCCTGCAACCAATGCCAGAATCCCCAGCGATGCCGCAAGGCTGTAAGCCGGGCCGGCCGTGGCGGCGCCCATGACGACTATCCCTGCAAGCGTCACGCTGTTTGCCGCCAGGCCTTTAACCGTCCGTCCCTGCCTGCTCTCATTCCGGAAGCCGGGCCGCCCGTTATTATCCCGTCGGGCGGTTTCGGCCGTTTTGATTGGTGAACACTCCGAATCCATGTCCGATTCCCTGATTTATCGTTCCCTTGCGCTTCATGATCGGTTCACGAAGAGCCTTTCGGGCGCCGCTTCCAGCGATCATAAACGCGGGAGCCTTTGTTCAAACAGCAGGGCCCTGCGCGCTTATGCCGAAAAGATCGGAGAGATTCGCCCTGCTCTTTTTGCTAACGCGCGAGTCGGAACCGGAAGACATCCGCCTCCGTTTCCCGCACAATCCAACCCTTTTCCTCAAGCACCTCGAGATTGCCGAGGGTTTCGGAGAGCATCAGAAAAAGTTCAAAGGATTTGTCGGGGGTAAAAAGTTCCGCCATGGCCTCGTAGACCGTTCTCGGCCTGTTTTCAATAACCGAGAGAAGCCTGGCCTGCCGCCGTTCGTAAAAGTCGTACAGCGAAAGGATGACGGCGCCCGGTTCCCTAAAGGGCGCCGCGTGTCCCGGGAGGACAAGATCGATCGGCAGAGCCCGCAGACGCTCCATGGATCGGAAGTAGGCGACGAGGGGCCTGAAAGGTGCGGGTTCGCCGTCGGTTTTAAGCTCGATAAGAGGGTTGGGCGACACGCGTTCCAGAAGATGGTCGGCAGAAAACAGGAGCCGGTGCTCGCGGTCGTAGAGACAGCAGAGCCCTGGCGTGTGGCCGGGCATCGAGAGAACCTCGAGCGTGACATGTTTGCAGCGGAATGTATCGCCTTCGCAAAGCGGCTCCACGGCGGCCAGGCGCCGGCTCATGACGGCTTCGCGGCTGACATCGGCCACCAATGCGTCCAGCACCTTCGGCGGCACGCCGAGTCTCGAGAGATACCGGCTGTTGCGCAGGAGCATCGAGGGCAAAGGCTGACCCGATTCAAGGACCTTCCCCGCGTCCGCGTCGTGAATCATGACGGGGATGCGCCTCCCGACGCGGTCCAGGACCCATGGCGCCGCGCCGTAATGATCGACGTGCCCGTGAGAGAGGAGAATGCGGTTGACTTCTTCAAAGCAATGGCCCGTCCTCGCGAGGCCCTCCGCGAGCGCCGCCTGGGACGGCTCCAGCCCGATGCCGACATCGAAGAAAAGGATTCCGGATTCCTCCTCGACCACGTAGGCGTTCACCGGGCCGCCGGCCTGGCGGAACGGGATGGGAACCGGGATGCGGAAAACGCCCAGTTCGGCAAGTTCATTGTCCTGCATCGGTCTTCTCCATCCGGGAACGCGCCCCCGGCCTGCCCGATCGCACATGTGGAATCATGCGACGATCGGGGTTGTTGTATAATGCTCCCCGGTCCGAGGCGCAGTCGCAATCCCAACGGCATGCTTTCGAAGGAGACGGTTCTATGAAGGGTCCCAAGGGTTTGATCCTGTATGCGGTTCTTCTGTCGTCGCTGTCTTTTTTCCCGATTCCCGCAGCCGCTCAGCAGTCCTGCGAGAGTCTCAAGTCCATCCGGATCCGCAACGTCACCATCACTTCCGTGACGGCCGGCGGCCCTGGATATGAATTGCCGAGTCAGGGCGGCTTAACGAATATGCCGGCGAGAAAAATTAACGTCCCGTTTTGCAGAATACAAGCGTTTTCATCGCCTACCAGCGATTCCCATATCGGCATCGAGGTGTGGCTTCCCGCCCCGGCCAATTGGAACGGCAAATTCCTGGCTGCGGGGAATCCCGGGTTTATCGGCTCCCTCGCAAGCTCCGGGCTCGCCGATATCATGCAGAGAGGGTACGTGGCGGCGGGAACCGACACGGGACATGTCGATGAGGGGTTTCAATGGGCGATCGGCCACCCTGAAAAGTGGGCCGACTGGGGCTACCGCGCCGTCCATGAAATGGTCGTCGTGACCAAGACACTCGCCCAGGCCTATTACGGCAAGCCGATACAATATTCCTACTGGAACAGCTGCCATAACGGCGGCAATCAGGGGCTGAACGAAGCGCAGCGCTATCCGGAAGACTTCGATGGGATTGTCGCCGGCGACCCCGCATACTGGATCTCCCGCCTCCAGCCGGGTTCTCTATATATCAGCTGGGTGGCCCTTAAGGACGGAGTCAACGGCCCCGGCTACATCCCCTCGGCCAAGCTGGCCGTGATCAACAAGGCGGCCCTGGCCGCCTGCGACGGGGACGACGGGCTCGTCGACGGTCTTATTGAGGATCCCACCCGCTGCAATTTCGATCCCGCGAGCATCCAGTGCAAGGGCGGGGACGAGCCGACGTGCCTCACCGCCGCCCAGGTGGATACCGTGAGAAAGATTTACGCCGGGGCGAAGTTCAAGGACGGGACGCCGATATACAGCGGCTTCGAACGGGGAAGCGAGCCGACCTGGAGTTTTATGATTGAGAAGGAACCCTTCTCGGTCAATATCAACTATTTCAAGGGAATGGTTTTCCAGGACCCCGACTGGGATTTTCGCACATTCGACGTCGATCGGGATACCCGCCTGGCCATTGAGCGAACGAGCAGGTATGTGGACGGGAACAATCCCGACCTGAAGCCCTTCAAGGAAGCCGGCGGCAAACTCATCATCATCGCATCCTGGAACAGCATGGGTCTGCCTCCGCGGCAGGTCGTCGAATATTACAAAAGCGTTGAAAAGGTTATGGGCGGGCCCGAGAAGACGCGAGACTTCGCCCGTCTTTTCGCTGTTCCGGGCTCAGGAGGCTGTCCGGGCTTTGTCCGGAATACGGAAGATTTCAAGGCTTTCGAGGCGATGGTGGACTGGGTCGAAAAGGGCATAGCCCCTGAGAAGATCATCTACTCCCACCGGGAGGCCGGAAGCGGCGCCCGGGGCGCGCCCGGGAAAGTCTACCGCACGCGGCCGGTGTGCGCCTATCCCAAGGTCTCAAGATATAAGGGCAGCGGCGATATCAACGACGCCGCCAATTTCGCCTGCGTCGAGCCGGGCAAATAGGTCATCGCCGGAGGAGGCGGGACGGCGGATACGGGAGGTTCTTTCGGGCAGCATCCAATTTCGTATTCGCGTGCGGCCCCATGGACCGATTGGGGCATAAGGCATCGGGACCGCAGGAGGCCCGCCGGAGGGCTCCCGCGACGCTGCAATGCCTCCGCGCGCCGCGTCCTATTCCCGGATCGTGCCGTGGTACGCGGTCGTGATCTGCCGTTTCCTGACTTCGGGATTCGAATAGTCCGGGAGAAGCATCGGGGCCACTTTGGACTTCGGTATTCCCGCGGCCTCGAGTTCCTGGTTGTAACGCCGGACATGGTCCAGGCTCAGGCGCCCGCTCCGGTATTCGTTCCGGGCGTAGGCGGCGGCGCTGCGGCCGGCGATCCGGCCGAAAACCAGCACGTCGAGAAGCGAATTGCCCATCAAACGGTTCTCCCCGTGGACCCCCCCGCCGACCTCCCCGGCCACGAATAATCCCGGGATAAGGGTTTTCCCTCTGTTGTCATAGGCAAGGCCGCCGTTTTGATAGTGCAGCGTCGGATAGATGAGCATCGGCTCCTTGTCGATCTCGATTCCGTACCGTTTGAAAAGGATATATTTTCCGGGGAACTCCCTCTTGACGGTGCCCGCGCCCGACAGTATCTCGATCATCGGCGAGTCGAGCCAGACGCCCCATTTCCCGGTGGGCGTGGGGACGCCTTTGCCGACGACGGTGCACTCGCGGATGATGGCGGCCGATTCGATGTCGCGCGGTTCGCGCTCATAGACGAACTGCAGGCCGTCGATGTTGAGGATGTGGGCGCCCGCGCCGCGGACCTTCTCGGTGATGAGAAGCCCCTCGGCCTGTTCCGGGAAAACGGCGCCGGTCGGGTGATACTGGATCGTGTGCAGGAACCGGACGGGGATCCCGGCGCGGTACGCGATCGTCAGCCCGTCGCCGGTGGCGCCGTAATGGTTGGTGCACATGAAGCCCTGGATGTGGAGACGGCCCGAACCTCCGGTCGCCATAACGGTCGCCTTGGCCCGGACCACAAGGTATTCGTGGGTTTCGAGGTTGAAAAGCACGGCGCCTTCGCAATGGCCGTGTTCGTTCAGGATGAGATCGACCGCCGGGCTGAATTCCAGGACCGTGATTTTCTCGGGACGGTTGCGGGCTTCGTCGCGGATGGTCCGCATGATCTCGGCGCCCGTGATATCGGCGGCGTAGTGCATGCGTTTGCGGCAGGTGCCCCCCCCGTGCATGGTCTTCAGCCGTCCGTCCGGATATTTTGAAAACATGCAGCCGAGATCCTCGAGCCACGCAATGACGTCCGGCGCCTCCGTCACGAGGGTATAGGCCAGTTCCGGGTCGTTGACGAAATGCCCCCCCCCGACCACGTCGAGGTAATGGAAGTACGGGGAATCCTTGTGACCCTTGGTCGCCGCCTGGATGCCGCCCTCGGCCATCATGGTGTTGGCGTCTCCGTGACGGAGTTTCGTGGCGATCAGGACGTCGGCGCCCTGCTCTTCGGCAAGGAGCGCGGCCGCCGTCCCCGCTCCGCCTCCCCCGATTACCAGGACGTCGGTCGTGTAATGGACCGTGTCGAGGTCGAGAAGGTCCGGGTCGTAGCGGCTGTAGGCCTCAAGGATATTGCAATACTCATGGGCGATGCGGTAGCCCTTGCTGGGGCCGGCCACAAGTTCGCGGCGCCCCTCTTCCTTGTAGTCCGGGTGATATTGGAGCATCTGCTTCCGCTCCTCGAGCGTCAGCGCCCGGAATTCCTTGCCGGCCTTCTTGGCCGCGATCCTTTCAGGCCGGGTTCGTTCCACGACCTGAATCAGTTTTTTAAGTTCCGGCGGGTATCCCATAGATCTCTCCTCTTCCGGGAAATGGTTGTTACAGTTTCTCCGGGTTCTTCGGGGTCCAGTCGTCCTGGCTCAGTTCCGGTTCTATTTCGCGGCGCGTGTAGATGTCCTTGAGTTCCTCCATGGAGGCAACCATGAGGCGCCGCAGATCGTCCTCGTAACGTTTCTCGGCCATGCGCGCCAGCATCTCGCGCGTGTGGGCGGCCCTGGGAGCGATGCAGCGCCCATAGATGCGGCGGGCCAGGATCCCGATGTTGTACTGGCCGAGCTCCGCGGGACAGCGCGCGGTGCACAGTCCGCACATGACGCAATCGAAGGAGAGCGTCGCGGTTTTTTCGATGTCTCCGCGAATGGCGGCCGCGATGTATTCCATCGTGTTGATGTCCATCGGGCAGGACTTGGTGCAGGTGTTGCAGCCCATGCAGCGCAGGATCTCGGGATAGAGCTGCGGGAGGATGTCCGGAGCCGGGCTCAACTCCCGGATGTTGTAGACTTTCCGGTTCGCGGGGAAGAACGGAAGGACGGCGATCCGCATTTCGGGTTCCACGACCGTCTGACACGCGAGCCCGACCTTGATCGTGTGGCTTTCCGGGAGGCGGTAAACGGTGCCGCACGCGCCGCATATGCCGCCGCGGCAGCCGACGCCGCGCACCAGCTGATAGCCGGCATACTCCAGGGCCTTTTGAATCGTCAGGGAGGAGGGGACCTCATACCGTTTCCCCATGATGAAAATGGGAACGAGGGTCTCCTCGATAACGGGTTTGGACGCCTGAATATCGCTCATAGTCCGGTCTCCTTTCGACTCTCAGCGCGCGATGAACAGTCCAAGCAGGATTCCGATGAGCAGGGCCACCGGAACCAGCAGATAATGGTCCAGCAGGGTCCGGACCTTTTTCGACTGCGGGATGACCTCCACCACGTAGTCGTCGACAATATAATCCTTGATGTCCGTGTCCACCTGGGGGCATGCCAGAACACAGGAATAGCACTGCTCGCAATCCTCCGCCACGAGCGATTCCAGGGCCATGGACGTCCGCTGGTCGGTCCTGCTGAAACGTTCCGGCTCCCGGCGCAACACCGGGCACGAATCGATGCAGTTGCCGCACGCCAGGCACCCTTTGTCGCCCGCCGCTTCCAGACCGATGGAACTGAGCCGGTGATAGGGCTCGAGCCCTCTGGAAAGCATGCGGCAGCGCGCCACGGGAGGTTCCTTGATCCCGAGGATCCTCACCAGGATCGGCTCGGTTTTCGGTTTCTGTCTCAAGAGCGGATTCGGCATAAAACACCTCTCTATCTTCCGCCTGCGATCCCTTTGGCGGAGACCGCCTTCGCCTGCGGCGGCGTCGGGGAAAGAGAATACTCCCCGGGCTTGCCTTTCGCCTCCTGCTTCGGCATCCCGGTGCTTTTGTGAATGAATGAATCCGGCCGCACCGCGCGGAGCTCGTCCGGCGCGTACCCGGGATGGCAGCGCAGGCAATCGTCCGCGGAGCCTTGATCCACGGGGAAGAAAACCATCTTCTGGTGCAGCTTTCCGTGATGGCAGCGTTCACAGGAAACGGCGCTTGGAAGCGGGGACGCCGGTCCGGGATGCACGGCGGACCGCAGGGAGATATGGCACGCCGTGCACTCCATCGGGTTTTTCATGGCGATGTTGACATTGACGTCCACGCCGCCGGGGCTGTCCTTCTTGAATCGTTCGTGACACCGGTAGCACTGCATCGTCTCGATCCGGGACAGGCGCTCCAGCTTGTCCTGATCTTCTTTGTTAAGGGGCGCTTTGGCGGCGCTCAGGGTATTCATCCCGTCCCGATGCTCCGGGGTGAATATCCGGTAATCCCAGTGCCGGCTGTGGGCCGCGCGCAGACCTATCCGGCGCACGCTCTCGGGAAGCTTTCTTCGCTCTATTTCATCAACATCGAGGGCATAGGCGTGGCAGCGCAGGCATTCGTCGCTTGTTGTCG
Organism: uncultured Acidobacteriota bacterium; assembly: GCA_964481255.1. Lineage (GTDB taxonomy): Bacteria > Acidobacteriota > UBA6911 > UBA6911 > UBA6911 > UBA6911. Next base: position 8,661 of record CAYZTZ010000077.1, on the reverse strand, counting down.
AAACGGGCTTCCGGGGACGGACGTCCGGCGGGAGCGTCATGCCCTGAAACAGGAAAAAGAAATCCTCGGCGGACTGCCGGACGTGTCCGGCGATCCCTTTGTTGGTGTGGCAGGCGACGCATGAAAGGGACGCGCCCGAGTGGGCCTTGATGGAAGGATCATACAGGGAGTTCACCGGGCGGTCGATGTGGCATCTCCGGCAGTAGAAATCCCACTCCGAAGGGGAGAGACCGCCCCAGAGGCGGGACGATGAAAGGAGCAGAAATCCTGTGAGGATGACGGTCCGGTAACCCATGCTCACCCTCGCTTCTTCTGGATAGTAACAACCGGTCCGGAGATCTCAGACGGGTTGATTCCGCGGTTTCTTCCCCAGAACATCCGCGACATATCGGGGTCCTGCGGGTCTGGAAAGGATTCCCCGCGCGCGACGCGTCCGTACCCGGAATGTCCGTGGTGCAGCGCGACGGCCACCGCGTCCGGATGAACCCCCTCATAAAGCAGGGCGACGCCCTCCGCGGTGTTGCCGCGGTCGTCGGACAGGATCACGGCGTCGCCGTTTCGGATCCCCAGGCTGCCGACGCGCCCGGGATGCAGGTAGATCCGGGGGGCATAGGTGATCTCGGCAAGCCATTTGCAGGGGGCGGTCTCCGTGCCCTGAACGCTTTCCTCGAACGTCGTCAGAAGATGCCGCCCGCGATCGAGCGGCGCGCTGAAATCCGGGAGGCGAGCGGCGCGCTCGATCTGCGTCTTGAGGGCATCCGCGATATCCGCCATGCGGGGCTCGAGTTGCCCGGGGCGGGGTTTCACCGGGTAGACGGCCCGGTCCGCCGCGAGCCGGCCCTCGGCGTCGCCAAGGGCTTTCTCGGCCGCGAATCGCTCGGGAGCGGGCATCGGCGCGGAACCCTTCACGGCCGCCGCAAGAAGAGTAAGCCAGTCGTCCAGGGAGCGGCAGAAATCGCCGGGCTTCGCGGCCGGGGGAGACGCTACGAGGAAGGGTTCCGCGAGAGGAAGGGGCTCCGCGAGGCTCAGAGTTTCAAGAGGCGAAGCCAGCGGGAGAACGAAATCGCTGAGCTCGGCCGTCTCCGACATGAAGCTGTCGATGCACACCACCGTGGCCCGGTCGCGGGAGCGCAGGATGGGGCGGATTTCCTCGGCGCGGCTGAAGACCGGGTTGCACCGGTGCAGCAGGACGACGTTGCGGCTGTCGCGGAGAGCATCGGAAATATCTCCGGGCTCCGCGGCCGTCATCAGGACCGGCTCGCCCGGGTGGAGCAGTCCCCCGGGACGATTGAGGTTTCCCTTCAGGATATTGAGCAGGAGGACGGACGGGTCGGGGCGATCGCAGATTGCCGGGCCGGGTTCGCTGAAAAACAGGCGTGCGAGCGTCACCAAGGTTTCATGGGAGATTCCGGCCGCGTTTTCCAGAAATGTCCAGTCGAAAGAACGGATGGCGTCCTTCACGTCCGCCGGCAGGGCCGGCAGAGGGAGAGCGGCATCGTTCAAAGCTTCGCGCGCGATCGCCAGGGAAGCCATAGACGCAGCGGACCGCGACCGGACCGGAATCCACTCGCCGGCGGTGGCCGTGTTGGTCAGGAAGGGTGAAAGCGTCACGAGACGCAGCCCGCGCAGGCGGGCCTCCGTGATCCGCCGGACGTAGCCGACATAGGGATATCCGTGTTCCAGGACGTTGGAGTCGACGCAAAGGGCGGCGCGCGCCTCTTTAAAATCCGAGATGGGGGGCCGTCCGCCGGTGTTCAACCAGGGCGGATAGGCGGGAATCGCTCCGGACGCTTCGTCCAGGCTGCACGCGGCGCCGAGCGTCTTCGACAGATGGAAAGCGAAAGGCGTGATGCGTCCGTGGATATGAAGCGCTCCCCCCCGGCGCAGGAGCGCGGCGATGTCGCGGATGATTTCCTCAGCCCGGGCGGGAACCATCGCCCCTTCGGGACTCTTCCGGAACGCGCCGGTCAGACGGTCCGGATTGGCGTGGAGATTGAGGACCGACAGGCCGATGGGGCACATCCTGCCGCCGGTATTGGGATCGTCGGGATCCCCGCCGACCGCGACCATCTTCCCGGCCTCGGAATAAACTCGGATGGCGCATGCCGAGGGGCAGAGCAGGCAGACGGAGGAAACCCAGTCTCTCCGCCCTTTCAGCAGGAGGGAGCGTGTCGACCCGGTTCGGCTATCCCTGGTCAGGCAGCCTGACATCAGCGAGGCGTAGCCTGCGATTCCTATCTTGAAGAACGCCCTGCGTCCGAGAGCCGGGAGGGATTGGAACCGGCTTTTTAGAATGGTCCTTTTCATAATAACTTCAGAGCAAAGGAATATATTCTCCTCCGACGACCACGTTGTACCGCATGGTATAGATGCCGATCATGACGAGAACCGACACGATCAGCAGAACCGGGATGCTGTCCCTTGCACGGGGCATGAACACCACGGCCAGCGGCAGGACTTTCCCGATAAGGTTCTCGAGCAGGAGGAACATGCCGGCGAAGGATCCGGTCAATAGCAAGGAAGTGCTCTCCTGCGCCCCGAGGTGCGAAATGCTGTGAACCACGACCTCGCACGCCGTCAGGAAAAGGTCGAAGACCAGGCACCAGCCCAGCATCCGGGCCAGGGCGGAAACAATGTCCGTGTTGATTCTGCGCTCCCGGGTGAAGAAGCGGTCCCGTATCACGGACACGAGGATCATCATGGCAAGGCCGGAGACGACGGCGGAAACGAGGAACAGCAGCGGCATGATCGAGGAGTTCCACAGAGGCCGCGCCTTGCCGAAAGCGAGGATGAAACCGGTATAGCCGTGCACCATCAATGCCAGGGGAATTCCGATGAGGCCGAATATCCGGGTGAGGCGCTTGTCCCCCTTGAACATGTAATAGCCGTAGATGATGCAGTTGAGGGGATAGAGGATCAGGAGGAAAGAACCCCAGGTAATGGGCGAGGTGGCGCGCAGATAAATGAAAAGATGCCACACGCGGAGCCTCTGTCCGGAGTGAGCGAGCAGAAAAAGCGGCGCGGCCACCAGCAGCAGGGTCGCCAGGACGATGCCGATCTTGCCCAGGGGTTTGAAGCGCTCGAAACCGAAGCCGTAGGAAAGCGTGGATATGATAAAGGATCCCGCGCTCAGCCCGGTGAGGTAGAAGTAGATGGCGATCAGCGACCCGAAGGTCTCGCCGTTGTGGATGTCGTAGAGGAGCTGTACGCTTTCCATGCTCATTCCGAAAGATGCATCAGTTCATGTCCGCGGGCTTTTATCTCCACCGTCGTGTCGTCCAGGCCGATGTAGAACGTCCTGGGATAGGTGCCCATCTCGGGCTTGATCGGCTGGACCGCATTCTGGGCTATCATCCTGCTGATTTCGCTGGAAGGGTCGTTCAGGTCGCCGAAGATCCTCGCCGAGGCCGGGCAGGCTTCAACGCAGGCGGGCTGGAGACCGTTCTCCGCCCTGTGCGAGCACCAGTTGCATTTCTGCACAATCCTCAAGTCCGGATGGAGGTAGCGCACCCCGTAGGGGCACGAAGCCATGCAGTAGCGGCAGCCGATGCACTTGTGCGGGTCGACTTCCACGATCCCGTTGGGCTTCTGGTAGCTGGCCAGAACGGGGCATACGGTCACGCAAATCGGTTTTTCGCAATTGTTGCACAGGATCGGCAGGAAGGATTTTCTCGTGTGGGGGAACTCGCCCTTGGCCGCCTGCTTGACCCAGGAACGGTATCGCCCGACAGGGACATTCCATTCCTGCTTGCATGCGATGGAGCAGGTCTGGCAGCCGATGCACCGCCGCAGGTCCACAAGAAATCCAAATCGTTTTTCCCTGACCGTCATCGAATTATCCTTCAGCCGTCGCTTCCTTGCCTCTTCCCGCCGCATCAAGGAGCTTCTTTTCCCGGGCCATGAGGCTGACGGCGGCTGCGGCGAGCCTCGGAGCCGATATTCCGGCCGGGCATTTCCCGGCGCAGCGGCCGCAGCCCACGCAGTAGCGCGCAAGCTCCACGACGCGGGGGTAGTTGCCCAGGCGGGTTTCCAGCACCATGGTCATCGGATAGGGGACGCCCTCCACCATTTTGACGGGGCAGGCCCCCACGCAGGTCTGGCAGTTGTAGCATATCAGGCTCTGGCCGGTGTCCTCGCGCACAACCGACTGCATGGCGTAATCGAACAGCAGGAACACGATGAAAACAATCGCCAGAGCGTTGAAAGTAAAACGCGAAAAATGATGGCGGGTGAAAAAATAAGTCAGGCGCGTGAGGGGAGATACGGCGGGCAGGCCCGGGTCGGCGCTCCACAGGGCGTTGGCAACGGCGTCATAAAAACCGCGGACGGCCGGCGTGCGGTCCACGAGATCCGGATTCAGATCCAGCGAGTTGCGGGCCAGGATCTGCTCCCTGACAGAATCGATCGACTCGCGGTCGATGGAAACGGCGTCGAGATACTCCGCGAGCGCGATGTCGCGAATCACCCCCTCATGCACAGTGACCCGCACGCGCGTCGGCCCGCGCGGCCCCTGCCCGGTTCCCGTGTAAACCCCGTCGCGCGCCGAAGAGGGGTCGGGCGGCGTATGCGCGATTCTGTAACGGCTGACGCGGGCCGCGTCGATCATGGATAAGACATGGAGAAACAGGCCCGAAGCGCAGAGGATCATGAACACGGTCAGGAAGACGGAGTTTTTCTTCAGGGCGGCGCAGGCGGCGATGAAAAGGAAGACGGCCAGGAGCGACAGCGTCAGAAGCCGGGCGCCCGCGAAGACCAGCGCCACCGCGAAGGCGAGCATGGCGAAGCGCCACGGACGGGAGGAAAGGATCTGGCCGAATCGTGACGGAGTCATCCCTGAAGTTCTCCTCTGTCTCGCAGATACGCGGCGACGGCGTCGATGAATTCCCGGTTGATCATCCCCTTGCGCAGGGCTTCCGCGAGGAGATCCGACGGGACTTTCCCCTGGGAAATCGCTTTCATGGTCTGATGCTGCATGATGCCGAATATGGTCGCCGTGTCGAGATGCTGTACGCAGAAGCCCTGACAGGTCCCGCAGCGGATGCAGTTGAGCCCCCCGTTGCGGATGAATTTGGCGTAGTCGGCGGCCCGGGCGCTGATCGTGAGTTCCGCCTGGTACTGGATCGAGGCCGGGCAGTTGTCCTGCGTGGCGTAGCAGGCCCGGCATTCATAGCAGTAGACGGTCTGATAATTGCCGTGAAAAAGCGGCTTCGCCACAACCAGACCGAGCGAGGACGCGATGGCCAGCATGGAGAGGCGGTTAAGGTTTTCCGAGGGCGTGCGGTGCTTGAGGTTGGTGAAGGCCTGATAGCGGCGGATGCCGGGCAGGGTCACCGGCTGATCGGGGTCCATGCGCTGGAAGCGCTGATAGGGGCCCGGAGCGGCGTTTTTCGAATCCGCAAGATCCGCCGGGGGATTATCTTTTAAACGATCATCGTGCTCGGACATATCCGTTCCTTCGGTGTGTGAGGAATCAGCCGGGAAGCATCATGGCCATGGCCAGCCCCGCGATCGCCCCTCCGGCGAAGCCCTGCGCGAGCTCCTTTATGGATTTCATGCCCATGCTGAAGCTCAGGATGATCCCTGAAACCCCTCCTCCGATCATGAAAACGATTATTTTCATCACGCCACCAGCGTCCGGGGAGTCATCAGAGCGATGAGGCATGCCGCCACCCCGCCTCCCACTCCTCCCTGAATCAGGGAAAGGCCGTCTGTGCCGAACACGGCGAATGCGAGCGATGCTCCGGCAAGGACCCCCGCCCCGAGAAATCCAATGAAATTGGCGTTCCACGCGCCTGCGGGATTCCTGGCCGCCATCCAGCGGACGCCTTTCATGACGGCGATGCCCACTGCGACGACCAGCGCGAGACTCAGCAGGAGATTGCCGAGAGACCGGCTCCCCATTTCCCCCGCCGAGAATGCGTGCAGGGTCATAAACCTCATCGTGAACGCGGCGATGGGAGCCATGATCGCCATGCTGATGAACGAAAATCCCGCCTTGAGGTATCCCGTCTCGGCCCTCAGAGTCCCTTCGGCCATCATGCCGGCTCCCCCTACGGGCGAAGGGGCGCAGGAGGCCGTCGCGTTGATGATGTAGGCCGCCATGACCACCGCCAGCTGTCCCCATGTCAACAGGTTGAAGTGCGCCGGCCCGAAAAGGTAAAGCACGGGCACCAGCGCCGCGACGAGAATGCGCGAGCACGCCAATGGGATGATTGTCTGGAGTTGAACAAAGATGGCGAGCATCCCCGCCACTCCGAGGAAAGCAAAGCGGGAGAGCCCCTGCATGATCGTGCCGAGGGCGTCAAAGCCCCTTGTGGCCGCGAGGGCTCCGGCGGCCATGAAGCCCGCGATCATGGCCGATGCGGGAAGAAGAATGATGCCTCCCATAAGGGCCTCCGTCGCCTTCAAAAAGCCCCTCCGGAACGCGAGGATCAGGAGCATGAGGACCGCCGCAACGACCAGGACGCTTTGCACCGGCATCTTGCCCAGCGGCTGGAAAAGGGCGATCAGAAGAGCGGCGACGAAGATGAGAAGGCTCGCGTATCCGGTGATAGGAGGACGGATATCGGGGACCGCCGTTTCCGTCATGGCTTCGGGTTTCGGGTCTCGCAGGCTGGATCCCTGCGGATAGAGCAGCGGCGTGATCATTCCCACGAACAGGGCCATCAGCGACGTCCCTATCATCAGGGCGAGACTCTCGGGCCCCCGGAGGATTCCGGTGCTTGCGGTCGGGAAGAAAGCCCCGAGCACGCCCTCGCCGCTCTGGCCGACTCCCCCGATAGGGGACGGGCCGCAGGATGCGAAAGCGTTGCGCGCGAAGGCCGCGACCAGGATGATTACCTGGTCCCGTCCGAGAATGCGCATGCCGTAGGCGCCGAAGGAGAACAACAGCGGCAGCATGGCGGCGGCAATGATGCGTCCGCAGGGAAGCTGCGCGAGAAGGGGAAGATTGACGAGGATCGCCAGCGTCCCGGGCAGGCCCAGGGGTGACTCCTTCAATTTCAGCAGAATCGCCTTGATGGCTTCAAAGCCTCCCGTGGCCTCCAGAGCGCCTGCCAGAAGAAGCCCCGCGAGAAGCGCCGTGATCGGATGAACAATGATGCCCCCGAGGATCTCATTCGGGAGCAGAAGGACGGAATCCATCCCTCCGGCGAGCAGCCGTTCAACGACCCCGATCCAAAGCATGAGGAGCGTCACGAGGACGAGGATCGTCTGAATCGGGAGCGTTATTTTCCTGAAAAGGGCGAGAATCACGGTGATAAGAAAAATCGAAAGCGTGATGTACCCGATGTAGGAGGAAAGGAACGCGGTCATGGCGTCATCCTCCTGGCGCAGCCGCCACGGCGCTTCGGGATCCACGGGAACCCGATCACATAGCCGTTGGGTCCGGGGATCAGTGACACCGTTTGCCCGATTTGGATGCGGCAGGCGCATATCTGGCAGCCGGAGGCGAAGGCGGTGACTTCACCCTTCCCGGAGGTCTCGACCCGGACGCGCGCCCCCGCGAGGCCTGTCGGGTCCCCCTCCAGGGGCCGGATCTCCCGGATCGAACCGGTCAGCCGACGCTTGAGACGGTAGAATTCGGCGGCGATGAAGACGGCGAAGAGGAACAGGGCTGTGATCGTCGACATGCTGCGTCTTATGTCCTTGTTATCCAGACTCGGTCGGCGGCGGGATCCGAGACGGCGATCTCGCCGGATGACGATAAGGCCAATCCCTGGGGCGTCTTGAGACTCATACCGGGGGCTTCGACGAGATAGAGGAATTTTCCTCGGGAGTCGAAAGCCTGGATCCGGCTGTTTCCCGAATCGGCGACGTACACGATCTCGCCCGCGGAGTTCAGACAGAGGCCCTTGGGCATATTCAGAAGCCCCGGCTCCTTGTGCGCGGAGGACAGGCCGGCGAACTTGCGGAGAAAACGTCCCTCGAGATCGAACACCTTGACAAAGGCATGCTTGGAATCCACTACGAACACCTCGCCCCCGGGGGACACCGCGCAGGAGGTCGGCAGCCGGAATTGCGCGTCGGCGTCGCCGAGCTCCCCGAAAGACCTTTTCACCGCTCCTTCCCGGGAAAAAACCTGTATCCGGTGGTTCCGGGTGTCGGCGACCAGAATCTCGTCGGCGAAAACGCAGATCCCTTCGGGCCGCAGCAAAAGCCCGCTCTTTTTCCCAAGGCCGCCGTAGGGCTTTAGAAAGCCCCGGGCGGCAAGGTCGAAGCGCTGGATGCGGCCGTTGTTGCTGTCCAGAATATAGGCGATGGATCCCTCGACGGCCAGCCCCTGCGGCCAGTTGAATTGACCCGTGCCGGAGCCGACGGAAAGATAGCGGCCGGAATCCCCTGACGGGGTGTTTCGCCGGAGGAATCCGTAGCCGCCGTCCCCGGCGATGAAGGTGACGAGAAGCCCGCCGTCAGGAGTCCATGCCGGGAACTGGGGGCAGGGGAGGTCGATGAATGCAGCGGTGCCCTCCGCCGCCGGCCCGCTCCGGGGGCTGAAAATCCCAAGCCCCGAAAAGGCCAGCGCCGCAGTCGCCTTCGCGCCCTTTTCGAGAAAGAGGCGCCGCGTAACAGGGAATAGTTGTGAGGGGACCGTCATTTTCAACAACCGCCGGCGCTATTGCCGAAAAGAATCATCTTTCCCGGGTGCTGTCTCCCCCCGAA
>CAYZTZ010000076.1:10959-16743 GCA_964481255.1 uncultured Acidobacteriota bacterium | reverse complement strand
AGCAGTTTCGGTCCGGCGGCGGTCAGCATGACGTTGGAGGGCTTCAGATCGCGATGCACGACGCCAAGCCTGTGGGCTTTGTCCAGCGCGTCGGCGATGGAGATGGCGATTTTCAACGCTTCGCTTACCCCCAGCGCGCCTCGCCCCAGCCGGGACGCCAGCGTTTCGCCTTCCAGATACTCCATCACCAGGAAGTCGTTGCCTTCATGCTGCCCGATGTCGTGGAGCACGCAGATGTTGGGATGGCGCAGAGACCCGATAATCCGCGCTTCGCGCTCAAAACGCTGGCGCATATCGAGGTCCGCCGCCCAGTGCCCGATCAGCAGCTTGACGGCAACCACGCGGTCCAGACGGGTATCCAGCGCTTTATACACCTCGCCGATGCCCCCGGCGCCGACCGGCTCGATGATCTGATAGTGGCCCATCCGGGTTCCTGAGGTAAGTGCCGGCGTCGGCTCTGTCATTTATCCGCCTTCCCGAGTGCCGAAGTCCAATGCTGTATGACGGTGAGGCCGCTGAAAAGGCTGCCGCGCGAACCGATCTCCGGCGCAGAGACAACCGTGGAGGCTATCATTGGTGCCTGTGGCACTCGCGTATCACCACTTCCGCTCCCGGCCCCAGTTATGCCTCCAGGCAAAAAGCGCCGGCCATCCGGAGTGACTGCCAGCAGGTGGCGTAAAGGATCCCGCTGGTTTTGAAACCGGGAAGGAGTCCCGAACAACAGATACGGGATGCCGGCCTCGAGCCTGTCTCCCCCTTTGATCTCAACGGCCATGATATTGTCGCCGGAGCGATAATAGAGCTCTTTCCCGTCCTTCCTCCAGCGAGGCTGTCCGCCGGCCGCCGTGGACACCGCGATTTCCTGATCTCCGGACGGAAACGATCTTACATAGACCTGAAAAGTGCCCGGCACGGTCCTGTCGGATGTGTAGGCCAGCCATTTCCCGTCGTAGGAAAATTGCGGCTCATCTTTCTGGAAGCTCCCCTGGACTACCGGGAACGGTTTCTTATCCGCATCCGGCTTGCCGTTCGCAATGGGGAGCGCGTAAATATCCTTAAAGTTGTCCTGGCCACTGAGGTAGGCGATGTGCTTTCCATCCTTTGACCAGTCTTCCACCCGCTCGTCACTGGCGGATTCCAGGAGCGGCATCTCCTTGCCTACACCGGTGCCGTAGTCGACCGTGTAGATATCGGCGTTCCCTTTGCGGTACGTGGTAAACGCGATTTGCCTGCCGTCCGGAGACCAGACGGGATTGATGTCGTCGGACGGATCGAGAGTCTGGCGGTAGGATACGCCCGCGCGCTGCCAGTCGATGACCCAGATATCGGCTCCGGGAGATCCGGTCTCCTGCTTGGTGACCGCGATCAGCCTTCCATCGGGAGAAAGGTCGAAGTCGCCGTAGGGCCCTGGATTTCCCGCGCGCTCCCCCATGCCCCCGGACCGATCGACCCAGATCCACTGGACGTTTTGATTCAGGATCTGGCCTCTGCCCGCCGGCGCGCTGGTGCCTTGAAAGTAGAGGAGCGAGCCGTTTTGAGAGACGTCGAAACTGCCCCGGCCGTTGGCGGGATTGGAGGAAACCTGATCCGCGATGTGGGCAGGCTCTCCGGTCAGCGCCAATTTCCCGGGATTGAAGGGCTGTGCGAACAGAGACGCTTCGCGATGGAAGACAACGTAGCCCGGGGCGGCATAGGTTGCATTGGACTCGGCGGAAAGAAGCCGTTTTTTCTCTTTAGAATCGAGCGAACCCACGAATACAGCCCGGTTGGCGGCCTGCCCGGACCATGCCAGATACATAAAATGCCGGCCGTCGGGCAGAAAACTGGGCCAGAAATGGCCGGTTTCCTGGGAGTCGGGCGCGGTAACGGTAGATGGTTTTCCGCCTTCGGCGGACACGCGGTATAGACCCTTGGCGGATCCGAAAAGGATAGTCCCCTCGCGATTCCATGCGCCGCCCGAGAAACCCTGCGCTTCACCGATATCCTTGGGTGCGCCGCCGGCGGCGCTTACACTCTTCAGTCGGCCGCCAGACAGGAATCCGATGAAGCGGCTGTCGGGAGACCAGAAGGGTTGAGAAGCGTCGTCGGTCCCTCCCAGCCGCTGAAAAGTCACCGCGCCCACACGGCGCACGTATAGCGATGCCGGCTCTCCCGTGTTCGGCCGGGCCACCAGCGCAATCATCTGACCGTCCGGAGAAAGGGCGATATCCGCTGAACTCAGCCCCAGCACCGGCACGCGGAACTGGAACGGCTCGGGTTCCGCGGGCCCGCGCAAATACAATGCGGCCGGAACCGCCAGCGCAAGGAACAGGATCCCTGCGGCGGCCAGCGCGGCCCGGATCAGTTTATCTTTTCCAGAGGCCTGAGCTTTGCCTGCGGAAGTTTCTCCGCCTTCAGCCAGCCAGCGGAGCTGGACCAGGAGATCGTGCGCGGTCTGCCAACGGTCTTCGGGATCTTTTGCCAGGCAGCGATCGACGATGTGCTGGAGAAGCGGAGGCGCGGCGGGTTGCGCAGCGGACAGAGGATCGGGATCGGCCGTCGCGATCGCGGCGATCAATACGGCGCGGCTCTTGCCTTCGAAGGCCTTTTTGCCGGTGACCATTTCATAGAGAATGTCTCCGAAGGCGAAGATGTCGCTGCGCGCGTCCGGTTCCTTTCCCTCCAGGCATTCGGGAGCGGCGTACTGCAGACCGGCGTCGCCGCCCGGGAGACTGCCCGTCTTCAGGTTGACCATCGCATCCGCCAATGGTTTCGGTTCGGCAATTCCGAAATCGAGCAGCTTGACGCCCGTTTTGGTCAGCATCACCTTGGAAGGCTGAAGGTCGCGGTGCGTGACGCCCGCGCGGTGCGCCTTGTCGAGAGCATCGGCGATCGCGATTGCAGCCGTCAGGGCCTCGTCCAGATCCAGCGGCCCTCGTTTCAGCCGCTCGGCCAGCGTCTGGCCTTCCAGATGCTCCAGGACGATGAAGTCCATGCCCTCCTGGTGCCCGATATCGTGCAGCAGGCAAATGTGAGGGTGATTCAAGGAAGCGACGGTGCGCGCCTCGCGCTGGAAACGGTCGCTGAAGCGGTTGGTGAATACTTTGACGGCGACCTCGCGGTTCAGCCGCGTGTCGGACGCCCTATAAAGTTCGCTATCGTCCCGTGTTTCGACAACCGAGATAATTTCGTAGGGACCAAGTTTTGCGCCGGGCTGAAGAGGCATATGCGTCGCGATCGGTGGTCCGCCGCCGCCGGCCATAGGAAGTGAATGCCTGTTTGAGAAGGCCTGGAGTCCGTTTATCGGTTCTCTCGGGAATCCCGATCTCTGCTCCTTCGCCGCCATGCTACTTCATTATGCTTGTAAAATGCCAGCGATATCTCTTAGGGGGACAGTCACCAGTGTCCCCAATGATTTTTTGCGGAATAGAACCTGTCCAGGCGAAGCTTCCGAAGAATGGGGACACTGGTGACTGTCCCCTTTTCGAGTATAGAAATACGCGTTTATTTGACATATTATCCTGCCATGGTCTTCGATGCTGTTATCTCAGCAATTCTCCGGCATTATCCCAGAGTGCAGGGCGTCTATCTCTTTGGAACTTTCGCCACGGCTATGGAGCGACCTGATAGTGATTTAGATATTGCCCTGCTGCTTCCCCCGGCGGAGGCCAGGAAGGAAAAATCCTTGGCCTTCAGTGCCTGCCGCGACGAACTGGAATCTCTGACAAAACGCAGCGTAGATTTGATAAACCTGCGGGAAATAAACACTGTATTTCGAAACGAAATTATCAACGAAGGCCGACTGATTTATGTGGCAGACGAGGCTCAGAAAGACATATTTGAGATGAATGTGCTGTCGGCATATCAAAAGCTCAACGAGGAACGTGCTGAAATTCTAAAGGAAATTGAAGCTTCTGGAAGGGTGCTCCGATGACGCCGGATGTCGCTCTAAACAAAAAAGAGAGTATTGAACGCTGCATTCGCCAGATTCGCAATTACTATTCTCTCCCATCGGACAAGCCGTTCGAGGCAGATTTCATGAGGCAGGATGCCATCGCGGCAAATCTCCAGCGAGCCGCGGAACAGACTATCGACCTGGCAAATCACGTTATCCGGAAACAGAAACTTGGCCTTCCCAAGGACAGCCGGGACAGCTTCGAAATCCTCGCCACGAGCAAGGTAATATCCTCGGAACTGGCTGAGAAGCTCAAAGAAGAATGGGGACACTGGTGACTGTCCCCTTTTAACAAAGAGGTGAAAACAGCGATGCGCTTCCTTCTGATGATGATGGCGGTGTCCCTCCTGCGCGCCAGCGCGCCGGCGCAGGACTCGCGTCCCCCGGCAACGGTGGCGCAAGTCGACCTGACCCGATATGCCGGGCTCTGGCATGAGATCGCCAGGATACCCAACCGCTTCCAGAATCAGTGTGCCTGGGGCATTGCCGCGGAGTATGGTTTGCGCAGTGATGGCCGGATCGACGTCGTCAATCGCTGCCACAAGAGAGACGGCCGGATCGCCGAAGCAAAAGGCCTTGCGCGCATCGAGGATCCGAAGTCGAACGCCCGCTTGAAAGTGAGCTTCTTCAGCATACTCGGCTGGCGGCCCGTGTGGGGTGATTACTGGATCATCGGGCTGGGCGCCGACTATGAGTATGCCGTCGTCGGCTCACCCGACCGCAAGTACGGCTGGATCCTGGCGCGGCAGCGCAGCTTGGACGCGACTGTATTGGAAAGGATCAATGACCTGCTGCAGAGCCAGGGCTACGACCCCAAGAGCTTTCAGATGACGCCACAAGAAGCCGGGGATTATTGACATCGACATGGATAATGCAACGGCGTCGGCGGATACCAGAATATTCCGCCGATCGGATGCAGGGCCGGAGACGGCGCTCCCTGTCCATGCTCCCTGGCCGAACGCAGACATGCGGATTCATAGCCGAACAATGTGCATCGACTCGCGGGCCAAGTGATCGGCGCGCTGGAGGATATTCGTCGCTCGCCGGCGAAGCTCCGCGGTTGCGAGGCGCGCGGGACCGCCCGTATTGGCGGCGACCGCATCGCGGCCCATGACCTGGCGCTTGTGTTGCGGTTGGTGGCGAAAATCAGGCGGATATCGACACGTTCTAATTTAAAAATGAAGCAGGGGAATCCCGTTTGAATTAATATCAGGGCGGCATTCATCGTTCCGGAATTTTTAGGTTGATGGGAAAGCAGATATTGGGATTCAGGGGGTATTCCGTGAAAAAAATGAGACCTTGCATCATCGCATCTGCAGTCACTATTCTCGGCCTGTGTCTTAGCGCGACGAGTCTGCAAAACATAATGCTGGCCAGCCAGTCCTTTCAAGAAAGGCGGGATAGCAATCGGCAGGACCCTGATGCGGCGCTTCGCGAATACCTCGATTTAATCAAGCGTGGAGATGCGCTGGCGGCGCAGGGTAAAACCGATGAATCGATGGATCTTTTTCAGCAGGCTTTGGGAAAGTATCCCGATCATTGGATAGCGTACCACCGCGTCGGCCTCGCCTATTTAGCGTTGGGAAGACCGGACGAAGCAATCGCAGCTTTGGAAAAAGCCAATTCGATAGGGGAAACCGCTGTAAGCCACAGGAGCCTGTCTCACCTTTATCTTGACAAAGGCAATACAGCTAAAGCGGCTTCTCATGCCAAGCGCGCCGTGGAGCTTGAACCCGGGGCGTGGCGATCCCACTACGAACTGGGCAATTTCTATCAACGCCTCGGGGCCTCCGAGGACGCGCTCGCGGCATTCCGCAAGGCAAATTCGCTCCAGGAGAACGATGAGAGCC
>CAYZTZ010000076.1:0-10859 GCA_964481255.1 uncultured Acidobacteriota bacterium | reverse complement strand
GACGCGCTCGCGGCATTCCGCAAGGCAAATTCGCTCCAGGAGAACGATGAGAGCCTCGTCGGCATTGGCTCGGCGTATTTTGATAAAAACAACTACAAGGAATCGATAAAAAGTTTTGAAAGGGCTGTGGAAATCAATCCGGGGGCGGTGACATACCTGCATGAAGCCAGAGCCCGTATTCATCAAAAGGAAGGCCGATTGGGGGAAGCGGTTGCCTCCATGGCGCAGGCTTACGAAACAGGGGACGCGATACGCAAGATTTCAATCGAGGGGTATTTTCTTTCTCTTTGCCTGGAGAACGGAGATTACGAAAAAGCTTTCAGCCTGAAGGGAAAAACGAAGCGGGTCGGCATCGATATCGATCCGGGCGCCGCCGGGATACGTGTCGTCCGGGTTCAAAAGAATGGGCCCGCGGATCTGGCGGGAATTCAGGCCGGCGATGTTATCGTGGAATTCGAAGGCAAACCGATTGCGGATATGGACGCCAAAAGATTCTCGGACGAAGCAATCGGCGGAACTCCTTTTGGCGAGCCCATCCGGTTAATGGTCGAGCGCCAGGGGCAATATCTGGAAAAATACGTCATCGTCGGGATCACTCCGGACTTGCCACGGCTCAGCCTGGAAGCCCGGAATTTGTGGCAGGCCAGGAAATCCAATCTTGCGACAACATCGGGCCAGGCGGCGGCGCGCCAGGACGCCATTCCGCTCACCGGAACCACCGCAATACAAATTGCGAACGTCAAGGTTGTTCCTTCGCAGGTTTCCCCCAATGGCAATTTCCACGTGGACATCCGTTTTACCGTGACGGCGCCCGGAAGGCCTGCAGAGATTCCCATAACTCTAAACAGCGCGATTTATTCTCAAGACAAGCTGATTTATCAGCCGCCGCCGGATACGTTCACGACTCCGAATGGAAAGCCTTTCGATGTTCGCAAGAAGCTGTCGGCCGGGCCCCAAAGCGGACAATACACTATTAGAATCCGCCTGACCGGGGATGGCAGTTCGGCGGAAATATCCGCCGGTTTCGCAATTCAATGACGACTGTAAATGGCGCGTCATCAGTCCTATCCATGGAGCGCATCTATGATTTGTTTGAAAGAGCGCATCGCATTTATGAGAAAGCGGCGGAGTGAGCGGATGCTGGCGGCCATTATTGCCGTCACAATGAGTTCGGCCGTTTTGCCCGCCCAACAGGCGCCACAGGCATCCGGCGACATGAGGATTGTCGTTATCCGACAGCATTTCATAAATATCGATCTCCACCGGCGCCTGTCAGAGTATGACAAAGTTGCCTATGGGCTGACCGATATCATAAGAATCGCCAAGGAATGCATCAGGGACGGATCCGAGCCTCAGGAGTCTCAGCAAGCGCTTCAAAAAGCCGAAAAAGACCTGCTGGAACTTCAGCGAATGCTTCCTGGAAAGATCATGGACATCCTCGCGCAGATGGAGCATGAGGCGAACGGGCTCAAGGATATCGACGATCGGTCCATAAGAGACATGGAGCAGTGGGTTGAGGCTGTAAGCCGGGTCCGGAGCGACTCACTCGACTACACCTACTCCATCCTGATGGATATCAAGGCATTCAGTACGCTCTATGCCGCTCTTGCGATAGCCGGGATGACCCAGGAACAGCGGACTTCACATTTGCGTGCATCCGATGATCTTGTTACAGCCGTCGATTTTGCATGCGCGGCGACGGAACCGGCGAAAGCGGAGCAGTATTTTCAGGAGGCCAGGCGGCATTTTGACAGGCTTGAAAGAATCGCCGCACAGGCGGAAAAGTGGCGTGAGCTGCGGGACAAGAAGGTCGAAGACGGCGGTGTGGACCTGAACACTTTGGACATGCGCAGGCGGGATCTCGATATGGTGGAAGCTGAAGTCTCGCGGCTGATGCCATGGGCGAATAAACTATCCCGTGAGGCACCGGCCTTTCAGGATGCCTACGATATCGCGAAAAGAATCCACAGCAGGCAAAAAGAGTTTGCCGGCGATTTGCTGCCGCTGATTAATGCCTATAGGGAAACGCTTAAGATCCACGATGTGAACAATTCACCGCTGCAGTGGTGGCTTATAGCCGGGACGGTTCTCTGCACAGCGCCGGAATCGATGTGGAAAAGCCTGGATTCTGTTGTCGCGGAGTTGAAGAAGCCTGAAATCAGGGACGCGGGATTGAGACTGAGCCGGGTGGACGGAGACATACAAGAGCTGAGGAGGGTCATCGATAAAATCCAGGCAGACATTCTGGAAACAGATGCCTTCGCAGGGCTTTGCATAACCGCCGCCAAGACCGGCGACTCCAATTTAAAAAGAGCGGACAGATGTTTACGGTCCGCTCCCCTTAGAGCTCAGATGGCCGCCCAAAACCAGCAAGGCCAGGCTTCCGGAAATACGCCTCCCACGGGCCAAACCCCGCCCGCTCCATCGCAGCAGCCGCCGCAGACTCCTCCCGCGCCCTCAGCCTCACCGGCTCAGCCTCCGCAGCAGGCTTCACAAAATGCGGTTCCGCCGATTGAACCGAACGTATCGGGCGGCATCAAGATTGCGGGTGGATCTGCGGAAATTTTTGTGGGCCAGAGCGTCCGTTTCATTGCGACAGACATGGGGAACCGGCCCTATGCAAATGCTATTTGGAATAGCCATGACGAGGAGCTTCTTTCACTTGGAGGCGACGGCATTGCGACCGGACTTAAGCCGGGACCCGTGACTATCCAGGCCAGGACTTCCGAAGATCCCACTCAAATTGCCTATTATAGTGTTGTGGTTGTCGAGCCCGAATCTCAAGCCGGTGGGACGCAAACCGGCGCAGCGCCGCCCGCAAGTGGAGGATTTGGTAACAGGGGAATCGATGTCGGCGTTAACAGAGATGCGGATCAACCGGGGCCTTCTCAAGGATCAGCTTCCGACACAGCGCCGCCGATGCCTCCCGATCAACCAGAAACAGGCAGTCCTCCGATTGAAGCAGAGCCCGTCGAAGATGAGCGGCAGGATGGAATCTCGTTGCTCGGAGAAAACGCCGCCTCTCCGCCGCCGGATGCAGAGCCGCAGGATCTCAGTCCGGGCGGAGGTTTCGGCGACAGAGGTCTGGAGCTTGTGCCCAACCGTGATCTCGAACCTCAGGATGAAACAGAACGTGGACGGGGCCCCAGACAAGTCCCGACCACGGGCGGCTCCGCAAGCGGGACCCGTGGAGGAACGACAACTCCCTTTATTCCGTCCCTGACTTTCCAGCAACAGGGACAGCCGGCGGCGTGGCATATATTCGCCGCGGGATCCCGCATGGGATGGGCGGCGGCCTATGGCCGATACACGGACGGCCCGGCGGATCAGGACATCATCAATCACCTGATAATGGCCGGGGAGCATTCGATGTGGGCCAACCGCGAAAGTTACGAGCCCTATAAGGCGTGGCCGCATTGGAGCGAGATAAAGATTCGCTGCCGGACCTGGGCCGAGCAGGTAATCGCAAGTCCGCGCGGAGAACTCCGGGAGCAGCTCGCCCTCGCGGTTTCCTCCTATGCCGGCAATCTGGCCGAACAGGTTACCTTTCAGGTCCTGGGCGACAGGAAACGGATGCCCAATTGCGACGGCGCCTATATGCGCCTGGGGTTCCATATGGCATTCGGGCAAACGAGCCTTCAGCTCGCGGAAGGCGCCCGGCTGACGGGCCAGGTTCCACTGATTGAAAAGGCGCGCAAGGACGCGGTGAATCATCTACGCCAGGCGGTCGGCATCCTGATCGAATACGAGAAAACGGAAGTTGTGACCGGCCGGTGCGCGGATCTGAGGGATGTCCGCGCCGAGATGGAGTCGCTCCTGAACAATGCCGACCTTGCCACGCAAATCCGCATGATTATGCACGCATGGGAAACGGCGTCCGAGCGCATCCGTGCACTCTCCAGCGTAACGGCGCAACCTCAATCCAAGATCACACAGGCTCCGACGCCTCCCGCCGATCCGCCGCGGCCGGCAGTCACTGGAATTCCGGCTTCGCCGGCCGAACCGGGTGCGGATCTGGGAAATATCGAAGGGGAGTGGTTCCTGTGCAGAAGATTCAATACGAGATGGTATGCCCGCCACGACGTTTTCCTCAGGCAGTGTTTCTTCGAACGCAATGCGTACAGCCGGTTTACCAACAGTGGAAACAATCCGCAGGTTGTCCGGTTTGAAAAATCCGGCGAGCAGTACATCGGGACGGATATTTCCAACGGCTCACAACTTTTCTCCCTAAGTCGTTCGGACCAGGCAACCTATAGGGGAACCGGCCCCGTTGTTTCCGGCAGCCGTCAGGTGCAGATGCGGGTGGAGGGAGATTTCGCTGAGCAGATACAGTTGGGAGTTGCTGTGGGAGTTCCCGGAGAGTTTCGGAGCCAATGGGTTCGCAGGGCTCCGCGCTATCAAGAGCAGTCGCCGCTTATCCGACAACTGCCGCCTTATGGTCCCAAGACTATTCAGTCGATCGATGCTCGCGGCTATGAAATTGAGGTTGCTCACCAGTTCAGCACTCTTGTTCAGCAAGTCAGAGACTTCACTTACAGAAAGCCTGGAAATCCCCAAACAGTGAAAAGCCAAGGAGATGTTCAAAGCTGGAGGCCGAGTGCCGGATTCCGGGCCGTGTCACGAGAGGGCACCACATTCACGGCAACATGGCAGGAATCAGGTGTTTTGTCCGGCGGAATTCTGCAAAATCATATAGGCGTGGGCAGTTCGAGCTACGCAGGTTATCCGGAAAAGAAGACAACAACAGCCAGCATGGTGGTCCAGCTGGACCCTTCGCTCCAGCGCATACAAGGAGTGCGCCTTACACAACATGTGGTCGCCCCGTTGCTGCAGAATGGCCGCGATCCGGCTCAATGGACGGAGGATATCGAGTTTGAGGCTGTGGATATCCCCTACGTTTGGCAATCGTCGACGCCGGACCTTCTGGTTTTTGAATTCCCCGGCTACGGCAGCACGGAATCGTCCTGTTCCCGAATCCGCAACCTGAAGGCTCAAGGGGTGGAATCATCAAAGGAAGGGAAAGGCGTCGTCGATTTGGCCGGCGCTCCATGCGACAAGAATCCCGGCAGAATAAGCGTAACGATCAAGCTGCTGAGATAAAAAAGCGAGAGCATTCCCTGCAGTTGCGCCAAAGCAGGCCGCATATTAATCGTCTCATAATAGTCTTGACATATGTATATACCTGTATTATTATCCATGCATGTTCAAGAAAGATGCAAGACGATTGGATCACAAAACACTGACTGAACTTCGAAAGCGTGCCGTTGGAAGCGTTCAGGAAGGCCAATCTCCTTCCAGTGTAGCGAGAGCTCTTGGAGTTACGCGTGCGACAGTGTACACCTGGCTGGCACTGTACCGACATGGGGGATGGGGCGCTCTCGATGCCCGGAAACGAGGTGGCCGACCTCCCATACTGGACGGCAGAGCCTTGCGCTGGCTCTATGACACCATCACGTCCAAGAATCCGCTTCAGCTGAAGTTCACCTTCGCTCTGTGGACTGCCCGCATGGTGGGAGAGTTGATCCGACAGAAATATCACGTCCAACTGAGCAAGGCCTCGGTCTGTCGGATCTTGAACCAGTTGGGGCTGACCCCTCAGCGCCCGGTGTGGCGGGCGTATCAGCAACGTGCTGAAGATGTTCAGCGCTGGCTCGAGGAAGAGTATCCTGAGATCCGCGCCCTGGCGAAAAGCCTGAATGCCAGGATATTCTTCGGGGACGAGGCGGGGATACGTTTGGACCACCATGCCGGGACGACATGGGCTCCGAAAGGCCGCACGCCTGTGGTCAGCAGCACCGGAGCTCGTTTCGGATTGAACCTTATTTCGGCAGTCAGCGCTCAAGGAGAGTTTCGTTTCATGGTTACGAAGGGACGAGTGGGAGCGCGGGTCTTCATCGAGTTCCTCAGGCGCCTGCTATACAACTCGGATCGTCCGATTTTTCTCATCGTCGACGGCCATCCCGCTCACAAGGCTCAGATGGTAACGAGGTTCCTGGCTTCTACGGAGGGAAAACTCCGCCTCTTCTTCCTACCTCCCTACTCACCTGAACTGAATCCCGACGAGCGTGTATGGAATGACGTCAAGAACAACTCCATCGGCCGCAAAGTGATCACCAGCCCTGAGCATCTAAAGCGTAAAGTACTGGGAGATCTCCGGTCCATTCAAAAGTCCCCCGATCGTGTACGGGCATATTTCCAAAGTGAAACTACACAGGATGCAGCCTAGCTCATATTATTATGAGACGGTTAATAAAGTCGAGGCGTCAGCTTGAGTTAAGCGTGGATTAGCTGCACTCTCCAATATAGAGTAATAGTATGACGGCAAAAGAACAGATATTGTGCATATTGCGTGAGCAGAAGGAGCTTTTGAGCCGCCGCTATCCAATCCGGCGCCTGGCGCTTTTCGGATCATGGGCGCGGGGCGATGCGCAGGACAAAAGTGACATCGACATTCTGGTGGAAGTGGATCCATCGATCGGAATGGGATTTGTGGAACTTGCGGAAGAGCTTGAACGGGCACTGGGGATGCGCGTGGACCTGGTATCGCGACGCGCGATAAAACCTGCTTACTGGAAACGGATTGAACCGGAGCTGATTGATGCCTAAGCGCGATCCGGATTTGCTGGTGCAAGACATGCTGGAGGCTGTTCGCAAGATTCAGCTTTATATCGCGGGGCTTGATCATTCCACATTCCTGCTGGATGAGAAGACTATTGATGCGGTAGTCCGTAATCTCGAAGTGCTTGGCGAAGCAGCAAGACAATTGCCGGGCGATTTCACATCACGAAATGCCGAGATCCCATGGAACAAGATCGGCGGATTACGCAATCGAATTGTTCACGACTATTTCGGGCTGGATCTCGAAATCATTTGGGAGATCATCCGTCGTGACCTGCCTGAGCTTAAGGCTCGGCTAGAAAACCTGGTATGATTGGACTTCTAACCGATTAACAGCCCGATCAAATATCGTTTCTTTCATAGCATCTCGGATAATTTCATCGGCTGTCGATTCGAAGGAGGCCTTCCCTATGATCGGCAAGACGCTCGGCCATTACGAGATCACGAGCCAACTCGGCAAGGGAGGAATGGGGGAAGTGTTTCGGGCGAAAGACCAGAAACTCGGGCGCGATGTAGCAATCAAGGTCCTGCCCCAAGAATTCGCCCGGGATGCGGACCGCGTCGCACGCTTCCAGCGGGAAGCGAAGCTGCTCGCTTCACTGAATCATCCCAACATCGCCGCCATTTACGGATTGGAAGAATCCGATGGAACAAACTTCCTGGTCCTCGAACTTGTGGAAGGCCAGACGCTGGCGGAGGTTATTGCTGGGAGCGCCGGCGTCTCGCCGGCATCAGTCCCGGATATTCTAAGGCTTGCCCTGCAAATTGCCGAGGCCCTCGAAGCCGCGCATGAGAAAGGCGTGATCCACCGCGACCTGAAGCCTGCCAACATCAAGGTCACTCCCGACGGCAAAGTGAAAGTTCTCGACTTCGGCCTCGCGAAGGCCTTCGCCGGCGACCGGGAAAACCTGAACCTCTCCAACTCCCCCACGCTCAGCAACGCCGCCACGCAGCAGGGCGTCATCCTCGGCACCGCGGCATACATGTCGCCTGAACAGGCGCGCGGAAAAGCCGTCGACAAACGCGCCGATATCTGGGCCTTCGGCTGTGTGGTGTATGAAATGCTAACAGGCCAGGCAGCCTTTCAAGGCGAGGATGTCAGCGAGATTCTTGCTTCCGTAATCAAAGGGGAGGTAAAGCTGGATCACCTTCCTTCTGACCTTCATCCGAGAGTGCGAGAGGCAATCACGCGATGCCTGCAAAAGGATTTGAAGAGCCGGTATCACGACATTGCCGACGCGCGATACGAGATTGAGCAGGCTTTGGCAGATTCTGGAGGCATTTGGGTGCAGCTTCCCGCTCAGGCGGAGCGGCTGTCAAAATGGCGGCTGCCGCTTTCATGGGTTGCTGCAATCGTTATCCTGGCCGCGGTTGTCTCCGGAGCAGTTGTCTGGAATTTCAGGAAATCCGAGCCGCGCCAGGTTACGCGCTTCTATCACGAGATCCCAAAAGATCAGCAGTACGGTCACCTGCTGGAGCGCGCCCTTGCCGTTTCGCCGGATGGCCGTCAATTCGCCTACAGCACCGCCGCCGGACTTTACCGGCGCTCGATTGATGAACTGGACGCCAGATTCATGGCCGGAACCGAGGGCGCCAGGGAGCCTTTCTTTTCTCCTGATGGCAAATGCATAGGTTTTTGGTCGTCTAACGACAGAAAGCTGAAAAAGGTTGCCGTCAGCGGCGGTGAGCCTGTTGCTATAGCTGATGCGGTATCTATTGGACGTCCTCACTGGGCGGCGAACGACACGATTCTATTTACTCAGAGCGGCCGAGGAATCATGCGTGTCTCCGCCGACGGGGGGACTCCTGAAGAGCTCATTAAGGCCGGAGAGGCTGAAGGATTCATCAACCCACAAATGCTGCCCGATGGGAAATCAGTCTTATTCTGGACTTACCGTCTCAACCCGGACGGCAGGTTAGTAGGGACAGATATTGCCGTACAACCGCTCAGATCGGGTAAGCGCAAGATTCTGCTGGAGGGTGTGGTAGGGTATTCACAATATCTCCCAACCGGCCACATACTCTACGCAACCGAAAATGTGCTCATGGCGGTTCCCTTCGATCCTCAAAAACTCGAGCTCACGGGTGGGAAAGCTTCGATGGCTGAGAGAGTTGCTCGGATCGGGCTCTGGCCGCAATTCGCCGTGTCCGACTCAGGCACATTGGTTTATGCTCCGGAGTCGGCTGATTCATCGATCCATGCTCAACGCTCGCTTGTGTGGGTGGACCGGAATGGAAAAACTGAATCGCTGGCAGCTCAGCCGGATGCATATGTCAATCCGAGAATTTCTCCCGATGGAACACAACTGGCTCTGGGCATTGGGAGTGGAATGAATAGCGGAAGCATATGGCTCCTGGATCTCGTTCGCCCAACCAGGACGCGGCTGACCTTGGACAAAGGCGCCGACTTTTCTCCACTCTGGACTCCTGACGGAAAACAGATCGCCTATGTTTCGTTTCGGCTGGAGGCCGGTGGTTATTTCTTAAACCGGCGGGCGGCGAACGGCACTGGAAAAGAGGAAACAATTATAGGCGGGCTTATAGTGCCTTCCTCATGGTCACGAGACGGCAAAACCATGGTCGTAACAAAATCTGTTTCGCTTGATCCTCGCAATCTCGATATCGGGACGCTGTCGATGGAAGGCGGCCATACATATAAGCCGCTGCTGCAGGAAAAGCATACCGAATATCAGCCGCGAATTTCGCCCGATGGGCAATGGATGGTCTATACGTCCGATGAATCGGGACGGGATGAGATCTATGTGCGTCCGTTCCCAGATGTAGAAAAGGATAAACGGCCAGTCTCCACTGACGGAGGCCACAGCCCGTTGTGGTCGCTCGACGGACGGGAGGTATTCTACCGAAACGGAGATGCGGTCATAGCGATTCCGGTGAACACGGAATCAGGCTTTACCGCCGGAGCCCCCAAAACGCTTTTTCGGGGTGTTTATGTTTCTCTGGAACGTGCGTTCAGCGGCACGCGCGATTTAGATCCATGGGATATCAGCCGCGACGGCAAGCGGTTTTTGATGATGAAAGAATCCGGGCCCGCCGAATCCGCCGCGGCAGGCATCCGCCGCATCAATATTGTCTTGAATTGGTTTGAGGAGCTGAAGCAGCGCGCGCCGGCAAAATAAATATCCTAATTAAAGAACCGGTTGGCTTGCCGGCGTATTTCCCTGTGAGTACAATAATGCTATGACAAACCGGAGAATGGACTGGTTCCGCCAGGCCGAGGCAGATCTCGAGCATGCGGAAACATCGGCCCGCGAAGGCGACTATGAATGGAGTTGTTTTGCAGCCCAACAGGCGGCTGAAAAGGCGGTTAAGGCGCTCTATTATTCGCTTCACGGCGATCCCTGGGGGCATTCTCTGCTGGCATTGATTCGAGGCTTGCCTGAGGCGGTTTCAGCCAGGTTGCCGGAAGCTCTTCTCGATTCGGCGAAGGCGCTTGACAAGCATTATATACAAACCCGATATCCAAACGGTTTCGACGCCGGCGCCCCTACGGATTATTACACGAACAGAGACGCAAAGGAGTCGATTGAGCATGCAAAATCCATTCTGGAATTCTGCCGGAGCGAGATTCGTCAACAAGGATGAGATCATCGATCTCGCCAGGACGACGGCTCGTCGGATTGCAGACCGGCATCCGGAAGTGGTGAGAATTCTTCTTTTCGGGTCTTTGGCCCGGGGAGACTACGGGAGCCGCAGCGATCTGGATCTGCTCATCATTTTGCGAGAATCGAACCAGCCTGCCCCGGAGCGGATCGGCCGGTTCCTCGACTATGCCCCCGTCTATCCGACGGATATGCTTGTGTATACTGAAGAGGAAGTGCGCGCCCGCATTTCGGCTGGAGACGCCTTCCTTGCTCGCGCTTTGAAAGAATCCATGCAGGTGTGGCCGGAAGACAGTTTAAATGGGGCCCTATCTCCAAATTCCGCTTCCTTTCAGGCAAATCGGGATTGAGATAAAAGGCTCCGAAGAAGTCCTTGCCCGGCCCATCATTTCGGCTTCAACGTCCCAGTGGCCCAGCAGTACCGGGCGACCGGTTTAATTTCTAATCGAAGCACCTATCCTGCAGCGGCAGCAAGGCTGTGGCTAAAGCAAATGTGTGCCACTTTTATCCGTTTTCCTGCCTGACTGCGGTATAATTCCTCTGAAAAGTTAAAGAATTCCTGAGACTTTACACAACGGGATCTTATCGAAGATCAGGGGAAAACCCGGGAAAGGGACCGAT
>CAYZTZ010000075.1:0-16804 GCA_964481255.1 uncultured Acidobacteriota bacterium | reverse complement strand
GAGCGGCGTCCTCTATCGTCCCAGAGCCTTCAGCTCATTCCATGTCTGCCTGAATTTGTCCGCCGCCTGCGCGTCCTGAAACCTGAAGCTCTGGTAGTGCTCGCTGTCCGAAGCGAAAACGAGGTCGACGGATCTCCCGCTCCCTTTAATGTTGAGCAGGTGGAAGGGCATCCGGAACCCGTGTTCCCCGCCGGAGGATTTGTAGATGACGTCCGAGAAGCTTATCGAGAGCTCGCCTCTGCAGCTCCCGCGGAAGATGCCGTGGTTATGCTCCGCCGTGAAGCGGTGCACGGCCTCCTTTGCCCTTCTTTGAGCCAGCATTTCCCTGTCCGCCTCCGTCATGGGGCGAAGGCTCAGCCGCGACAGGTCATAGGCGAGCACCACTCTCTGGTTTTCAGCGAATTCCTGGTTCCGGATCATGACCGGGCTTCCCGCTTCCTCTATGGTAAGGGTGTGATTCCCGATCGCGACGCTTTCGCCGGAGACCTCCCCGTCGCTGCCGACCGGCTTGCCGTCCAGAAGAAGCGTTCCTTTGGCGCCCAGACGGTAAATGGTCAGGGTGGCTTTGGCGGCGGCCTTTTTCGCCTCCGCCTGCCGCCGCAATTCGGCCAGGCCGGAATCCGCCGGATTCAGACGTTCCACCGCGGCAAGGGCGTTGAGCGCGTCCTGATATCTGTTTTCGGATAGTGCCGAAGCATAGGTTTGCAGGTGTTTTTCGATTTCACGGACTCTGGCATCGAGTTCCAGCGCCCTTGAATTCTGAGGGTCTTCAGCCAGCCAGAGATTCAGGACGCCCTCAGCCTCCGCGTATTTTCCTTGCGCGACGAACTCCGATACTTTGCGGTCCCATTCCTCTTCCTTCTGCCTGAGCTTCTGCGCGGCCTTCTGTTCCTCTTCCCGCCGCGCGAGCGCCTCGGCCTCCTTGGCGCTGCGGGCCTGCCATCTCCTGCGCAGGGCGTTCACCTCGGGGGAGTCGGGATAGAGCCGTCGCAGTTTGTCGATTTCCGACTTGGCGCGCTGCAATTTGCCCGATTGAATCATCATGGAGACACTTGTCAGCCGCTTTTCCAGCGCGGGGTCCACGGCGCTCCCGGAGCCCGTGGCCGAGGCCTGTTCCGCCTCTTTCAAGGCCGCGGCGGCTTCTTCGCCGGCCGGGTCGATCTCCAGAACCCTCCGCAGAAGGACTTTGCTTTCCTCCAGCCGGTTCTCGCCCGCAAGAGCCCGCGCTTCCTGCAGCAGGACCGCTGCCTTCCTGTTCGCAGGAGCTTTGACCGCAGAGCCCGCCGTTTGGGACGCCGGCTGACGGACGGGCGTAGAATTCGGAGTCTGCGCATCGCGCACGCCGATCGGCCAGCCGCCGCTGAGGGATTCGGCCGCGCCCTTTTCGAGCAGGATATAAAACGCGGCGGCGAGGAGCAGGATGGAGAGCACGGCCGCAACCGAACGATAGGACAGCAAATGAAACCAGGCGAAGCTTCCGGTGCGGACGGTTTCCGGAACACTCTGCGGCTCCGCGTCGACGATCTCAATCCGCGTAGCTTCTTCGGGCACGGGAGCGGCGCTTTCGGCGCACATTGAATCGGCGTTCGCCTCTTGAGAGGATCCCGCCGCGGGTTCTACGACCGCCACCGGCAGTAGCGTAGAGGCTTCCAAGGGACTGCTCCGAACAGGCTCCGCGCCTTTTTCGGGAGGCGTGACGGCCGCGGGCGGGGAAATGAGCGTGTCGGAAGACCGGGCCATTTGCTCGGCTAAGCCGGCCGCAGCCGACGGGGCGACGGCCCGTTCCTGCGCGGCGACACCTTCGGGATATGCCGCGGAATCCTGCGAAGGTCCGGCCCAATCCGTTGGGGCAAGACTTTCCAGGATCCCGGGCATGGAAAGGAAGCGCGACGCGTCCAGAGTCTGCGGCGCCCCTGCCGCCTCCTTGAGCACGGATTGGTGTTTGATCAGCCCGTTCATGAGCCTGTCCAGCGAAGAGTAATCGGCGCGCTCGTCGGCGGCGAGGGTTTGCTGGACGTCCTGAAGAAGACGGATCGCGCTTTCGGGTGCGCCGGGGCGGGACGCCGCCTTCTTCAGTGGGCCGAGCGACGCATGAAGCTCCGCCAGCATGAAACGGGCGTCGTCCGCCACGTCCTTCAGCAGTTCCCGGAACGCCCTCAAAACCTCTTCCATGCTCCCATAGCGGTCCCCGGGGTCCTTGGCGAGACACGTTTTCAGTATCGGCCATAGGCCCGGAGGTTCGTGGGGAAAGCGCTCAAAGGCGGGGAGCTCCGTGTCCTGGAGGATGTTGTCCAAGGCCTTGCGGGCATCGGGATCGTGAAAGGGATGTTTCCAGGTGATCCACTCATAAAAAAGTGTGGCCGCCGAGAAGATTTCCGACTGAGCGTCCGCCTCTTTGCCCCGCACTTCCTCCGGAGACAGGTACAGGGGTTCGGCGGGACGCGCCGGGGCGATGGAGGGGTCTCGAGTCAAAGCGCGCGTGATGCCGAAATCCCTTATTTTGACCTCGCCCTCGCCGGTGAGGTGAATTTTGGACGGCGTCAGCCCGCCGTGCAGGACACCGTTTTGATGCGCATAGGCCAAGGCTTCAGCCACGCGGATCACGACCGAGAGTTTCGTTTCCACCGGAAGGGACGGCTTGCGCGCTATCAGGGTTTTAAGGTTGTTCGGGCCGAGAGACTCGGTGACGAGATAGAAAGAAGATCCATCTTTGCCTATCTCGTAAACAGCCGCGATGTTCGGATGCTGCAGGCCGGCGGCTGCGCGGCATTCACGGGAAAAACGCTCCTCGAGCTGCGCGTCGGATCCGGCTCCGCTGTCCAGTATCCGCACGACGACCGGCCGCCCGAGCTTGGGATCCAATGCCCGATAAACCCGCCCAAGGGCGCCCTCTCCCATTTTTTCGATGAGCGTGTATCTGCCGAAAGTCGAGGTCGGCTCGCTGCGGGCGGTCGTCTCCATACGCAATTCGCTCCTGTAAATGCAGTCTTATCCTTTTTCGACGCGGAGGGAATTCGAGTTGGTGACGTACGTCACTTCCGCGGAATAGAGCGCCGACCCGGCCTCAAGGGGAGATTTACGGATAAACAACGCATAATAACGCGGATAAGCTGGATTCCGGGGACGCTTTCCACCCGCTTGAACCGCCGTGGGCGCTAGCCTATTCGGTCGGCCGCCTCCCTGGCCTTCTTCAGGGCTTCGCGCCGCGTGCGTTCAAACGCGAGCCTCGCCGCAGGAGCTTCCTCTTCCGGCAGAGCTTCGAGGGCCTCGTCGAATATCTCCCTCAGCTCATCCTTGAATTCCCCGTGGCTGAAGATGTACAGACTGTTCTTGCGGATGCCTTCCAGGACCTTCTCCCCCGCCTCTTCCGGGGCCATGCCCGCCTTGTGTATTTCCGGCAGAATATCCATCGTCTTCTGGCTTCTCGCGGTGTTTTCCGGCGACGCGAACCGCTCGGGGCGGGTCTTTTCGCTCTCGTAAATCATGCTGTTGATCAGGCCCGGGCAGAAGACGGAAACGCCGATATTGTAAGCATACAGGCTGAAGCGGAGGGCCTCGCTGAGACCGCGGACGGCGAATTTCGACGCCGTGTAAATGCCGGCGTTCGGGCTCGGGAGAAAAGCGGCCATGGACGCGGTGTTGACAATATGCCCGCCCTCGCCGTGCCTGCGGATTCGGGGGATAAAGGTCTGAATCCCGTTGACCACGCCCCCGAAATTGACGCCCATGACCCAGTCCCAGTCGTTGTAGGTGCATTCTTCGATCGGCACAAACAGGTTGATGCCGGCGTTGTTGCAAAGAATATGGACCTTGCCGAACACCTTCTCCGCCTCGTCCGCGGCCCTCGCGAAGGCTTCACGGTCGGTGACATCCAGCCGGACCGCGTGGATGCTGCGGTCGTTTCCGAAATCGGCCATCGCCCTGTCGAGGCTGTCCTGCCGGATGTCGGCGATGACGACCTTCATGCCGTTTTTGAGAAAAGCCTTCGCCATGCCGTAGCCCGCGCCGTTGGCCCCGCCGGTGATAAAAGCCACCTTCCCGTCCACGATTTTCATGCCTGCCTCCCGATGCGGATGCGTTCCATTCAATGAGTTACAGCGAATTGTAGCATAGATGCTTCCATTGAAAATCGCATATCGAACGGGGCCGGGCAAAGCGGTCTTGAAACGCAGAATGTAGAAGTGCCCGCCGCGCTCGGCGCATACGTCATCGTAATTATGAGCACCGGTACTTAGCTTCGGACGCGGCTATGCCGCACGGTGAAACCCGGGGCGTTCCTGAGCCCGCTACGGCTTGTTCGCTTGTTTCTCTCGCAAGATTCTGTAGAAACGCAGGGCCAGAAGCACAAACAGGCCTGTCAACAGCAGGCTCCACCCTGAAGGCTCGGGCACCAGGATTTCAGGGGGCGGAGACACTACAAACAACGGACGATAATAATAGGGGAGAATTTTCGGCGGCGGAACGGGGAAATACGGGACTATAGGGGTAACCTCTCTGAGCTCCAAACCCGACGGCGGAAGGGTCGCCAGCTCCCCCGGTTCCGCCCGCGCCAGCACAGGGATGTCGAAGCTTTCAGGTTCCGGCTCCTCCTCGGACACAGGAGCCTGAGGCTCGACCGAAATCCTGTTGCCGCAGCGGCTGCGGGCAAAACTGCGCCCATCGGTGATCAGCGTTTCGCCTTTCGGAATCTTTAGGGTCTTGGACGTCCAGAAAACCTTATCCCGGATGCGATAGGAAACGTACACATTCCTTGTCACTTCCAAATTGACCATCCGGGCCTGTCCGACCGAGAAATCGGCGAAATGCTCGGCCACAACGCGGTCGCTGCTCATGTTGGCAGCGAGTTCGCCGCGGTTGCGCACTCCTCCCGGAATGACGGAATACGGGTAAACGACCCTTTCGTATTCGCGGACGGGAAGCGGAGTTTGTGATATCCAACCGCCCGTTTGAGGCAGAGGGTGCGGCGAGTAATACCCCGTCGGCGGCGTGGGGCGCAGAGCGCTGAATACCAGGACAGACAACAGGACCGCGGCGACGCAGATCAGAAAAAGCACCGACACCCTGTGCTTCTGCAGGAAGGTGCGTCTCCTTCCAATCCTCTTCCTCACGTAAACCAATTCAATCACCCGATTTTGCCGGTCCAGGATTTCGAGACATCTATTGCGGGTCGCCGCAACAGAATGAAGCGCGAATCCTGCAACCTGTAATTATATATCGGCCGCCGCCGTCCGGATGTCTAGAATTTTCGGCGAGTTGTGTCCATCCAGCGCTCAGTTTGGTGGCGGACGTTCGCTCCAGAGCCCGGTGCTCAAGCTACGGAACAGGTCGAAACCATCCATCAAATCACGCTAAACCGCCGCAACCCCATGATCCGGCCAAAGTTCAGCGTAATTTTTCAACAGAATCCGCAATGTCATTATTTATCAATATCTTAGGACCCGCAACCCCCTCCAGAACCATTAAATCCGAGCCCTTCCCCGAAAAGCGGGCTAATCCTTCTCCAATCCCGGCCGATAAGAAATTCACAAGGCAATTTTTCGGGGGATGGAGCATGAAGCTCCGGAGTTCATTCAGGCTCTTATCGCTTCTTCTTTCAGCGGGGGTTGTTGTTTCCGGACTTGGCGGATTTTCTCTTGTGCCGCAGTCTCGAGCCGAAGGGGCTTTAAACTCTGCCGGCGCTATAAGTCCTGAGAATGAAAGGGCTTTGGAACAGGAGCTGCTCCTTCTGACCAACCAGCACCGCACGCGTCAGGGACTCAGCCCGCTTATTCCGGACGAGGCGCTGACGCGAATCGCCCGGGAGCATTCCACGGGGATGGCCGCTCAGGGGTTCATCAGCCATAATCTCCCTTCGGGAGATCCTGCAACAAGGCTTAGGCGGGCCGGCTATCCGCATGAAGTGGTGCGGGAAAACGTCGCCAGCGCACCGACGATCCTTACCGCCCAAAGCGCACTCATCGAAAGTCCGGGGCATGAAAGAAACATCCTGGCCGAGGACGTGACGCGGATAGGGATCGGCGTCGTCCGCTGCGCCCCGCCATACGAAAAGGAGCTCTATATAACGGAAATCTTCGTCAGTCCGCGCGAGGAATTACGGGAATCCGCGGTGCATGACATGTTGTTGAACCGATTCGGCGATCTGGGTTCGCAGAAGGGCCGCGCCTCCGCCCGGCGGGACCCTGTGCTCGAAGAACTCGCGTCGCGAACGGTGAATGCTCTGAGCGTCCCATACAGCAAGGAAGACCTTGAGCGTCTTCTTGCCGATTCGGCCGGCGAGCTGTCCGGCGAGGCAGGGCCGCGGATATCCCGGTTAGGCATGGATGTTCAGCTGCTCTATAATCCCCAAAAGCTCAGGATCCCCGGCACGGCCCATAAGGGGAATATCGCAGCCTTCGGTTCCGCCGTGCGCAAGGTCGTGGACGACAGGAACCAGCCGGCACTCCTCGTTTTAACCCTTATTGGATACACGAGCAATTGAGGCCCGCTACTGCGAGAATCCGGCGGGGCCGCGCGAATCCGTCTTGGAATCCGGGGCTTTTCATGATTTAATTCCTGCGCCATCCCTCAAAACTCAACCGATTCACGCTTTCAGGACCCACCGGCGGTTTCACTCATGGAACTGATAAAAAGACTGGCCGAGTTCACTTTCTCCCCCGTGGGAATCATGACCATCCTGACCGCCTCCGGCCTCGCGCTTTCCGTTTTCAGGCGGCGCTCACGGGCCGGACGCCGGCTGCTGGTCTGGGGAGGTTTCTTGTTCCTGGTTTTTCTTTTCTCCCCTCTGGCGGAATACCTGATACTGAGCTTGGAACGGCCTTATGCTCCCATGCTCTTTCCCCCCGCGGAGCCCAAGATCAACAGGATTGTGGTTCTCGCAGGCTACGCCGAGGAATATCCCGGATTCCCGATTACGAGCAATGTTTCCGGGGAAACGCTATGCAGGATGTCGGAAGGCCTGCGCCTGTACCGGCTTCTTCCGGGATCAGCCCTGATTTTGTCCGGAGGCGTGGTCCGCGAGGGCGACAAACCGGTCGCCGCCCTGATGGCGGACTTTCTTCACCAGATGGGGGTGCCGGCCGGGGATCTTATCGTGGAGGCAAATTCGCGGGATACCTTCGAGAATCTCCATGAGGTGAAGAAGCTTGTGGGATCCGATCCCTTCATCCTCGTGACTGCGGCGTGCGATCTGAGACGCGCTATGGCCGTGGCCCGAAGACTGCGGATGGCCCCGGTCCCCGCCCCGGCCTGCATCCGGGCTTTGCAGCGCCACCCGAAAGACGCCGGTTTCCGCCGACGCGCGGCCGTTTTCTTCCAGAGATTCATTCCTTCACTCGATAATTTCTCCAGGCTTCAGTGGGCCTATCATGAATACATCGGATATATCTGGTATATGTTGCTGGGGCGGATTTGAAGGGAACGGGGTCATTGCCGCACGGATTCTTTTACAATTCTTAACTCCGATTTGACATTGCCGATTCGGCTTTCTGCTATATAGCAAGCAGGTCCATTCCCCGGAATGGCGTTGGTGAGGGAATCCTTAATGAACTTAAGGATACGCCGATTCCGGGGAAGAACCTCAAAATCCCGCTTATCCCGGGCCGAGCGCGGACCCGCCGCTTCGTTCCCGATTTTTATACCTTGCCTTTCCCCTGACGCACCAGGGCCGGTTCATCCTGGGTAAGGTCGATGATGGTCGACGGCTCGAGGCCTCCGGGGCCCGCGTCCAGAAAGAGGTCCGCCAGATGCGCGAACGTCGCCGCGATCTCCTCGGGATCGCTGAGGTAATCCTGATCGTGAAGGCAGGCGCTGGTGCTGATGATCGGGCGGCCGAACGCGGCCAGCAGCCCCTGGCAGACGGCATTGTCCGGGACGCGGATGCCGACCGTCTTTTTTTTCTCGAGAAGGATCCTGGGCACCTGCCTCGTGGCGTTGAGAATAAACGTATAGGGGCCGGGCAGAAGATGCCGCATGATCTTGTACGCGGAATTGGAGACGTACGCGTACTGCGAGATGCCCTGCAGATCGGGGCAGATGAAGCTGAGCAGTTTCCGCTTATCGCTGCCTTTGCACTGGTAGATTTTCTCGACCGCGTTCTTGTTGAGGATGTCGCAGCCCAGCCCGTAGACGGAATCGGTGGGATAAATCAGGAGCCCGCCGTCGCGGAGAACTTCCGCCGCCATCTTCAGGTAACGGCCCTGCGGGTTATCCGGATGGATCTTTACCCTTTTCATAAGGCAACAAGCTTAACCCGGGGAAAATAGAGCGACGCCTACTCCTCGAAACTACCGGTCGTTCCCCGGAATCCACGGAGGGCCTGTTTGATCGTCCATCGTATCGCGCGGCTCCCGTGATAACAGAACGCAAGATTGTGATTGAGCGTTGAGAAACAGTTCGGCTGGCAGTCGCGTTTGATCCTGCGGAGGTATTCGGGATCGATGCGCGGCTCCTCGATCACGCCCCAGTTGTGGGTCGTGGAGTACATCGGGAAGCAGGGGGCGAGCGTGCCATCGGTCCGGATGATAAGAGAGTTCTGTCCGGCGCGGCACTCCCAATCCTGGAGCTTCCCGCGCATGAAAGCTTTCATCTCCTGCAGGCGCCGGACGGAATTCACCATTTTGTAACCGGATTTGTTCTTTTCGATCAGCCAGTCCACGAGCTCGTCGATCCTGGGCCAGTCCTCCTTCGTGATGAACGTGCTGTTGCCGCTCTGGTGCGCGAAATGGGGCTGGTCGAGCATCGGGGATTCATTGATGTGGTAGTCGGTGGCGATGCCCGAATCCCTGGCGATCTCGGTGAGCTGTTTGACGTCTTCCAGGTTGATCCGCGTGATGTTGATGTTGAAAAAAACGCTGTAGTCGTAAACGTACTGCTTTTTAATCAGGTATTTGAAATACGGGAGGATCGGGTTTAGAGCCTTGGGCAGTTCCACGCGATCCTCAACCGAGTCGACGGCGAGATTCACGGTAGCCATGCCCGCATCGGCCAGCCGATCGATGACATCTTCCCTCATCAGACGGCCGTTGGTCGGCACATAAATCCAGAAGCCCTTCTTCGCCGCATAGTAGATGACCTTGTGAACGAATTTGGGCCGGATCAGCACCTCGCCGCCCATCAGAGCAAGAACACGGCAACCCAGATCGTACAGCCAGTCGATAGATCGCCTGGCCACGTCCTCGGTCATGCCCGGGGTCCTGTTATTGAAAGCCCAGCAGTAATGACAATCCAGGTTGCATTTATAGTCCGTAAAAAGGAAGGCGATAATGGGGTGAAAATCCCCGGGGGCCATTCTGGACCGCAGATAGGGATAAAGCCATCCGCGCATGGCCCGTTTCACGATGAAAAAATTGACCCGGCTGCGGTACGGCTTCCCCTCCGACGGCAGATACTTCGGATCCGGATCCACATCTCCCAGTTTCTCCGGGTATTGCGGGAATATGGGTTCGGGAAGCGTCAGCGGTTCCCTTTTCGGGAGTGAGGCCGCGGGCTTGGGGCGGCCCATCAGCGCATCCCGCACCTCCGGTTTGATGCGGAATCCCGGCTCCCTGGACGCGGAGACCCGTCTTTCCTGTTCCGGCATGAATCCCTTCTCCTTACGTGCATCCGCAAAGATATTCGCTTTGATTGAATGAATATCCTATGTGTTTAAAAAGTAATTCCCTACATGATCCGCTGTAAAAACATACAATTACTCGGGAGCAAAATCCACCGGTTCGTTTATTCCGCCCGGCCCCCCGCTCCCTCAGACCCCTGACCCGGCGGAGCGGTCCGATCGGCGCTCCCGCGTCCAGGACTCTGCAAAATAGGCTCCCCAAAGCGTATTCAGGATGGGGGATCGGAGTCTTTTCCCGGCCCGCGTATCGTCAAGGAGTTCCTGCAAAAGCCGTGTGGGAATGATTTCGGAAACGCAGGCGCCTCGGCCCAGCAGAACGCTCCTCACTCTGTCGTTGAATTCCGCGTCCGTCAGCCAGCGCACGAAAGGGGGGACAAAGCCGCTCTTCCTGCGGTAGATGAAGTCGGCAGGCATGTACTCCTCGAGAAGCCTCTTGAGAGGCCATTTGACGACTCCGTCGCGGACCTTGACGTCCCAGGGCAATTTCCCCTGTTCCAAGAGGACATCACGCCAGACAAACGGATAAATCACCCGTATCCCCAGGCTCTCACCGACAGAGAACGCCTTGGCGGCCCAGCGCGCGCTGTTGATATAAAAGAGCTGCCGGATGGTGGTTTTCGCCTCGTAGCTCAGGCCGTCATAATCCTCTCCGCAGCCCGAGACTGTCCGCTCAATGATTTCCTGCAAGGTCTCGTCCCAGTCCGGCGATCCCATCATGCCCAGGTAGTTCACGGGGGCCTGAAGCAGAAAATAATTCAAAGCCGACCTTTCGTGGGCGTCCGCCAAAGATGCGATCCTGGCGAGGAAACCTTCCGAGGATTCCCACTTCCAGCACGACGATCTCGCGAGGAGACGGGCAATGCCCCTTTTCAGGATGCCCGGGACGGCGTGCTTGAGTCTGTATTTTCCCTCCTGGGTCAGCGCCGGGAAGCCGAAACAGTCGTCCCCTCCATTGCACTCGATGACCAGAGCTTCGCCGCCCGAATGCTCCTTGATGAACCGCAGCAGAAACACGATAGGCAGGCTGGAAAAATCGGAAAACGGGTGATCGGCGAGCCGGACGGCGTCATCCAGCGCCCGCATGGCGTCATCCCGGCTCATGGTCGCGACCTCCAGCTCGACGCCCAGGCGTTCGGCGACGGCCCGCGCGAAGCGCTGCTCCGGGTCGTCTTGACCGAAGGAGCAGTAGAACCCCCGAAACGGCCTTGTCTTTTCCTGATCGAGGTAGCAGCCGTAAAGACTGGAATCGATTCCCCCGCTCAGAAGCATCGCCGAAGGATAGCCGCCCAGAAACTTCGCCGTCCGGCGCAGAGTTTCTCGCACCCGGCCCAAAGACTTCTTCTCTTCAAACGGCTCACGGCTCCTGTCCGCAGGGAATCGGTATCTGAAATAGGGAGCGGTCCATCCCCTTCCGTCGGCGAGCCGGTACCGGAAATAATGCGCCGCGGGCACAGCGGAGACATTTTCGGCGATCGTCAGAGGTTCCGGGATGGATCCGTATTTCAGAAGGGCGTAAACCGCCATCCGGCTGACTTCCAGCGGCGCGACTTTCAGAAGGAACCGGAGATCCGAACAGAACACGATGCCCGTTTTCAGCCTGTAATAGTAGATTCGTCCCGAGCCCGCGCGGTTCGAGGCCAGGTACAGCTCCCGCTCCGGACCCCTTGCGGAAATTACAGCCATCCTGAAATCGCTATGGATGGAATCGAACGCTTCCGGTCCCCGGCGATCGAACGCCGCCAAAAAATCCGAGACGAGATCGGCGTGCCGGTAAGACCCGTCGCCGGCCTTGAACGCCAGCAAGTCTTCGCTCAACACCGTCAAACCGCCTGAAGAAGCCTGTGCGGTCCCGACTGCGGGTAAAGGCTCCGTATAAAAAAAGAACCCGCTTCCCGGAAAGTCGACGAAGCGGGAAGCCGCTCCCAGCCGATTCCTCAGCCCAGCCTCCACTCCGGCGTCTCTTTCGCCGTATATATATCCGCCGATCATCCCTGCTCTCTCTTTGGGAGCACAGGTTCCCAGATCCGCCCGATTCAGCCCGGTGGAACCCTCCGCGCCGGGGTCGGCCTGACCCATTCCGGGAACCGCACGATATCACAGCTTGATCCCGGCCGCATTCAAATCGACGACAAACAGCAGATCCAACGGTTGATAAGAATGGGGGCGTTCTCGGTATTTCCACGCGCGGGACAGCGATCGGCGCCGACTCGAATTGGGATAATTTCAAAGAAAGACAGACCGCCGCACTGCGGAGGCGGTGCGCTCAGCTCCTGAAAACGCGCCGGGCAGCCTATTCTCCCTTTTTCCACGCGCCTATAAATTCCCGTTGAGCGGCCGTTTCAGGACATGGAACGGCGGCGCTCGTCTCCCCGCGCCGCAAGCGGCGGATCATTTCCATCGCAGTCTCGCCCTGCGCGATTCCGTGGCGGACAAGCCAGCATCCGACGACGGTACCCGTCCTGCCTATGCCGCCCAGGCAGTGGACATAGACGGGAAGATCGCTGATGATGCTGCCGTCGATGAAATCCAGAATCTCTTCCATCTCCGCATGGGTCGGGACCTGCAGGTACGGGATCGGCATGCGGCGATAGATGGTCCTGAAATGTCCCTCCGCGATCTCTATTAGAAGGTCCTCGTAAGGGGCCAGGGGACGGCCGAACATGTTCTTTTCTTCAGGCGATGTCAGATCCACAAAACAGCGGATGCCCGCCTGAAGGAAATTCCGCAGCTTTTTCTCGGCGGCGCGCCGCAGGCGGTCGCCCGGGTAGGCGCCCGCAAGAAATCTTCCGCCGATAACCCAGTAGGACTGCTCAAACGGCACCGGTATCCCTTCCGCTTCCGAGGCCCGCAGCACCTCCGATCTCAGGGAATGATCGCCGGCCGCATCATCACATTTTTCTCCGCTCATGGCACTGAAACAAATCGTTAATTTTGAGTCCATTGTAACACGATGGAATTCACTCTCACCCCGCCGCGCGCCTGGAAAACACCGCCGCCCGTTGCGGACAAAAAGCGTCCGCTTTACCCTGAACGCGGACTGCATGAAGCATTACGGCAATCCGCGTAAAGAAGCGGTCCCGATGAAACCCTCCCGCCTTCATGCAGGCATGCTATTCGGGCCGGCGCGGCGCGCGCCCTTCTTGCCTGTCTAAATGGATTTACTGCTGCAACAAACGACTTGTTTCCGGAAAAATGAATGGCCGGCGCGTGATGCCCGCTGATACAATTCATGTTTGCATCGACGCGGCGAAGTGCAGGATACTGAACTGTTGGAGGCAGCCATGGTCGCGGAGCCGAAGACCGTTCTCGTCATGTACAACCAGGTGGAAAAGGACGTCTACGAGGATTTGCGCTCCATCGATCCCGCGACCCTGAACTTCACCCCCAACTATTCGATTCACGTCGCGACGGTCCAGGAGGAATACGACGCGATCGTCGAGGCGCTGCGCAAGGAGGGTTTCAACGCCCGCGGCGTCAACCTCAGGGACGATCTGTCGATGCTTCTGAAGCTGATCACGGAAGATCCACCGGACGTCGTGTTCAATCTGGTCGAGTTTTTTTCCAATGACACCGCCCACGAATCCTCCGTCGCCGGTCTTTTCGACCTCTGCCGCATCCGCTACACGGGCGCGCCGCCGTTCTGCCTCTCCCTGTGCAGGCATAAGGGGCTGACGAAACAGATCCTGCTCCAGAACGGTCTGGCCACGCCCCATTTCCGCATTCTGCAGCAACCCGTCATCGAACGCCGGCACGGTCTGCGGTATCCTCTGATCGTCAAGCCGTCGCGCCAGGACGGGAGCGCCGGAGTGGAAGCCGCCTCCGTCGTCAGGGACTACGCGCAGCTGCGACGGCAGCTCGAGGCGACGCACGGCCGCTTCGGGCCTCCGATCCTTGTGGAGGAATTCATCGATGGG
Organism: uncultured Acidobacteriota bacterium; assembly: GCA_964481255.1. Classification (GTDB taxonomy): domain Bacteria; phylum Acidobacteriota; class UBA6911; order UBA6911; family UBA6911; genus UBA6911. The sequence goes on along the minus strand of CAYZTZ010000075.1, from coordinate 3,280 downwards.
AAGGAGCTCCACGTCTCGGTTCTGGGCAACACCCCCCCGATGGTCCTTCCCGTCCTCGAGTATGATTTCTCGGAGCTTCAGGACGATCATCCCCCCGTGATCACTTACGACGTCAAATGGAATCCCCTCGCGGTGGCCTACCACCGGGTCCACGCGCGCTGCCCGGCGCAGATCGACGCCGAGATCGAAAACCTCGTCAAAGAGCAATGTCTCGCCGCCTATGCCGCCACGTACTGCCGCGATTACGCTCGCCTGGATTTGCGGCTGGGAAGCGACGGCGTGCCTTACATCCTGGAGGTTAATCCCAATCCCGATCTTACGGAGGGCGTTTCCTTTATGCAATCCGCCGAAAAGGCCGGCTTCGGTTTTTCCGAAACCCTTCATCGCATCGTCTCTTTCGCCTTGGAGAGAAGCGTCGGCAGCTGACGGGGCGCCTTGACGGCCCGCGGCGACGCGCAACATAGCCGCAGCTGAATCCAGCTGAGAACATGTGCGGACGGATCTCCGGAGGCCGTCTCAAAACTCGCATGCCTGCTCCTTCGGCGGCTTTGATTTGTTGATTCATTCGAAGCAATCCCTATAATCTCCCGGTTATGAAACAGCCTCCGGAGAGTCATGCTTACAGGAGCGACGGTTGATTGCCATAATTCTGCCGAAACAGCAAAAGCCGCCTGTTGGGAGTACGAAGGAACTTCCTTGAGTGGAATGGGTCCAATTCGCGGCTCTCCTTTGCTCCCGCAACCGTCTCAGCGACTCTGCGGATCGCCCTAGATGAGTATGGCGCTCGGCCGCGCCATGCAATCCAGGGGCCCCGATTTTCCCTTGTATGCGAGAAGGATGAGCGTATCATAGCGCACGCGAAGACGCGCCGCTTGCGCGGGCTGAGAGTTTTTCCATGGGCGTTCCGGACAGTGCCGCACCCCCCAGAGTGAGTCCCTGGCTTGTGGGCATATCCGTGCTGTCGGGCACCTTCATGGTGATCCTCGATTCCACCGTCGTGAACGTTTCGCTCCCCTATATCGCAGGGAATCTCTCTTCGACGATCGAGGAAGCCACCTGGGTGTTGACCATGTATCTGGCGGCGAACGCCGTCATCATACCGATCACCGGATGGCTGGCCAATTATTTCGGGCGAAAGAGGCTGCTCCTTCTCGCCGTGGCGGGCTTCACCGCCGCCTCCTTTTTCTGCGGCTTCGCCGCAAGCCTCACGATGCTCATCATCTTTCGGGTTATTCAGGGGCTTTCCGGGGGCGTCATGCAGCCCCTCTCGCAGGCCATCATGCTGGAATCGTTCCCGCCCCACGAAAGGGGACAGGCCATGGCGCTGTGGGGCCTGGGCATCGTGGTCGCCCCTATCTTCGGCCCTGTGATAGGCGGATGGCTGACGGACAACTATTCGTGGCGGTGGGTTTTCTACATCAACATCCCCATCGGCATCCTGGCCACGATATTGATCCGGCGCTTCGTTTTCGATCCGGCGTATATCCGCCGCGGGACGGCGGGCATCGATTACCGGGGCATTCTCCTGATGTTCCTCGGCATCGGAGCGCTCCAGATCGCGCTGGACCAGGGGCAGCAGGAGGACTGGCTGGCGTCGCGCTGGATTACGGCCCTTTTAGTTGTGGCCGGCGCTTCGCTTCTTATCTTCCTGGTCCATGAACTGCTCACGCGCTCGCCCGTGATCGATCTGCGGGTCTTCAAAGAGCACACTTACGCCACCGGCGTCCTTCTCATGACGATGACGGGATTCGTCCTATACGGCAGCATGGTGATCTTCCCCATTCTCCTGCAGACTCTTCTGCAATACCCGCCGCTGCAGGCGGGCGTCGCCATGGTCCCCCGGGGAATCGGCATGCTGATCATGACGCCCGTGGTGGGCCTTTTGATCGGGCGCATGGACGCGCGGCTGCTGATGGCCTGCGGATTCACGTTCGGCGCGATCACTCTTTTCTGGTTTTCGGGGCTGGATTTGAGCGCCGGGTACTGGGACTATTTCTGGCCGCAGATGATCCAAGGCGCGAGCTTCAACCTTCTCTTTGTGCCCATCACCACGGCGACCATGGACCCCATACCCAACGAAGCCATGGGGAACGCCACCAGCATCTTCAACCTCATGCGCAACATCGGGGGCAGCATCGGTATCGCCGCGACCCAAACCATGTTGGCCCGGGGCCGCCAGCGCCACACCAATATCCTGGGCGTTCACGTATCCGAGTACGACCCCGGAACCCGGGAACGATTGCGGCAGCTCCAGTCGGTTTTCGAGGCACGGGGATCCGACCCGGTCACGGCGGCGCAGAGGGCTCGAGGCGCTCTTTGGGCTTCCGTTCAGCGACAGGCCTCAATACTGACCTTTAACGAGACCTTCCGTCTTCTGGGATTGCTTCTTCTCCTTTTCGTGCCCGTCGGATTTCTCATGCGGCGCCCGCGCACCAAACCGCGGCAATCGCCCGCCCATTAAAACGGCGGCCATCCTCCCGGGTCGAAAAGCCCCGGCGTCCGGGGCTCTTCGGAAGCCGCAGCATCCTCTATTTATAAGCGGCGAACGGGTGGGCCACTTCGCCTTTCTTGCTTAGAATCTCGGCCACCTTGGGCTCGCCCGAAACCGCCCGCTGGATGGCGAGCTTCGTCGCCTCGTAATTGTATTTCTGGATCTTGGCGTCGTCCTTGGCCTCCCAATGAATGAACACGCCGACCAGAATGAACACGTCATCCGCTTCCCCTTTGGGGATGGTGCCGTCTTCCACGCAATCGGCGACCGCCATGGCCACCGCGCGCTGCGCCGGGCCGAACATCTGCACGGCCTGAGTGGCGTTTTTGATGGTGACCTTGTTGAACATCACCGTGGAAGGCTTGCACACCAGGTTTGGAGCGATGACGGCCAGCAGCGCGGTGAAGCCGTCCTTGTTGTTGCTGAGCGTATTACAGAAAGCCGTTTCGGCGGCGCTGCCGCGCGGCCCCATCACCAGGTCGATATGCGCGACTTCGTTGCCTTCGCCGACGAGGGCTTCCCCAACCATCACGCGATCTATTTTTGCCATTTTCCATCCTCCCCAAAATACGTCAAGAGATTGGTCTGGACCGGGCCGTCCAAAGACTTTTCAATGAGAACCGCCCTATTTCCGCTTAGCGACGGTTCTATATCCCTGTCCCGCGTTTTTGTCAACACGATTCCGGCGCGCGGGAGAATGTCCCGAGCTCAACTATCGTATCCGGCGCGGGATTTCAAGGGGCGAAGCCCCCCGGCTGGCTTTGCATCATTCACGGAAGCCGTCTCAAA
>CAYZTZ010000074.1:0-16839 GCA_964481255.1 uncultured Acidobacteriota bacterium | reverse complement strand
CCCTCGTTCCCGATTCGCGCCCTGGAGGCCGTCATGACCGGCCTCTGCGGCCGCGTCGGCCTGTTCCGCTTGCCCGGGGACTCCGATCGCGACAGGGCTCTCGAATTGATGGAGATGATGCGTGTCGCCCATCTCGCGCGCCGGCCGCTTGGACAGCTCTCCGGCGGGGAGCGTCAGAAGATCTCCCTGGCGCGCGCCATCATCCAGAGGCCGGAGATCCTGCTGCTCGACGAGCCGACCTCCAACCTGGACATCGCCGTTCAAAGGGAAGTGCTCCATCTGATTTCCGAGCTGTATGAACGGAAATCCATGGCGGTTCTTTTTGTCACCCATGATTTCAATCTCCTTCCTCCCTGCATGGGGCGCGCCGTCTTCTTAAATCGCGGGAGGATTATGTTCGACGGAGACGCCGGCCGCGCCTTCACAGGCCCGATGTTGAGCCGCCTCTTCGAATATCCGATTGAAACTTTCGAACGAAACGGCAGGAGGTTTGTTTCCTTTGGTTGAACACCTGGTGGAGGGCCTGGCCTATCTGCCTATCCAGCGCGCGCTGCTTGCCTGCATCCTATGCGGGCTGAGCTGTTCGCTCCTTTCCGTATTCATTGTGCTCCTGAGGATGCCGCTTATGGGCGTATCGATGTCCCATGCGGCCTTTGCCGGCGCCGTATTCGGCATGTTGTTCGGGTTCAACCCGGTTGCATCCGGATTCTTTCTCTGCCTGGCGGCGGCCGCGGCCCTCGGCCCCTTCTCCGATCGCATCAGCATGGCGCCCGAGAATGTGCTCGGCATCTTCTTCTCATCCCTGATGGGAATCGCGTTCCTGGGCTTGGGGGTTCTGACGAGGACAAAAGCGGGAGCGTTGAACCTGATGTGGGGGAACCTGTTGTCCCTTTCCCGCCGGGACCTTTGGCTTCTGTCGACCGTCACGGCCGTCCTGCTGCTTTTCATAGCCCTCTTCTTCAAGGAAATCCGCGCCGTGCTTTTCCATCGAAGACTGGCCGCCGCCGGCGGGGTGCCCGAGCGGTTCATTTACTATACCCTTCTTTTGCTTATCGGCGCCGTGGTGTCGTCCAATCTCTCGACGGTCGGCGGCCTGCTGATCTTTGCCCTGCTCATTCAGCCCGGAGCGACCGCCCTTCAGCTGACCTACGATCTCAGGCGGTTCTTCCTGATCGCCGCCGCCGCGGGAATCGGCGCCTGCGTCGCCGGCCTGCTGATCTCGTATGTCTTCGATCTCCCCTCCGGCGCCTGCGTCGTTCTCATGACGACGGTTATTTTCGCCCTGGCCTACAGGTTTTCGCCGAAGCGTATGTCCGCAAAGCATACATAGGGGGATGCCTCATGCAAATGACACCGGAGGAAATGGACCGGAGGAGAAGGCAGTTCTTCAACGACAGCGCCGAGGGATGGCTGGACGCCTGGTACAAAAGCCCGGAAACCGGGCAATATGACCGACATCAGGCGGGCTTCGCCCGGCTCTGGACGCTGGTGCCCTTGAAACCAGGGGACAGAGTCCTGGATGCCGGATGCGGCTCCGGAATCCTTGTTCCCATGGTGCTGGAAAGGATTACCTCATCGGGGATTCTGTATGAGCTGGATTTTGCCGAGAAGATGATCGAGGTCAATAAACGTCTCCACAAAGAGGAGAATATCCGGTTCCTGGTCGCGGATGCTGCGGAGGCGCCCCTGGAAGACGAGTCCTGCGATGTCGTCCTCTGCTTTTCCTGTTTCCCTCATTTCCATGACAAGGAGCGCGCGATGCGCACCCTGTCCCGAATATTGAAGCGCGGGGGCACATTCGTCGTGGCTCATTTCGACTCGTCGGATGGAATCAACAAGCACCACGAATCGTGCCATGCGGTGATGCATGATCGTCTTCCCGACCGGTCGGAAATGCGCGCTCTGTTCCAACGCGCGGCCCTGAGCATCAAATTGTTCATCGATGAGCCGGGGTTCTACTGCATCACCGCCGAGAAATAGCTGCGACGCGCCGCAAACGAAACGCAGGAATCCCGTGCGATGTCAAAGGCGGAGGAGACGTCTTCCGGCAAAGACGACCGTCGGAACGCGGGTGCATCGGCCGAACAGACTGCATCCCTCCGGGTATACAAAGCGGGAGCTTTTTCGTCCCTCCATCACCCCATGCCCGCGTCCGACTCCATAAGCCGGATCCGCCATAACGCAGACCGCCGCCCCATCCCGGCGGCGCGCGAGGGGCGAAAGCCCCGGGCGAAGGCGGCCCGGCCCCTCTTTAAGGTGGAAATCAAGGCGCCTTCATGCCATTCTCGATGCGGAACCCAAAAGACGCTTTGCGGTATTGGAGCGGAGGCATGGACGAAAAGCGCATCGCGTGGGCCTTCACAGGCGCCGGCTATGGACTCGAAGAATGCGTCGAAGCGCTCCTGGCCTGTCCGCGCGCGGACATTTTCCTCTCCCGCGCGGCGGACGAGGTGCTGGGCATGTATGATCTGCGCGCGCGCATCGAGGCTTCGGGCAGGCCCGTTTACAGAGAAACTACGGCCAGCTCGCCCGTCATCGGGAGATTTTCCGCGGGAGTCTACCGAGTTCTGGTGATCGCCCCGGCGACCTCGAACTCCGTGGCGAAGTTCGTTTCCGGCATATCGGACAGCCTGGTGACAAACCTCTTCGCCCAGGCCGGCAAATCGCGCGTCCCGGTAATCGTTTTCCCTTCCGATCTGGCTGCCGAGATGGATTCGCGAACCCCGCGCGGGAAGGCGATCAAGATCTATCCCAGACCGATCGACCTGGAGAACACGGCGAAGCTTCGGACTTTTCCCGGGGTCCACGTGGTCGTCAGCCGGGAGGAGCTGGAAAGCCGCCTCGCCGCCTGCAGATGATCCGGAAGGCGGCGTCCCGCAGGCCCCGGAACACCCTGTCCGCCCCCCGGCTTCACAACCTCAGCATATTTGCTTTCAGCACGCCCTCCGTATTGCGCAGCTGAGCCAGGACTTCGTCCGGCACTTCGCCGTCGACGCTGACGAACGACACGGCCCTTTCGCCGCGCCTGTTGCGGCTCCATTGCATCGCGGCGATGTTGATCCCGTGAGAGCCGAGCAGGGTGCCGATTCTCCCGATGGTGCCGGGTTTGTCGATGTTTTGAATGGCGATCACATAGGGCGTCGGTTCGAAATCGAGCTTGTACCCGAAGAAATCGACGATGCGCAGCTCTTCCTTGGCGAATACCGTCCCCGAAACCGACAGTTCCCTCTTTTTCGTAAAAAACTTGACGGTGATGAGATTGGTGTATTTGTCAAGATGCGAGCTTCGGCCTTCGACCAGCTCGATTCCCATGCTGGACGCGATCAGTTCGGCGTTCACGTAATTGACCCTTTCGTTGATGATGGGGTCCAGGAACCCTTTCAAAACCGACAGGGAGAGGACTCGGGTCTCCTTGTCGGCCAGGTCGCCGCAGTAGATGACCTCAAGCTTCTCGACCGTTTCCTTTTCCGCCTGGTAATAGATCTTGCCGAGCATCTCCGCCAGTGTGAGATAGGGTTTGAGCTGGACAAGGTCGCCGGATTTCAGAGGCGGCATGTTGACCGCGGCCACCATTTCCCCGTTGAGGGCGTCCGCGACCAGCCTGGTGATCGCCGTTCCCACGTTGAAATTCGCCTCGTGCGTGGAGGCTCCCAGGTGGGGCGTGATGATGACGTTGTCGAGTTCCAGCAGCGGGTTGTGGTATGTCTGTTCCTCAGGCGGCTTGTCGTAGCCGGGCTCCGGATCGAGGACATCGATGCCGGCCGCGGCGACGTGCCCGCTCTTGATGGCGTTGTAAAGGGCTTTTTCATTGATGAGTCCGCCACGGGCCGCGTTGACGATCCGGACTCCCTTCTTGCACAGCTTCAGCTGCTCCTCGCCCACCATGCCGTAGGTCTCCGCGTTCTTGGGCGTGTGGATCGTGATGAGGTCCGCCCGTCTTAAAAGCTCCTCCAGCGTTTCGCACTTCTCGACGCCGTTCCTTTTGAACTTTTCGTCGGTGATGTAGGGGTCGTAGGCGATCGCCTTCATGTTGGCGCCGATCAGTTTTCGCGCGACGATCGACCCGATCCGGCCGAGGCCGATGATGCCCACGACCTTGCCGTCGAGTTCGTTCCCGATGAATTTGTTTCGCCGGAAATCGCGGTTCTTTCCCGCCCAGTGCGACTGCGGGATGTTTCGGAAGATGCAGTACGCGAGCCCGATGGCGAGTTCGGCGGCGGCCATGGTGTTGCTTTCGGGGGTGTTGACGACGATGATGCCCTTTTGAGTGCAGACGGGCACGTCGATATTGTCGATCCCGTTGCCGGCCCTCCCCACGACCTTCAGGTTGACGCCCTTCTCGATCAGCTCCCGGTTCACCTTGGTCACGCTCCGGACGATGATGGCGTCGTAGTCTTCGATGATGCCGAGAAGCTCATCGTGGGAGATCCCGTATTTGATATCGACCTCGAATCCGCCTTCCCGCAGGTAGCGGACGCCTTCGTCGGCGATTCTTTCGGTAACGATGATTTTCATGGTTGTGTAGCCCTGTCGCTTTCTATTTCATGGGCGGGATTGCCGATCCCGGCCCGGCGCCTGGCATGGCGTCCTTTTTCACGCGGATTCGCTCCGCGTCAAGCCGGCGTCGGTCGACAACCGCCGTTATAAAACGGATTGGGGACGCCCCTGCATCCCTGTACATCCCCGATTTCGACTCGGCCCTTCCGCGGGCCGCATCTATTTTTATACCATTTTCCGTCGCGGCGCCATAGATCGCCCGGGATCGCCGCAGGTCGCCCCCGCACCCTGGCGCCGAGACGGCGAGGGCCGTCCTATAAAGCAGTCGAGCGGACGCCGTACCGATACGCAATAGCCGCCGCAAATCGGGTCGCGCGCCCTTCTCGGAATGCCGGCTTGCATTCCCGGACCCAATGGCCTATAAATGAAATACCCTATGCCGTCAGTTTTCAATAGGACTGCACGACAGATTCGGATTTGAGAGAAAGGAAATAATGACATGATGAAAATCGCTCCCGGAATGATTGTTGTGCTGGCCCTGACCTGCGTGTCGGCCTGGTCCCAGATGGAAAAGAAACAGCCGCTGAGTCCGCCCGCGGATGCTTCGGTGACCATCGCAGGCAAAGTTATCTCGATTAAATACTCCGCTCCTTCCGTTCGCGGCCGGCAGATGTTCGGAGAAGGAGGCGTCATCAGCAAAGACCGAACATATCCCGTTTGGAGGTTGGGCGCCAATGCCGCCACCGCCCTGCATACGGACGCCGATCTCGAAATCAAAGGCCTGTCGGTCCCCAAAGGGGATTACACCCTGTTCGCTCTCGTCGACCGGACCCCCTGGCAGCTCATCATCAACAAACAGACCGGCCAATGGGGCCTCGCGTACAACCAGGCTCAGGATCTCGGCCGCGTCCCCATGGATATGGCGAAACCCGAGAGCCCGATCGAGACACTCAAGATTGCGCTGTCTCAGACCGGCACGGACACGGGCAGGCTTGAGGTGCGGTTCGAGAACTTCATCGCGTCGGTCCCATTCACGGTGAAGTAATGATGAGTTTTACGTTCCGCAGGGTGCGGTGCTGGGCCGCCGCAACGCTGATCCTTTGCCTGATCGAAGCCCCGGCTTCCCCGCAGAGGAACGTTGCGGGAGCGGTGCAGATCAAGCTGGCCTTGCAGCGGCTCACGAAACTGGGCAGTGTCCTTCTTATCGGCGCCCACCCGGACGATGAAAACGCGGCCCTGCTCGCATATGCGGCAAGAGGGTTGGGCGCACGTGCGGCTTACCTGTCCCTGACCCGCGGCGACGGCGGACAAAACCTGATCGGCCCCGAGCGCGGCGAGTTGCTTGGTTTAGTCCGCACCCAGGAATTGCTGGCAGCCCGCCGCGTAGACGGCGGCGAGCAGTATTTCACCCGCGCCGTCGATTTCGGATTCTCCAAGACCGCCGAAGAGACTTTCGCCAAATGGGGCAAAGAAACCATCCTCGAAGACGTCGTATGGGTCGTCCGGAACTACCGCCCTGACGTGATTGTCATCGGCGTCAGCGTCGGCCACGGACATCACCAGGCCGCCGGGATTCTGGCGCGGGAGGCTTATCTGGCCGCAGCAGATCCCGCGCGCTTTCCCGGACAGCTTCGCCATGTCGATCCCTGGCGGACGGCCCGCCTTATCTCCGGAGGTTTCGGGGGACCCGGACGCGGCAGTCCCGAAAGCCCCACTCTCGGCGAAGTGCGCATGGATTTTGGCGCGTATAATCCCCTTTTAGGCTATTCGTATTCGGAAATCTCGGGCATGAGCCGCAGTATGCACCGCAGCCAGGGCGTGGGCGCGCCGGAACGGCGCGGTTCCGCCCTGAGCGCCATGCCCGTGGTCGCCGGACTGCCCTCGCATGGCGATTTGTTCGAGGGCATCGACATAACCTGGCGGCGTTTGCCCGGCGGCGCCGCAGTCGGGGAATTATTAAAAGAAGCACAGCGCGCTTTTCTCCCTGAGGAACCCGAAAAAACGGTTCCGCTGCTTCTTAAAGCACGACCGCTGATCGCCGCGATGAGCGACCCCTGGGCCGCCTTGAAACTTCAGGATCTCGATGAAACCATCGCTCTATGCGCCGGCCTTTACCTCGACGCTTCCGCAGACCGCTATTCCGTTACGCCGGGAGAATCCGTTACCGTGAATTTCGAGGTCACCAACCGTTCGCAGTACCCGTTCTCGCTCACGTCGATCCGCCTGCAAGGAGTGGCGGGCGCTCCCGCCGAGGAATTCGCTCCGGAGCCGCTGGCTTACAACAAGCCGCATCGCCGCTCTCTGGGCGTGACGATTCCGGTCAGTCAGCCCTATTCTCAGCCTTACTGGTTGAGAAAGCCCAACCAGGGCTTCGTCTATGAAGTCGACGATACGCGCCTGATCGGACTGGCCGAGACTCCGCCGGTGCTGGAAGCCCGTATTCGGGTTCAAGCCGGTCCGGAAGCCATCGATTTCATACGCCCCGTCGTCCATCGCTACGTAAGCCGCACCGAAGGGGAGACCGCCCGGCCCCTCGTGGTTGTGCCTCCGGTCGCGGTCAATCCGGCCGATGCCGTCGTGCTTTTCCCCGAAGCGAGACCAAAATCCATAAATATCATTCTGCGGTCCAATGCTCCGGGAATCGCCGGAGAGTTGTCGCTGCAAGTGCCGCAGGGCTGGCGTGCCGAGCCGAAGTCGATGCCGTTCCGGTTTGCCGCTTCAAGCGAAGAGATGACTCTGTCGTTTGCGGTGACGCCGCCTGCCGGCCCGGGGCGAGGAGAACTCCACGCGATCGCGCGCCTGGCAACGGGGACGGTCTCATCCGGCATGCGCGTCATCGAATACCCCGGCTTCCCTCCGCAGACCGTGTTTCCACCGGCGGGCGCCGCGCTTGTTCGCGCCGACGTGCAGAACCTCGCGCGGCGGGTGGGCTACGTTACGGGGGCGGGGGATGACGTGCCTCTTGCCCTGGGCCAGTTGGGATGCGAGGTGACGTTGCTGAGCGCCGCCGATCTGGCCAGGGCGGATCTCGGCCGCTTCGACGCCATCGTCACGGGCGTGCGCGCCTACAACGTGAGGCCGGATCTGATCGCCAACCAGCCGCGATTGCTCGATTATGTCGAACGAGGCGGAACCCTGGTGGTGCAGTACAACACGGCGGACGGGCGCTCCAGGCTTCGATGGCAGGATTTTGCACCCTACCCGCTTCAGCTCGGCGGGTCCCGCGTCACCGTTGAGGACGCGCCGGTTTCCTTCCCGAATCCTCAGAGCATCCTTCTTCGTGCACCCAACACAATCACGCAGGAAGACTTCCTCGGCTGGGTGCAGGAACGCGGCCTGTATTTTCCCTCGCAATGGGACGAGCGCTACGAGACGGTCTTCGAGTCCCACGATCCGGGAGAACAGGCCTTGCCGGGCGGCAATCTTTTCGTGCGTTACGGCCGGGGCGCTTACATTTATACCTCCTACGCCTGGTTCCGTCAGCTCCCCGCCGGAGTACCCGGCGCATTCCGCATTTTCGCCAACTTCCTGAGTGCAGGGAAAGCGACGCCATGAACCCGGACGTCGAGCGATCGGTGGAGGCGGACCGCAACGCCGAAGGACCGCCGCCTTTCGGGAGAAGCTGGACCCGGCTTTACGCGGCCGTGCTGATCTGGCTCGCACTGCTGATCGTTCTTTTTTACCTCTTCAGCCGGAGGTTCGCCCCTTGAGTCCCATCGACTGGCTGGTGCTGTGCGGAACGCTGACCTTCATGGTGCTTTACGGCCTGCGGCGCGCGGGAAAAGGGACAACCGTCAGCAAATACCTGATGGCGGGAAAATCCATGCGCTGGCAAATGATGGCTCTGTCCATCATGGCCACTCAAGCCAGTGCCGTCACGTTCATTTCCACCACCGGCCAGGCCTATGTCGACGGCATGCGATTCGTGCAGTTCTATTTCGGTTTGCCGCTGGCCATGGTCATCCTGGCGGCGGTAGCCGTTCCCATCTATCACCGCTCCAAAGCCTATACCGCTTATGAATATCTGGAGCAACGCTTTGACGCGCGGACACGCGCGCTGGTGAGCCTCCTTTTCCTATTGCAGCGCGGACTCGCCTTAGGCATCACGATTTATGCACCCGCCGCGGTTTTGACCGTCATCCTGGGTTGGCCGGACCGCATCACCACCTTGATGATGGGTGCAGTCGCTCTGACGATCACCACTTTGGGGGGCGTCAAGGCCGTCGCCTGGACGCACGTCCAGCAGATGGCGGTGATGGCGCTGGGATTGGTTGCCGCATTGATCGCGGCCGTTATGCTGCTGCCCGACGGTGTATCTTTCCCTGACGCCATGGCGCTGGCCGGAGTTGCCGGCAAACTCAATGCCGTCACCCTGCGCGCCGACTGGAATGACCGCTATAATCTGTGGAGCGGGCTGATCGGCGGGATGTTTCTGGCGCTGGCGTACTTCGGAACCGACCAATCCCAGGTGCAGCGCTACCTCGCGGGCGAATCCGTCCCGCAAAGTCGTCTCAGCCTTTTATTCAACGGCGTGGCCAAGGTGCCGATGCAGTTCTTTATTCTTTTCATCGGCGCCATGGTTTTCGTGTTCTACATCTACACCAAGCCGCCCATCCTTTTTGAACGAACAGAACTGAGGCGGATCCAATCTCCGGCGTGGAGCGGCGACTATGAAGCCGTTCTGGCACGCTACGACCTGGCCTTCGAAACGCGCCGGCAGGCCGCCGACCGGATCCTGCAGGCCAGGCACACCGGCGATGCCGAGCTGCGACGCCGCGGGTTGGACCTCTACCGCCGCGCGCAGGCCGATCTGGATGCCGCACGGCGCCAAATCGCGGTCCTGGTGGAAAAAGCGGGTGGCCCCAAATCGGTCAATGACACCAATTACATCTTCCTGAGCTTCATCACGCGACACCTGCCCAGGGGGCTGATCGGCCTGGTGTTGGCCGTCATCTTCGGCGCCACGTTGTCATCCGTTTCCTCAGAAATGAATTCGCTGGCCACGGTGAGCATGGTGGACATCTACAAGCGGCATATCCGGCCCAATGTCTCGGACCGCCATTATCTCAACGCCTCGCGCGCCGCCACGGTCTTATGGGGTTGCTACGCCGTCGTCACGGCGCAATTCGCCAAACGCCAGGGCTCCCTGGTGGAAACGGTGAACTTGCTGGGATCTTTCTTCTACGGGGCCATGCTGGGAGCTTTCGTCCTGGCGTTCTTCTTCCCCCGTGTCCGGGCCCGCGGCGCTTTCTATGGCGTTTTGGCCGGAGAAGCCTCGGTGCTGGCCTGCTATCTGCTTCGGATCAAGGTCGCCTTCCTGTGGTATAACGCCATCGGCTGCCTGGTGGTCGTGGCCACGGGATGGTTGATTTCCCAATTGGAGGGAAGATTCGCGCGCGATTTCTCATGAAGATTCTGCTCCCCGAGATAGATCCTTCTCCGGATACTATTCACGGCGGCAGCAACCGGAAACGCTTGGGAGTTCCGGAAACGTTTCCAAGGGATTCCGCGACGCGCAAGGGACCGCCCCAACGGGGCAATCGGGAGGATCTTGAGACATGCCTCGCTACTTGTTCGTCACCGGCCGATTGGCCGAGCATTCTCTGCGCAACACGCTGAAGGCGATGGAACCGCCGCTTGAATGCCGTCTGGCCGTTCTCCCCATATCGGTCGCCGCGTTGATGGACACCCGGTTTGTCGCGGAGCACCTCGCCGACGCTCAGGGTTGCGATAAAGTCATGATCCCCGGATTATGCCGGGGGGATACGGAATTAATCGCCGAAAGGACGGGCGTCGAGGTGATCCGCGGACCGGGAAGCCTGAAGGACATCCCCGAATGGTTCGGCCGGCCTGCGCGGCTTGAGGGCTACGGCGCCTATAAGTCAAGGATCATCGCGGAAATCGTGGAGGCATACCGAATGGGCCTTGACGATATCCTCTCGCGGGCGTCCTACTTCCGCGAAAGCGGGGCGGAGATCATCGACCTGGGGTGTCCCGCCGGGGGTGGTTTCCCGGAGATGGAGCGCGTGATCAGGGCCCTGAAAGAGCACGGCTTCGCCGTCAGCGTGGATTCCATGAACGCCGAAGACATCCTGAGGGCGGACAGGGCGGGCGCCGATATCGTGCTCAGCGTCAATTCCACAAACCTCGATCTGGCGCGCCGCCTGCGCTGCAAGGTGGTCGTGATTCCCGACCCCGAGCAGGGCATGGAATCCCTGGAGCGCAGCATCGCGCGACTGGAGGCCTGGGGAGTCCGCTACATCATCGACCCCGTCCTGAGTCCGATCGGCCTCGGCTTTGCGGAATCGATCGGGAACTATATCGCCGCGAGGCGCCGTCACCCGAATGCCGAAATGCTCCTGGGGCTGGGCAACCTTACAGAGCTGACCGACGCCGACACCACGGGCGTCACCGCAGTCATGGCCGGCATCGTTGCCGAGCTCGGTATTGATTACGTGCTGACCACCGAAGTGATCAGCTGGGCGCGCGGCGCCGTGCGGGAACTGGACCTCGCCCGCCGGCTCATGTTCCACGCGTGCCGAAACAAGATGGTGCCGAAGCGCCTCCATGACGGGCTTATCACTGTCAAGGATCCCCCGTTCGACGTTTTCAGCGAGGACGAGCTGCGCGCGATGCAGTCCAGAGTCCGCGACCGCAATTTCCGGATTTTCGCGGACCGGAACTGCATATACGTCTTTAACAACCGCCTCTTCATTAAAGAAAAGGATGTCCGGGCCATTTTCGGGCGACTGGGCGTCCAGGATGCCGCCCAGGCTTTTTACCTGGGCAGAGAGCTGCAGAAGGCGCGTCTGGCGGTTCAGCTGGGCAAAAAATATGTACAGGAGGAGGACCTGCGCTGGGGCTATTTAGGCGACAGGTGAAAGCACTGCGGAAAACGAGGCCGGCGGTTCCGCGCGCTCCGCAAGCGTTCCTTCGCGGGGATCTTTCCTTCCGGCATGGCCATGATTATTGAAACGATTTTTTCCACCCTCGATGCCGCGGGAACGCCGAATTTCGCGCCCATGGGCGTCGAGTGGGGCGATGAATTCCTTACGGTGCGTCCCTATCGCGATACGCGCACCTGCCGGAATCTGCTTTCGAGCGGCTACGGTGTGGCGAATCTGACCGACGACGTCATGGCTTTTGTCCGGTGCGGGCTATACGACGAAACGCTCCCGCATTTCCCGGCGCAGGCCGTCTCAGGAGTCGTTTACCGCGGGGCCTGCTCATGGTTGGAGATGGAAGTCGTCTCACGCGGCGGATCGGACCGGCGGGCCGAATTCCGTTGCCGCGTTCTTCACAAAGGCCGCCAAAGGGACTTTCTGGGCTTCTGCCGAGCCGGCTGCGCCGTGATTGAAGCGGCCATCCTGGCCACCCGTCTCGACCTATACGATCCCGCTCCGGCGACCGAAAGGCTGTTATACTACAGGGAGATCGTGGAAAAAACGGGCGATGAAAAGGAAAGACAGGCCTTCCGGATGGTATGGGACTACGTGCAACAAAGGGGACGGCGATGATTGAGGTCAGGACTTATGCGCGCCTGCACCTGGGCCTGCTCGACAACAACGGGGGGCTGGGACGGTTGTACGGAAGCATCGGCGTCGCGGTCAACCGACCGCATCTTGTCTTGACGGCGGAGAAGGCGGAGGCGCTGGAAGTTGAGGGATCGGACGCCGAGCGGGTCGCGACGTTCGCGAAACGCTTCATCCAGCGCTACGGTCTCCCAGCGGGAGCCCGTCTCCGCCTGACGGCCTGCATCCCCCCGCATGTCGGGTTGGGTTCGGGAACCCAGACGGCCCTCGCCGTGGGCGCGGCCCTGGCCCGGTTGGCGGGGCTTCGGCTCAGCGCGGGGGAAATCGCGCTGGCCGTGGGCAGAGGCATTCACTCGGGCATCGGCATTTCCACTTTCCTTCACGGCGGCTTCGTGCTGGACGGCGGGCATCGCCTATCGGCAATCACTCCTGAAGCGGCCGCGGTTTCGGGCCCTGCAGGACAAACGGCAAGTGACAGCGTCCCGCCCGTGCTTTTCCGGCATCCATTGCCCAAAGACTGGTCCTTCGTGACCGTCATACCGAAGACGGACCGGCGGATCAGCGGCGAGAGCGAAGCCCGGGCCTTTCTCGAGCTGCCCCGGGCGCCGGCGCCCATGGTGGAAAGGATAAGCTGGCTCCTGCTGATGAAGATGCTCCCGGCGGTCGTGGAGCAGGATATCGAGAATTTCGGCAGGGCTCTGACGGAGATCCAGCGCATCGTGGGGGACTGTTTCGCCTCTATCCAGGGCGGCCGCTACGCGAGTCCTGCTTCGGAGAAACTGGTCGACTTCATGCTTGACAGAGGGGCTGCAGGCGTCGGCCAGAGCTCCTGGGGCCCGACCGTTTACGGTTTGATAAAAGGCAGGGAACGGGCGCGCAGGCTGGTCCATGAAGTAAAGGCCTATTTGACGGATTTGGGAGGCGGGGATGCGTTCTATACGAAGCCGCGCAACCGCGGCGCGCGGCTTCGCGAAATATAGGGACAGGCGGGAATGGCGCCCGCCTTGATTTGTGAGCACGGGTCTCCAGAGGCTGTCTTGTAACCGGGAAATTTATGGGATCGCTTCAATAGAATCAGTCAATGAAAGCCGTTAAAGAGGCAGGCATGCGAGTTTTAAGACAGCCTCTGGAGACCCGTCCGCACATGTTTTGAGTTTGACGGCCGGCGCAGCAGGCTCATGAACTCGCCCAGGTTGGGTTGCGGCTATGCCGCACCATGAAATACAGGAACAGGTGCATGAAAAGGATACTGATTCAACTGGACACGGACAGGTTCCCCAGCACATTCGACAGCATTGTCGCCTATGACGCAGGCGCCGACATCGTCCTGAGCTACGGCGGGGTAACGCCGGAGGACGTGCGCGGCCTCGTCCTCGGTTCTTTTTTCACGCGAGGCATACCGGACCTCAAGAACACCGCCGTATGGATCGGCGGCTCGGACGTGGACGCGGGCGAGCGTCTGCTGGCGGAAGCCCGCAGCGCCTTTTTCGGCCCGTTCAAGGTCTCCGTCATGCTCGACTCCAACGGATGCAACACCACGGCGTGCACGGCGATCGCCAAGCTGGCGACGCAGACGGAGCTCCGGGGAAAATCGGCTCTGGTGATCGGCCCCGGGCCGGTGGGGCTTCGCGCGGCCGTCCTGATGGCAAGCGAGGGCTGCTTTGTGCGTCTGACCTCCATCCCTCCCAGGTTGTTGGGCGCGCGTTTTAATTCCGAACTGGCCCAGCGGACTCTGGAAAGCGGCCGCAAGGCGGCCGAAGCTTTTCAAGCCGGCGCGTCGGCGGCCGCCGGGGGAAGCATCCATGTGGAGGAGGCGTTCGATCTTTCCGGCCTGGAGAGATATCTGGATCAAACGGAGATTCTTGTGGCTGCCGGACCCGCCGGCCTTCGGCTCCTTTCTCTGGATTCCTTGTCCAAACGACCATCCCTGAAATGGCTGCTTGACTTCAATCTGACCGAACCATTGGGGATTGAGGGCATCCGGCCTGCGGACGACTTCGCCGACTATGGGGGCAAGCGCGCCCTCGGAGCGCTCGCCATCGGCAACCCTAAAATGAAGGTTCACAAGGCGTGCATCGCAGGACTATTTGAGAAAAACGACCTGGTGTTCGACACCGAAGGCGTCTACACCGTCGCCAGGCGGCTCATCGCATGATTCGATGATCGCGCGGCGATGCCGCCGTCGTCGATGCTATCGGGACAGCTCGCTGGATTGGCGTTCCGCCCCTCGTCCTCGGGGAAATGAACACCGCAGCCGCAGAGCGGCTGGTTCCAGGCAGCCCCCTCAATGGCACAGCGCCCTGCTCCTCACAAAGCCCAGGGTAGGCTGTAAAAAGCGCAGCCTACCCTGGGAACCGGTGCAATGATTCGGCCGGCCCTGAAAGTTTTGAGTCCGACGCACCCCTTATAAAGTCAAAATGGGACTCATCGGATCCGGCTTTGCCGCGCCCTTTTCCAGCGTCCGCAGTTCGGAATCCTCCAAAATCTCCTTCCAGGTTGAATGATCGCCGCCGGAGAAGAGGAGATGGCATTCGGCATTCAGGCGGTGGCGACGGAACGGTTGTCCCGGTTTCCCGACGGACGGGTTTTGTATCGGCTGAGGCATCGCTGGCGGGACGGAACCTCGTACGTGATCTTCGACCCGATGGATCTTGTCGGGAAGCTGGCCGCCCTGGTTCCTCCGCCGAGGTTCAATCTGGTGAGGTATCACGGAGTTCTGGCTCCCTCGGCCCGCTGGAGATCCCGGATTGTGCCGGTTGAATCGCAGGACGGGCACGCTTCTCGGAGTTGTCCGGGCTGTTCCGGGAATCAAGAAAGAATATGCGGGCAAGGGAAGAGGGAAGGCAATCCGGCTAAAGGACACCCAAGGAACTATAGCTGGGCGGAGTTGATGAAAGGAGTTTTTGGACTTGACGTTTTAAGATGTGATTCCTGCGGCGGCCGGATGAGGATCCTCTCAACCCGCCGGAGGCGATCGAGAAGATCTTGGCCTGCCCCGGCCTTCCCACGAGGGCCACGATCCCTCCGGCCACGGCTCCAGGCAGAGGGGTGTATGCATGGTAGCCGAGCGGCCAATCCGCTCTGGCCTTAGGAGCGGGTGTGACCAGATGACCGATCGGGGCGGCTGATCTGGCCTGCAACAAGACAGTAGGCAAAGCCGGATCCGGGACCCAAGTTTGGCCATATAATGATGCTAGGCTGGGGCATAGGCCGGGAAGTTGATATAATTGCGAGTTGTCGGAAACTGAGGGAGTTGCACGCAGGGAGGCGCTCTTGCGGGACGCTGCAAAAACTCGGAAGCTTGTCCTTCCTATGTATTGAGCCCACCACACCGGAAAGGAAGTGATTATTGATCCCTTGCGAGATGATGGCGTTGGCGCAGGTAGTCATTCGGGTATTTCCGCGGAGCGTAACATGAAAAAGGTCTTTGCGCGGGTTGCGGTTTCTGTAACCTTGATTGGCGTGATTTCTGCACCCGGCGGGTCTCAGGAGAAGCCCGACTTGCATGCATTCTTCGCCCAGAACATCGGGCTGAGTCAGGACCAGATCCAGGACATTCGCAATGGCCGGCCTGTCGTCAAGAACCTGCCCTCGCGCATTCCGGATGAGATCTTCGTCTTCGGTGCGGTCTATGTCCATGCCGACCCGGAGAAGTATGTCCAGTTCGCGAGTGACATCGAACGCCTGCGTAAGCTCTCGGAGTTCCTGGCCATCGGAACATTCAGTAACCCGCCTCACTTGTCCGACCTGAAGGACTTCACTTTTGAAAGCGATGATGTGGAAGCACTGCAGAAGTGCAAACCCGGCGACTGCGACGTTCAGCTGCCCGCCCGAGCTATGGAAAGGCTTCGGAAGGCCGTCAATTGGTCCGCCCCCGATCGGGACCAGCAGGTGAATCGCCTCCTACAGAACGCGGCAATTCAGCTCATAGTCGCCTACCAGCAGAAAGGCAATCAGGTGCTCGGCGAGTACAACGACAAGAAGCATCCGACGGTGGTGCCTGAGCAGTTCAAGTATATGCTCAGCTACGCCAAGGTTCTTCCCAAGTACTTGCCAAGCCTCGCCAGCTACCTGATCCACTATCCTGGTGGAAAGCCAGCAAACGTTACAGACACGTTCCAGTGGGCAAAAGTGAAATTTGGTTTGAAGCCGACGCTGCGTGTTACGCATATCGTGACCATGCGCGGAAGCGGCCCGGATGAGCCTGCCGCTGCGATCGCCGAAAAACAGCTCTACTCAAGTCACTATTTCGAGACTGCTCTGGACCTTACGTTCTGCTTCCGCGAAGGCCAGGCCCCAGGGAAACCGGGATTCTTCCTCATCAAGGCCATGGGATCCGAGCAGAAGGGCCTGACGGGTTTCAAAGGTTCGATCGTTCGAAGGGTCGCTGTGGACCGGTCGGTCTCCTCGCTCGAGAAATCGCTGGCGGTGATCAAAACCACCCTGGAGAGTGAAAAGTAACTCCCGTACTTCGCTGAGGGCGGGCCGGCCACGCGAGAAGAGGACAACATGATATAGGATTCTCGAAGGCAAGTAGGTCCGATCTGTCAGACCGGACCTCCTCAGACGCCGCGCGCGGTGCAGCTGTCCTGCGTGCTCTGTGCCGCGAGAATCTGGCCCGGATGAGCCTGCCGCTGCTGCGGACCACTACCGGGCGGCCGGTTTAATCTCTAATCGAAGCACCCATCCTGCAGCGGCGGCAAGGCTGTTGCTAAAGCAAATGTGTGCCTATCTTATACGTTTTGCTGCCTGACCGCGATATGATTCCTCTGAAAAGTTAAAGAATTCCTGAGAGTTTACACAAGAGGAC
>CAYZTZ010000073.1:0-17065 GCA_964481255.1 uncultured Acidobacteriota bacterium | reverse complement strand
ATCTCGCGGCTATGGCGGAACATAAGCTCGAACGCCGCATGGTCATGGATCCCCGCGAATAGGGTATTTCCCCCCGGGATGGGACGGCCTGATGTCGTGGAATTCCCGGTTTCCGGCTCCCAGTCATCCCGGTATTAAAAACTGGGAACCGGAAGCTCTGGACTGGGAAATATAGGCGGAGCCAGCCGCCGCACTGCAGGAAATTCAAACGATAGCAATGACATGAGTTTGCACGAGGAGTTATTATGGCTGATGAAAATGCCGCGCCGATTGTCGAATCGTCTCTGATGGAGGACGGCACGCTTCTGCGGCTCGTCCTGAACAGGCCCAAGGGGAACGTCCTTACCCTGGCCATGATGAACGCTCTTTCAGAAGCGCTCGCCGCCCATGTCAACAATCCGCATTTGCATATGGTGCTCATCCGCGGGGCGGGGAAGCACTTCTCGTTCGGGGCCTCCGTCGAAGAGCACCGTAAGGAACAGGCGCCCTCAATGCTCAAGGGATTCCACGCCATGATCCGCCAGGTCGCCGGCTATCCGGTGCCGGTCGCGGCCCTGGTGGAAGGCTCCTGCCTTGGGGGAGCCTTTGAGCTCGTTCTGGCCTGCCATTTCGTTTTTGCGTCGCCCACGGCAAACATGGGATGCCCGGAAATCACTCTCGGGGTCTTCCCCCCTGTGCTCGCCGCCATCGGGTCGCACCGCCTCGGAGGCTCTCTGGCCGAAAGGCTCACGATAACGGGCGCCG
The DNA here is from genome assembly GCA_964481255.1 of uncultured Acidobacteriota bacterium. Classification (GTDB taxonomy): domain Bacteria; phylum Acidobacteriota; class UBA6911; order UBA6911; family UBA6911; genus UBA6911. Next base: position 16,321 of record CAYZTZ010000073.1, on the reverse strand, counting down.
CCATCGACGCGGCGGCCGCCGAGAAGGCCGGACTGGTTATAGCCGTGTTCGGCGGGGAAAACCCGGAAGAAGAGCTGATGGCATGGTACCGCAAACACCTGCGCCCGCTTTCCGCTTTCGCCATCCGGCAGAACACGCGCGTCGCGCGTATCGGCTCCGGACTGCTGGACGCCCTCGGTGAACCTCTCGACCGGATCGAGCGGCAATATGTCGCCGAAGTCCTGGCCAGCGACGACGGCAACGAGGGGATAGCGGCCTTCATCGAACGGCGCAAGCCGGTGTGGAAAGACTCCTAGACAGGCGCCGCGATTTCTCGCCCTTTCGGCGAGATTCCCGGCCCCCTTCATCCCTACCGTGCCACTCCGGGACGGGTCGCTGGACTTCTCCTCCCAATCGTCCTCGGGGAGAACCGGCCCGTCCGGAAGACCCGCGGTGATTTCTGTTGACAGAAGAATGCCGAACTCATTATCCTTATGGTAACCAATATTGGTTACCATAAGGATATGGAAGAAGGCATTCAGGCTGGCATTCTCAAGATTCTTCAGTCCGCGAAATCGGGCCTGCAGATGGAGGAGCTTGCCGAGAAGCTGAACCTGACCCGCCATACGATAGCCAAATACCTGGAAGTGCTGCGGGCTGAAGGGAAAATCCACTATAACAAGGTCGGCCGGACGAAACTCTGGAAGGTCGTTTCGTCGGCCATTACCATCCGGTTTCTGGGCCTGGATGACCTCGACGACATCGTGCGGATCGAGGAGAGAATACTGGCCGAGCAGAATTCCGGCAACCCCGAGAGGCTGGAGTCTCTCAAGGACACGACGGCCTATCATCTTCAGCACGGCGACCCTCTGCTGAATCTGGGGGCCGAAATCGACGGCAAGCTGGTCGGCTTCATCATCAGCGAAGTCCGGCGCTGGGAGTTCGGCCGCGGAGGGATGACCGGCTGGATACTGATCCTCGGAGTCGATCACGCCTACCAGGGGATGGGCGTGGGCCACAAGCTGAGCTCCACTCTGCTGGAGCATTTCCGCAAAAAGAACATCACCAGGATCCGGACCATGGTGGAATGGCACGAGGGAGAGCTGATTTCGTATTTCAGGTCGCTGGGCTTCAACATGCTCGGCATGCTGCCCCTGGAGAAGGAAATTGAAGGGGTCAACGCCGGAGGGAGTAAACAGACATGAGGTATGCGGAAACAGGATTCAATCTGGAAATCGATCTATCCCGGGGAAACATCGAGAGGGTGGAGACCGATCCCAAATGGACCGAACTCTATCTGGGCGGGCTCGGCACCAACTCCAGGATTTTGTGGGACCGCGTCCCTCCGGAAACGCAGGCTTTCGACCCCGACAACCTGCTGATATTCAGCTCGGGCCTGCTGGGCGGGACCCCCGCCCCGGGCTCCAATCGGACCATAGTAACGACCACGTCTCCCCAGACGTTGCTGACGGCTTTTTCGATGATGGGGGGATTCTGGGCCCCGGAACTCAAGTATGCGGGCTACGACAAGGTGATCCTTCGCGGCAAATCACCGGACCTGGTTTACCTGTGGATCCACAACGACAAGGTGGAGATACGCGACGCTTCGCACCTGAGAGGCAAAGGGGCGATCGAGACGGCGGAGCTGATCCGCGGGGAATTGAAGGAACCGAGAGCCCAGGTGGCCGCCATCGGCCTGGCCGGCGAGAACAGGGTTTATTTCGCCTCCATCGAGCATGGACGGTCGAGCGCCAGCCGCGGCGGGATCGGCGCCGTCATGGGCGACAAGGGAGTCAAGGCCATCGCCGTGCGCGGGACCAGGGACGTCAACATCGCCCGCCCCGCCGAGTACATGGAACTCTGCAACGACGTGCTGCGCTACATCAAGGACCGGGAAGCGAAGCCGATCCCGGGAGTCATGCCCATCCTGGCGGGCCTCGGCTCGCCCCAGGAAATGAAGCTGATCGACGAGGAGTGGCATACCACCAATTTCATGTGGGGGAATTCCCGCACGCGGAGAAGGGATTTCTGGACCAAGGAAATCGAGGAGAAGTGGCGCGAAGTCCAGGAAAGCGTCCGGACGCGCCTGATCAGCTGCTACAACTGCCCGATGAAATGCGCGGCGATTATCTCGGTGCCGGGCCTTTCGACCTACATGATGAAGTGCTTCTCGAAACTCACCTACACCATGGCGGCCTACTCCGACCTCGACTTCGGCTTCAGGATCGCGCAGCGAGCCACCGAATACGGGGTGGACGGATACACGGCGCCGCAGGTCATGGCCTTCGCCCTCGAGCTGCTGGAAGCGGGCATCCTGACGGAACAGGACATGAGCGGCATGCCGCCCGACACGGAAGGGAGGTTCTACTGGCTGCTTGACCGGATCGTGCGCCGCGAAGGGATCGGCGACGTCCTGGCCGACGGCACCTACTGGGCCGCGCAGAGGATCGGCAAGGGCGCCGAAGCCTACGCGCACAACAACATCAAGAAACAGGAGCAGCTCCCTCTCAAGCTCGGGATGCTGAACCCGGTCTATTTCCTGATGTATTCCACCGGGGAGAAGATCAACATCACGCAGATCGAGGGGCAGTTTCCGCAGTCGCCTTTCCCCACGAAAGAGGAAAAGGAGGACTTCATCAGGGACTGGGTCCAGGTCCCGGACGACCGGTTCAAGGAATATCTCATGAAATGGGAGCTCCGAGGGGAATTCTCCAACCCGTACTATCCCGACGTCCAGGCCAGCTGCGATATCGTCGACTGGCAGGAGATGATGCACTACATCGACGACGCCGTGGGGATTTGCGCCGGCCTGTCCTCGTTCCCCCTGAAGCCCCCCTATCACATCCATAACTACCCGAATTTCATCTCCGCGGCGACCGGGCTCGATGTGGATGAAGCCGAACTGGTGAAAATCACAAGGAGAAACCGGAACCTCCTGCGCGCCGTCAACGTGAGACGGGGCCTGCGGCGCGCGGACGAGAAGCCGCCGGAGGATCACTGGAAGAAAAGGTTCCCCGAACTCGAGGCCAAGCTCCTGGACGCCTATTACGAATTCAAGGGGTGGAACATTGAGGGCATCCCCACGCGGGAGACTCTGCATGAGCTGGATCTGGATTACGTCGCCGAGGAATTTCTGCGAAGGGGCATCCTGGCCGACGGCGCGGGCGCCTCTTCCAACGGAACCCCCGCGGCGGGCGGAAATTAAGCGAGAAGGTGGTAATCGACATGGGCGAGAAGAAAAAGAGGATCATCAAGACAATCAAGGTCGACGTGGACAAGTGCAACGGCTGCCGGGCGTGCGAAGTCATCTGCTCCGCTTTTCACGCCAATCCGAAATACAGCAGCAACAACCCGGACAGGTCCCGCATCCGCCTGGTATACAGCCCCCTGCGGGATATCTACCTCCCCGTGTACGCCGGGGACAACGCGGACGCCGAATGCATGGGCAGGGATAAATACGTGATCAACGGGAAGGAATACGACGAGTGCAGCTTCTGCAGGTCTTCCTGCACGTCCAGGGACCTTTTCAAGGAGCCGGACTCCGGCCTGCCCCTGAAATGCGACATGTGCGAATCGGATCCGCCCCTGCCCGAGCCGATGTGCGTTCAGTGGTGCCTGAACGACGCGCTGATTTACGAGGAGAGGGAAGAGGAGGCGGAAGAGGAAGTCAAACTCGACGAGATGGAGATAGGACTGGAAACGCTGGCCGCCAAGTACGGCCTGCAGAATGTGGCGGATGCCGTGGCCCGGATGTCCAAGAAGGATTAAACGGCGGGGAGTCCCCGGAGAAGCGAGAAAGACAGTGGAGAACATAGCCGACTACAAAGAAATCGTGGATGGCATCAAGGCGAAGGGCGGCGAGGCCTTCAAATTCTGCTACCAGTGCGGGCTGTGCGACACGGTCTGCCCCTGGAACAAGGTGCGGACCTTCAGCATGCGCCGGCTCGTGCGGCAGGCCACCTTCGGTTTGACCGAGATCGAAAACGAGGAGATCTGGCGCTGCACGACCTGCGGCAAATGCCCGCAGCGCTGCCCCCGCGGCGTCGGCATCATTGAAGTGGGAGTGGCCCAGCGCCGGCTCGCGACGGAATTCGGCGTCTTTCCTTCCCAGGTCCGCCCCGTCCGCGGCGTAAGCGCCAGCCTGCAGGGCGAGGGCAATCCCTTAAACGAGGAGCGGAAAAACCGGGCGAATTGGGCCGAAGGCCTCCCGGTGAAGACATTCACCGAGGACATGGAGATCCTCTATTTCCCGGGCTGCTATTTCAGTTACGACCCGCGGCTGAAAAAAGTCGCCCGGGCCACGGCCGTGATCCTTGAAAAGGCGGGAGTGGATTTCGGAATTCTCGGCCCCAAGGAAAACTGCTGCGGCGAAAGCATCCGCAAGGCCGGCGATGAGGATGTCTACCGGCGCCTGGCCAAAGAGAATATCAAGACCTTCATCGACAACGGCGTGAAGCGGATCCTGGTCTCCTCCCCGCACTGCTACCATACGTTTAAGAACGAGTACACCGAGTTCAAGGTGAACTTCGACGTCATCCATATCAGCCAGTACCTTCACCGGCTTCTGAAGGAAGGACGGCTCCGGCTGAACGGAGAATACGCAAAAAAGGTCACCTATCACGACCCGTGTTACCTGGGGCGCCATAACGGCATCTACGACGAACCGCGCGAAGTGCTGAGGCAGGTGCCCGGACTGGAGCTCGCGGAAATGCCCGATTCGCGCGCGGACAGCCTGTGTTGCGGCGGCGGCGGCGGCAGGATCTGGATGGAAACGCCGAAGGGCGAAAGATTCTCCGATCTGCGCGTGGAACAGGCCGCCGGCATCGGGGCCGAGGTGCTGGCCACCTCCTGCCCGTACTGCATCACGAATTTCGAGGACAGCCGGATGAACCGGCAGGACAGCGAGGCTCTCGCGGTCAAGGACGTCACGGAAATCATCCAGGAAGCCCTCGCCTAGCGCGGCCCGGAAATGGCTGCGCGGGCGGGATCAACCCCGCGGGCAACCGCGGGAATCGGATAAGGACATAGGAAAGTGGAAAAGGAATCGGTTGCAAAACGGCACCCCGGAAACGCGGATTTCGGGGACGTCCTGGTCGTCGGCGGAGGGATCAGCGGCATTCAGGCCTCCCTCGATCTCGCCACGGCGGGCTTCAGGGTCTTCCTGGTCGAGAAATCGCCGACCATCGGCGGCCACATGGCCCAGCTCGACAAGACCTTCCCCACCAACGACTGCTCGATGTGCATCGAGTCCCCCAAGTTCGTCGAGTGCAACCGCCACCCCAACATCGAAATCATGACCTACACCGAGGTCGAGAGCGTGGAGGGGGAGGCGGGGAACTTCACGGTGACCCTGGTCCAAAAGCCGCGCTATGTCGTCGAGAGCCTCTGCACGGGATGCACGACCTGCGTGGAATACTGCCCGGTTCACTACCCCGATCCGTTCAATCAGAACATCTCCGGGAACAAGGCGATCCATATCTATTTTTCCCAGGCGATCCCCCTCGTCACGTACATCGATGAAAGCTGCCTGTACCTGAAGGACAGGAAATGCACCATCTGCCGCAGCGTCTGCAAAACCGGCGCCATCGATTTCAATCAGAGGCCGGAAAGAATCGAAGTCAAGGTGGGAGCCGTCATCCTGTCTCCCGGATTCGAGCCTTTCGACCCCGGACTCAGGGCCGACTACGGCTACGGAGTCTATCCCAACGTCGTGACCAGCCTGGACTACGAACGTTTGCTGTGCGCCACCGGCCCGTACGAGGGCGAGATTCTCCGCGCCACGGACAGGAAACACCCGCATAAAATCGCCTGGATTCACTGCGTGGGCTCGCGCCAGGTCATCCCCGGCGGCAGGAGCTACTGCTCCGCCGTGTGCTGCACCTACACCCAGAAACAGGTGATTCTGACCAAGGACCATGACGCGGATGCCGAGTGCACCGTCTTCCACAACGACATCCGCTCCTACGGCAAGGATTTCGAACGGTTCTACCGGAGGGCCGAAAAGCTCCCCGGCGTCCGTTTCATCCGCAGCTACACGTCCGTGGGACGGGAAATCCCCGGAAGCAGAAACGTGACAATCCGCTACTCGACCGCGGATGAAGGCGTCAAAGAGGAAGAGTTCGACATGGTGGTCCTCGGCGTCGGGCTGAATCCTCCCTCGGACTTCAAGCAGCTGGCGCAGAAATTCGGCATCGAGCTCAATCCCCACGGGTTCTGCTGGATCGATCCCCACAACCCCATGCGCACCTCCCGTCCGGGCATCTATATCAGCGGCGCCTTCCAGGGGCCGATGGACATCCCGGAATCGGTCGTGACCGCCAGCGGGGCCGGCTCGCAATGCGGAGAACTCCTGTCCTACAGGCGCGGCAAACTCGCCAAAGAGAGAGTGTATCCGCCGGAACGGGACGTTTCCAGAGAAGAGCCCAGGATCGGCGTCTATGTGTGCCACTGCGGGGCCAATATCGGGCGGGTGGTCGACGTTCCCTCCACGGTGGAATATGCCTTGACCCTGCCCCACGTCGCGCACGCCGAAGAGAGCCTCTTCATCTGCTCCACGGATGCCGCCGAGCGGCTGGCGAACTCGATCCGTGAAAAGGGGCTCAACCGCGTCGTGGTCGCCGCCTGCACGCCCAGGACCCATGAGCCTCTTTTCCGCGACACCCTGCGGGAGGCCGGAATCAATCAGTACTTCTATGATATGGCAAACATCCGGGAGCACTGCTCCTGGGTCCACTCCAGGGAAAAAGAGGAAGCCACCCAAAAGGCGAAGGACATTATCCGGATGGCCGTCGCCCGCGCCGCGCATCTCGAGCCGCTCCAGGAATTCGACCTGCCCGTCAACAAGACAGCCCTCGTGGTCGGCGGGGGACTGGCGGGCATGACCAGCGCCCTGAGCATCGTGAACCAGGGGCATGAGGTTCACATCGTGGAAAAGGACTCGGAGCTCGGCGGGATGGCGAGACGGATCCATTACACCCTTGAAGGAATGGATGTGCAGGCCTATCTGCGGGACCTTGTGCGCAAGGTGTATCAGCATCCCCTCATCCATGTGCACACGAGCTCCACCATCCTGTACGCTTCCGGCTACGTGGGGAACTTTTCGACCCGCATCAAGTCCGACGGCAGGATTCAGGAAATCAGGCACGGCGCGACCATCATCGCCACGGGAGCCGATGAATACAAGCCCACGGAATACCTGTACGGGCGGGACGACAAAGTCCTCACCCAGCTGGAACTGGAAGAACGCATCGCCGCGGGGGACGAAAGGGTGATCCAGTCCCAGAGCGTCGTGATGATCCAGTGCGTCGGCTGCCGGCAGGAGGACCGCAACTACTGCGCGCGGATATGCTGCAGCCACTCGGTCAAGAACGCCCTGAAACTGAAGGAAATGAATCCCGGGACGGACGTCTATATCCTATTCCGGGATATGCGGACGTACGGATTCAGGGAGGATTACTACCGGGAAGCCGCCGACAGGGAGGTGAGGTTCATCCGCTATGAGCCGGAAAACAAGCCCCGGGTGGAGGCGGTCGACGAGAACGGACGGCATATCTTAAGGGTCACCGTGGCCGATCCGATCCTGGGGACGGAGCTCGCGATCGACGCCGACACCGTCGCCCTGGCGGCGGCCGTCGTTCCCGCCGCGGACAGCAAGGAAATCGCCGGCCTGTTCAAGGTGACGCTGAACCCGGACGGCTTTTTCCAGGAGGCCCACGTCAAATTGCGCCCCGTCGATTTCGGCGCGGAAGGCGTCTACCTGTGCGGGACCGCCCATTACCCCAAGCACATATCGGAAACGGTCAGCCAGGCCTACGGCGCGGCGGGCCGCGCCCTGACTCTTCTCTCGCACGACACGGTCGTCGCCTCGGGCTCCGTCTGCGAGGTGGACGAGGACCGGTGCGTCTCATGCGGAGCCTGCATCACGGCCTGCGCGTACGGCGCCATCGAGTTCCGCGAAACGCCGCGGGGGAGAAAGGCCGGGGTCAACCCCGTTTTGTGCAAAGGCGACGGGCTCTGCAACACGAAGTGCCCGACAGGCGCGATTGTCTTAAAGCATTACCTTGACGAGGCGATCCTCGACCAGATCGACGCGGCGGCACCGGAGGCGTTTGTTGCTTAGGGAAGCGCGGCGGTAAGACCGAGAAAGGAGGTGGGGAAGAATGAGCGCAGGAACGACATTCAAGCCGAGAATCCTGGGATTCGTCTGCAACTGGTGAGCGTACGGCGCTGCCGACCTGGCTGGAGTTTCCAGACAACAATACGCGACCGACATACGGCTCATCCGCGTGATGTGCAGCGGAAGGGTCGATATTTCCTTTGTGCTGCGCGCTTTCTCCAACGGCATGGACGGGGTGTTTATCGGCGGCTGTCACCTCAACGAGTGCCACTATATCACGAACGGGAACCACCACGCCTACAGCATGGTGCAAATCTGCAGGAAGCTGATGCAGCACATCGGGCTGAATCCCGAAAGGCTGAGGATCGAACAGATGTCCGCAGGCGAGGGGATCCTTTTCGCCGAATTCATGAATGGCTTTTCCAGGAAATTGACCGAGCTGGGACCCATCGGCAAAGCCGAGGGCATCCACGCCGGCGTATTGAAGTTCAAGCTCGACGCGATCCGCAGGCTGGTCCCCTACATCCGGCTGGTGGAAAGGGAAAGGCTGAGAGTCCGGTTCAATACGGCGGAAGAGTACGAGCGGCATTTTCAGAGCGACGAGGTCAACCGGCTGTTTCAGGAGCTGATTTTGGACAAACTGGCCGTCAGCCAGATCATGGCTCTATTGAGGGAAAAGCCGCGTTCCGTAAAGGAGATATCCGAAATCCTGGGCGTAGCCCCCTCGGAAGCGTCGAGACATCTGAGCAGTTCGGCGAGGCAGGGCCTGGCCCGTTTCGACGAGGGTCTCAAGCTCTTCGTCGCCGCATAGGAATCCCCGGTTCGAAAGGGATAACCGGGAACTTTGTGAGGATTGCATCCGGGTGCTGCGGCTGCCGGAACAGGAAACCTGAAACGGAAAAACCGGACCGGGGCCAGGCGGCCTTAATGGAGGCAGGAGACGTTGTTCCATTTCAACCCTGTAAGGGTTGAATCCGAACTTTGCGACGCAGGGGATTGGGACGGACGCTATGGAGAACGAACAAATCGAAAGGATTCTGGATAAATATCCGGACGACGCCGGCTCGCTCATCCAGATACTGCTGGAAATTCAGCGCGAAAACCGCTGGATTCCCAAGGAAGCGCTGATAAAGATCAGCCGGAAACTGAACGTGCCCCTGAACCGGATCCAGCACATCGTCACGTTCTACAAAGCCTTCAGCCTGATCCCCAAAGGGCGCCACTCGATCCATGTCTGCACGGGCACGGCCTGCCATGTTCGGGGCGCGCCGCGCATCCTCGATTCGGTGAGAGATCTTATCGGAATAGGCCCGGGCGAAACGGATCAGGACCTGAAGTTCAGCCTGGAGACCGTCAACTGCGTGGGATGCTGCGCCCTGGGACCCGTGATGATCGTCGACGGCGAATATCACGGGAAGCTGGCGCCCGCCGACTCCGAGGGTGTGTTGAAGAAATACGTTTAAGGGAAAAATATGCCAAGGATTATTTCGCCTGCCGAGTTGGAAAAGACGCGGGCAGACATCGTGTCCCGCAGGGACCCCGCCAGGCCCTGCGTCGCCGTGTGCACGGGAACGGGATGCCTCGCTCTCGGCGCGACGAAGGTGGTCGCCGCCGTCAGGGAGGAGATCGAAAGGCAGGGCCTGAAAGGCCGGGTCGACGTTTCCGTGGACGTGCGGGAGACGGGCTGCCCCGGTTTCTGCGAGAAAGGGCCCGTCATCGTCGTTTATCCCGAGGAGATATGCTATCTGCAGGTCAAGCCGGAGGACGCGGAGGAGATTATCCGCCGGACGGTGATAGAAAAGAAGGTCATCGACAGGCTTCTTTATTCCGATCCGCATACGGGCGAAAGGTCGGTCCATGAATCGGAAATACCGTTCTATAAGAATCAGCGGAGGCTTCTCATCGGGAATAACATCAAGATCGATCCCAAGAGCATCGACGACTATCTCGCGGTTGGAGGCTATTCCGCCCTGGCGAAAGCCCTTTTTCAGATGACCCCGGAACAGGTGATTGAACAGGTGAAGGCCTCGAATCTGCGCGGCAGGGGAGGCGCCGGATTCCCGGCAGGCAGGAAATGGGAATTCACGCGCAAGAGCCCGGGCGACACGAAATATGTCGTGGTCAACGCCGACGAGGGCGACCCCGGGGCTTTCATGGACAGGGCTCTGCTCGAAGGGAATCCCCACGCGATCCTTGAAGGTCTGATCATAGGCGCCTACGCCATCGGCGCGCATGAGGGTTTCATCTATGTCCGCCAGGAGTACCCCCTGGCGGTTGAAAACGTGACCATCGCCATCCGCAAGGCTGAAGAATACGGTTTCCTGGGCAAAAACATCCTCGGGTCGGGATTTGATTTCACGGTCCGCGTGATGCAGGGAGCGGGCGCTTTCGTTTGCGGAGAGGAGACGGCTTTGCTCAAGTCTCTCGAAGGCAAGGCGGGCGAGCCGAGGCCGAGGCCGCCTTATCCCGCCGTGAAAGGACTCTGGGACAAGCCGACCAACATTAACAACGTCGAAACGTGGGCCAACGTCCCCCTGATTATCACCCATGGACCCGATTTCCTCGCCTCAATAGGCACGGAGGGGAGCAAGGGCACGAAGATTTTTTCGCTGGTCGGCAAGGTGAAAAACACCGGTCTCGTGGAAGTCCCCATGGGCATCACCCTCCGGGACATCGTCTACAAGGTCGGCGGGGGCATCCCGGGGGACAAAAAATTCAAGGCGGTGCAGACGGGCGGCCCGTCCGGCGGGTGCATTCCCGGCGAATACCTGGATCTGAAGGTCGATTTTGACGAGCTGGCGAAAGTCGGGGCGATCATGGGCTCCGGCGGCCTGATCGTCATGGACGAGGATACCTGCATGGTGGACGTCGCCAGGTATTTTCTCAATTTCCTCACCGATGAGTCGTGCGGCAAATGCACGCCGTGCCGCGAGGGCATCCGCCAGATGCTCAAAATACTGACCAGGATCAGCCGGGGAAAGGGGAAAGAGGGCGACATCGAACTCCTCGAGGATCTCTGCGAGGCGACGCGGGATGCTTCCTTGTGCGCCCTGGGCGCCACAGCCCCGAACCCGGTCCTGAGCACGATACGGTATTTCAGGGACGAGTATGAGGCGCACATCCGGGACAGACGTTGCCCCGCCTTTGTCTGCAAGGATCTGATCGCCTTCTACATCGATCCCGAGAAGTGCAAGGCGTGCATGATTTGTCTTCGGAAATGCCCGGCGGAGGCGATCACGGGCGGGAAAGGCATTATCCATGTCATCGACCAGGAGAAATGCACGAACTGCGGGACGTGCTTCGAGGTCTGTCCGCCGCGCTTCGGCGCCGTCCGCAGGCTTTCCGGGGAGCCGGTTCCGCCGCCCATCCCCGAGGAGGCGAGAAGCATAGCCGGAGAAGGCAGGTAGATAGATGAGCGACATTGTTTTGCGGATTGATGGAAGAGAAGTCAGGGCCCGGGAGGGCATGACGGTATACGAGGCGGCGAAGCGCGCGGGGATATCCATTCCCACGCTGTGCTACCATGAAAAACTGGAGCCCTACGGAGCCTGCCGCATTTGCACGGTGGAAGTCAGCAGCGGCGGCAGGACGAGCCTCGTGGCGTCCTGTGTCTATCCCGTATCCCCGGATCTTGAGGTCCAAACCGGATCTGAAAAAGTGATTAAGACCCGCAGAACGATCCTGGAGGAACTGCTGGCTCACGCCCCTGATTCCGAGGCTCTGGCGAAGCTGGCCGAGGAATACGGCGCCGACAGGGACCGTTTTGAGAAGGAGCCCTCCTTTTGCATTCTCTGCGGCCTTTGCGTGAGGTATTGCGCGGAAATCAAGAAGAAGGACGCGATCGGCTTCATCGAAAGGGGGCCGCGGCGGGAGATCAGCTTCATACCGGAAGTGGCCTCCAGGGAGTGCTGGGACTGCAAGGAATGCTTCCCGCTGTGTCCGACGTCGGCGCTTCAGGCCGCCTATGTCCTGACAGAAGCTCTCGCCTTCCCTTCAAAAACCCCCTGAAAGGAAAATGCGCGGAATCTGTGGAATTATTCGGGAAATCAAGCTATAAGTGAAGCGTTATCGTGGGACGCTTCGGAGATATAAACTCCGTTTCCTGGAGGGCATCAAAGTGGAACTTGAAGGCAAATCAGCGATTGTGACCGGGGCGAGCCTCGGCATAGGCAGCGCCTGCGCCATCGACCTGGCGAAAAACGGAGCCAACGTGGCCATCAATTACCGCAGGCACGACGCCGAGGCGCAGGCCATTTGCGAACAGATCAAAGCCATGGGGCGCAACGCCATCGCAGTGCGCGCCGATGTCGCCAGTTTTGAGGACGCTCAGGCGATGGTGGAAACCGTGGCCAAGGAATTCGGCCACGTCGACATCCTCGTCAACAACGCCGGCGTCAACCGTGACGCGGTGATCTGGAAAATGACGGAGCAGCAGTGGGACGAGGCGGTCGACATCAATCTGAAGGGCTACTTCAATTACATTCGAGCCGTCGCCCCCCTGTTCAAGGAGCAGCAGAGCGGGAAAATCGTCAACGTGACCTCGATCAACGGCCTGCGCGGCAAATTCGGGCAGGCGAACTACGCCGCCGCCAAGGCCGGCATCATCGGGCTGACAAAGACGGTGGCGCGCGAACTGGCCAAATTCAACGTCAACGTCAACGCCGTCGCCCCGGGTCTGATCGAGACGGACATGGTGCGGCAGGCTCCGGAAGACGTGCGCCAGAAGGCTCTGGCTGAAATCGTCCTTGGCCGGATCGGGAAGCCTGAGGAAGTGGCCTGGGTCGTGACGTTCCTCTGCACGGAAAAGGCCCGGCATATCACCGGCGAAGTCATCAAGGTAGACGGCGGGCAATACATCTAGTCCGTCCTTCCGCGTTTTCCGCAAAAAGGATCGTGCACCGCGGCGGCGCGCGGTTTGCGGAGGGGATCGCGCGATCCTCGCGTGAATCCCCGCGTCTGTTTTCCGCGCCCGTTTGCGGGGCCGGGATTTCCGAATGAAATGAACAGCAGCAGGATATCTCAACAGGGAGGTCATCCATGGGAAAAGTGGCAGTTATCGGCGTAGGCCAGACGGCTTTTGTCCGGGGCTATCCGGGATCGATTCGAGAGCTGGCCTTTGAGGGTTTTAAGGATTGCATGATCGACGCCGAGATATCGGTGAAGGATATCGACGCCTCGATCGTCTGCTCGGCCCCCGAATACGACAAACAGCGGTCCCCGTCCGGGGTGTTCGCGGAATATCTCGGGCTGACGCCTCAGCCGACCTTTTATGTCGAAAGCCTGTGCTCTTCGAGCACGACCGGTGTGAAACTGGCGTATTCCCTGATCAAGTCGGGGCTCCACGACATCGTGGCCGTCATCGGCTTCCAGAAGATGTCTGAAATCTCATCGGCCGAGTCCCAGGAAAGAATGGGGCGCGGCACGGATGTCCAGTGGGAAAGCCCTTTCGGAACCATGATGCCGGCCTATTACGCCATGTTCGCCCGAGGCCATATGGAGAAGTACGGGACCACCTTGGAGGATCTGGCCCTTATCCGTGTCAAGGCCTCCACCTACGGACAGATCAACGATAAGGCGGTTTACAGGAAAGCCGTGACCATGGAGATGTTCAGCGATCCGCAGAATCCCATGTCGGGACCCGTGGCCTCGCCCCTGCGTGTCGGGGATTGCTGCGCCAATGCGGACGGCTGTTCCTGTCTCATCCTTGCCAACGAAGAGAAGGCGAAAGCCGTTTGCAAGAAACCCGTCTGGCTCCTGGGCATCGGTTCGGCTTCCGCCCCTGTGAATATGGCCGGAAGGAACAATTTCGCCGGCCTGGAAGTGGCCGAAATAGCCGGGCAACAGGCTTACAAGATGGCCGGAATCACGCCCAAGGACGTCGACGTCGCCGAGGTCCACGACTGTTTTACGATTGCCGAAATGATGGCTTACGAGGGCCTGGGCTTCGCCAAACCCGGCGAAGGCAGAGATCTCATCCGGGGCAGGGAGACTTACAAGGAGGGGAGCATCCCGGTCAACGTCGACGGCGGTCTTCTTTCAAAGGGACACCCGATCGGCGCGACGGGCGGCTCGCAGGTCCGGACCATCGTGCTTCAGCTCAGGGGCGAAATGGGCGACATGCAGGTCAAGAACCCTGAAATCGGGCTGGTCCACAACATCGGCGGCGTGGGTCTTTACGCGAACGTCCTCATCTTCGGGAGGTCCTAACATGGCGCAAAAGGAAGTCGACGATCGTTTCAAAAAATTCGGGACCGTCAGTTTTACGGCCATCACCAAGACGAACGACTTTGTGGGATACCTGGAACAGGGCAAAGTCATGGGGACCCATTGCAAAAAGTGCGGTCTCCAGTTCTTCCCGCCGAGAGCCGATTGCTACCAATGCCTGTCCAGCGACATGGAGTGGTTCGAGGTGACCGGCACGGGCAGGCTCCTGACATACAGCAAGTTGCAGTTCGGCCCGGTCGGGTTCGAAGGGGATCTTCCCTACTGCATCGCCGTTCTGGACTACGGCGATTTCAAGGTCTTCGGCAGGATCGACAAGGAAATTCCGGACGACGAGATAAAGATCGGCATGGAGATGAAGACGGTGGCGAACAGGCTCCCGAACGACCGTCTGAACTACGTCTTCAAGAAGGCGTGAAGAATTCCGGAGTTCCCGGTTTCCAGATCATGGTCTAGACGGGAAACGATCAACTGGGAACCGGGAACTCTATAGCCGTTTACGCGTTCCCCCTTTGGCAACGGTTTTTAACGGGGAAGGGGAAACCTGAAACGGGAAAAGATTAACCGGGAACTATATTATCCATGGAACCTCTGCTTCAAGACATCCGCGTGCTCGATCTCTCGCGCGTTCTCGCCGGGCCGTATTGTTCCATGATCCTGGGCGACCTGGGCGCCGACGTCATCAAGGTAGAACGCCCGGGCGTGGGCGACGAAACCCGTCACTGGGGACCGCCCTTCGCGGCGCCCGGCGAAAGCGCCTATTTCATATGCGTCAACCGCAACAAGCGAAGCATCACCGTGGACATGAAAAAGCCCGAAGGGGTGGAAATCATCAAGGCGCTGGCCCGGAAATCGGATGTTCTGCTTGAGAATTTCGCTCCGGGAACGATGGAAAGCCTGGGGCTCGGCTATGAAACCATCAAGGCGATCAATCCTGCAATCATCTTTTGTTCGATAACGGGTTTCGGTCCCGACGGCCCATACAGCAACCGCGCCGGTTACGACCTGGCCGTTTCCGCCTTCGGCGGGCTGATGGGCATTACGGGGGAGCCGGACGGCCCTCCGGTAAAGGTCGGAGTCGCGATCACCGACGTGGCGACGGGCATATATGCCCAGGGCGCCATCTGCGCCGCGCTATACGCCCGCACCAGGACCGGACGCGGGCAGCGCATCGATCTCTCGCTCCTGGAGACTCAAGTCTCGGCTCTGGTCAATATCGCCAGCTCCTATCTGATCTCGGGGGAAATCCCGAAAAGGTGGGGCACGGCCCACGAGACCATCGTTCCGTATCAGGGGTTTGAGACCAAGGACAAATATGTGATAGTTGCCGTCGGGAACGATCAGCTCTGGGTCAAATTCTGCAAGGTCATCGGCCGGCCGGACCTGGCGGAAGATCCGCGCTTCAAGACGAACCCGCTGCGGGTCCGGAACCGGAAAGAGTGCATCGGAATCCTTGCGCCCATACTGAAAACCCGGACGCGCGACGAGTGGGTGGAACTGCTCAACCGCGAGTCCATTCCTTGCGCCCCGATCAACACGATGGACGAGGTTTTCTCCAACCCCCAGGTGCTTCACCGGAAGATGCTGGAAGTTGTCGATCACCCGACCGCCGGCAAAATCAAGATGGTCGGGATTCCGGTGAAATACTCCGACGCCGAAACCGCCATCCGCAGGCCGCCTCCCCTGCTCGGCCAGCATACGGCTGAGATTCTTTCCGAAGTGCTTGGTTACGATGCCGTCCGTATCGAGAAACTGAAGGCGGACGGCGTCGTCTGATCCCGGCTCCCCGTAAACGTGAGCACGGCTCTCTTCTCTTGTGTGAGCACGGCTCTCCAGAGCCTTGCAGTAGGCTAAGACAGACGGACGGGTCTGGAGACCCGTCCGCACACGAGCTTTTCGTGAGCATGGCTCTCCAGAGCCGTGCGTCTGCCTATTGTCCAGACAGACGGACGGGTCTGGAGACCCGTCCGCACACGAGCTTTTCGTGAGCACGGCTCTCCAGAG
>CAYZTZ010000072.1:0-17121 GCA_964481255.1 uncultured Acidobacteriota bacterium | reverse complement strand
GAACCGCATCCATTCCTGGTTGCCAACCGGCTGCAACGCGGGTCGTATGTAAGCGCGCAGTCGGCGCTGGCATTTCATGGCATGATTCCTGAGCATGTGCCGGTCGTGACCAGCGTCGGTCCAGGCCGTCCCGAAACGGTCCGGAATCCTTTGGGAGCATTCCAGTTTAATCATCTGGCCAGGCAGCTTCTCTTTGGATATTCGCGAGTGGAAGTTACCCCGAAGCAGCCCGCTTTCGTCGCTTCGCCGGAAAAGGCGCTTCTGGATCTCATTCACCTTACCGCTGGCGCGGATTCCGAGGAGTATCTCCGGCAGCTCAGATTGCAGAATCCGGAAGCTCTCAATATGGCGACGATGATCGAATTAGCAGAACGCAGCGGCAAACCGAAGCTGATTCGTACAACCCGGCGTGTGGTTTCTTTGCTTGAGGAAGAGCGCAGGGAGTCCCTATGAAAGAACATTTGCGCCGGCTGGCTTCCACCACTGAAAATGTTCTTGCCCGCACCTGTCTGGTACGGGAGTATCTCCAGGCGCGGATACTGGAATCGTTGCAGGACTCAAGCGCATTTCTCCGATGGGCTTTTGTAGGAGGCACGGCATTGCGCTTCCTGTTTAGCATCCCGCGGTTTTCAGAAGACCTCGATTTTCACCTCATCACTCCAGGCAAAGACGCTGATTTTGAATCGGCTGCCGCCGGCATAAAGCGAATGTTCGAGCGGGAAGGCTACTCGATTGACGTAAAGGTGAGTGAAAAAAGGACGGGTTCATCTGCATGGGCGCGATTCCCCGGGCTTCCTCGCGAAGTCGGCATTGCATCCCACGCAGCTCAAGTTCTCTCCATCAAGCTGGAACTGGATACCAATCCTCCGGCCGGAGCGCATATCGAAAATACCATCGTCCGCCGGCACGTAACCTTAAACCTGTGCCACTATGACAAAGCTTCCTTGCTCGCAGCAAAGATCCATGCCGTCCTCAGTCGATCCTGGACCAAGGGCCGCGATCTTTATGATCTCGTTTGGTACCTTGCGGATCGCTCCTGGCCGGCTCCGAACCTTGACCTTCTGAATGCTGCATTGGAGCAAACGGGCTGGGATGGGGCTCGCCTGACGGAAACAAACTGGCGGAATCAGCTAAAGAATCGACTCGAATCCCTGGACTGGGAAAAAGCCCGAGCCGATGTCAAACCATTTCTGGAGCGTGCGCAGGATCTGGATTTAGTGACGAAAGACGCTCTTCTCGGTCTCCTGAAATGATTTGGCTCGCATTGCCCGTTCCCAAGCATGTGTAACCGTCCTCCGAAATGCAGAAGAGATGTTGAGCAATGAAGAATCCGCATATCGGATTGTTCTTGTCGCGCAGGGATCCGCCGGATTGTCCTTGTACTTCTGGCACCCGGCATCCCTATATGCGCGTTCCGCCGCGCCCATCAACGCAAGCCTGACCTCGCCTGCAAACCTGGGAGCGCAGGCGTCCTCGCCTGCAAAAATAATCCGATATATCCCGCCCCCTCGCGAAACATTACCACCGATGAACCAAGAAACCGCATTTTCAGATCTCTCAGCCTGGCACTCCCGAGGGTATATCCCTCATTTTGACCGACCCAACGTTATCCAATCGATTACCTTCCGCCTCGCCGATGCCGTTCCCGAAAAAGTGATTGCCCAATGGAAACTCGAGTTGAGCTGGAACAATAAACTGCCCGCAAATCATCCTCGAAACATCGCTCTCCGGATCAGGATTGACAAATATGAAGATGCAGGACACGGCGCCTGCTGGCTTGCCAGGGAGACCATTGCAGCCATGGTGCAAAAAACAATATTGTTTCATGATGGTGAGCGATACCGGTTGATTGCCTGGTGCATTATGCCGAATCATGTTCACGCGGTAATCGAGGTTCTTGAAGGCTGGTCCCTGGAAAAGATTCTGCATTCATGGAAATCCTACAGTGCTCATGAAGCGAACAGGATATTGGGGCGAGCGGGAAGATTCTGGTTTCCGGAATATTTCGATAGATTTATAAGGAATGCGGAGCATCTCGAACGGGCCATCGACTACTGCGAGGACAATCCCGTCCGGGCCGGCCTTGTGGCTGCAAAAGGACAATGGAGGTGGAGCAGCGCCTATTTGCAGGCGAGGACGCCTGCGCTCCCAGATTAATTCGTCCCCGGCCGTATGCGTTGCGGCGCCTGCGCGAGATCACGCTCGGATTTCTCCAGGCGGGTGCTTTTGACCTCGCCGTGATGGAATCGGGTTCGGCCCGCCCTCACTCGCAGCGGAGGGCCTCCACCGGGTCGAGGCGGGAGGCTTTGACGGCGGGCCACAGGCCGCAGAGGAGCCCGATGATGGTGAAGGTCGTGAATGAGATGAAGAATGCGGCGGAATCCACCAGGAGGTGGATGTCCCCCTGACGGCTCCTGTCTTCGAAAAGCTCGCTGAGAAAAGGGATGTATCCGATCCAGCCGGCGAGCAGTACGGCGACGATGTAACCCAGGACGCCGCCGATCAGGCTCATGGCCAGAGCTTCGCCGAGGAACTGCAGGCGGATATGCCGCCTGCGGGCGCCGAGCGCCTTGAGGATGCCGATCTCATGCGTCCGTTCCTGGACGCAAAAGAGCATGATGTTCATGATCCCCACGCCCGCGACGGCCAGAGTAAAAACGCCGATCAGGTCCAGAAGGACCTTCGTCGCGACCGTCAGACCGGTGATGATCTGGAAGCCCTCGCTGAAGCGGTCGAAGAGCAAGGCCTTTTCGTCGGCCGGGTTGAACCTGTGGATTTCGGCGAGGATCGTCCGCACCTGGCGCAGGGCCCGGTCCTCCAGTACGCCGCCGACGGGCTGGAAGACAAGCACATCGTTACAGCGTATGTCCGCCAGGATGCCCATGACGTTGATGGGGATCATGGCGCAGTTGTCGTCCTGGTCGAAATAGTTGGATATCGCGATCTTCTTCTTGAGCACGCCGACGACCGTGAAGCGGACGCCGTTGATGAACAGGTCCTGGTCGAGGGCCGGGGAACGGCTGAAAAGCTTCTGCTTGAGGTCGTAGCCGATCACGGCGACGCGGCGCATGTTCGCAATGTCGTCCGCGCTCAGGAAGCGCCCCTCCCCCATGAACATGCCGCGGATGACGCCGTACTCGTCGTTGACCGCGCGGATTCCCGCGCTCGCGATCCGGTCACCCCAGCGCAACTGCATCTGCTCATAGACCTCGGGGCTGACCCTCTTGACCAGGGTCGCCCGCTGCCGGATTATCTCCACGTCATCCGGAGTGGTCCGGATCACCCTTCCGGACCTCGACCCGCCGGCCTGCATCGAGGTCTGGCCGTTCCAGATCACGACCACCCTGTCGCCGAAATAGCTGAGTCCCAGGAGCATCGCGCGCTCAAAGCCGTCGCCGTAAGCAATGAGCAGGATAAAGGAGGCTATTCCCCAAACGATGCCCACGATCGTCATGATGGAACGCTTGCGGTAGGCGACCAGGTTTTCTGCGACCTTCTTGACGATTTCCCAGACCATCATTCGCACCTCAACGCTTCGATCGGGTCCACCACCGCCGCCATGAAGGCGGGATAGATGCTCGAGAGCACCCCCACCAGGACGAGGAAGCCGAAGGCGGTCAGACCGATTTCCGGGGTGACGATCATCCCGGCCCAGAAGTCGATCGGCGGCAGCAGGTTGATGAGGGCGCACAATCCCCAGCCGATAGAGATGCCCGCCAGGCCCGCGAATACGGTCAAGGCCATCGATTCGGCGAAGAACTGGAGCAGGATCCTCCTCGTCGTGGCGCCGACCGCCTTGCAGATGCCGATCTCATGCGTCCGTTCGTTGACCGAGAGGAGCATGATGTTCATGACGCCCACGCCGCCCAGTATCAGCGTGACGACGGCCACCGCCCCGAGGAACACCTGCATGGATGAGAAAAGCCTGTGGATGAAACGGGCGTCGGTCACCGTGTTCCAGATGGGCAGGGCGTCCTCGTCCAGATAGTCAAAGCCCTTCAGATCCGCCAGTATCCGGCGCACCTGGAGCTCCGCGGCGTCGCCGATTTCGGCGCTGCGCGGCTGAAGGATGAGATTGGAGAGCTGGAACCTGCCCTCAGGGGCGGCCGGGAGCGGAAAGTCCTTCGCCATTGTGTAGAAAGGCACGAAGATCTTCTTGCTGTCCGGCCCGCTGTAGTTGGAGTTCTGGTCTTTGCGCTTGAGCACCCCGACGACGAGATAGGGCATCTCCGCGATCATGACCTTCTCGCCGACGGCCGCCCCTTTGCCGAAGAGCTGGTCCTTGACTTCATCGCCGAGGATGCAGACCCTTTGCGCCGATGCGTTGTCCCCTTCATGGATGATCCTGCCGCCCGGAAGCACGACGATGGTGCGCATCTGCATGTAGTCCGGAAGGACACCGTGAATGTTGAAGGTGCCGTTGTTCAGGTTGGATCTCGCCGGCAGGTAGCGCCGGATCTCGGGGCTCGAGCGCTGGAGATAGGTCGCGCGCGCCCTGAGCGCGTGATAGTCGTCCAGAGTCAGCAGGATGCTCCGCCCGGCCGGGACCCCCTGGCGGCCTTTGCTGGTGAGGCCGCCCCACACGATCATGATGTTCTGGCCGAGCGCCTTCGATTTCTCCCTCTGCGCCACCCACATGCCCTCACCGGAGGCCGTCATCAGAATCAGGCAGAGCAGTCCCCAGGAAATGCCGAACATGGTCAGGAAGCTGCGGGTCTTGTTGATCCTGAGGTTGAGCCAGGTCTGGCGGAGAAGCTCCATGATCCGCTCCTTCGATGGAAACAAACGGATGTCTTTCTACTGGAGGATGACCTGGTCCCCCTGCTTGAGCCCTTCCAGGACCTCCGTCCTGGACCCATTGCTCAATCCGATCTTAACGGCGACCTGGCGCCTGCCCGTCCTGGCGGACATGTCCGGGATTTCGACCGATGTCTCGCGCTTCTCGTTGTAAATCAGAGCGCTTTCCGGGATCAGGAGCGCGTCCGGATGTTCCTCCAGCACGATTTCCGCGTTCGCGCTCATGTTGACCTTGAGAAGATCGAGGTCGTCTGTTATCGACACCCGGACCTCGAAGCGGGTGACGTTGTCCTTTTCCACCCCCATCGGCGCGATGCGGAAGACTTCACCGCGGAATGTGCGGTTCTTGTAGGCGTCGACGGTGATCCGGACCGGCTGGCCGACCCGGACCACGCCGATATCCGTCTCATCCACCTTGCCCTTCACGTACAACTCACGGATGTCGCCGAGAGTCATGATAAGGGTGGCATTGGATCCCAGCTGAAGGATGGAGGAGACCGCGTCCCCTACTTCCAGCTCGCGGCTCAGGACGATGCCGTCAACGGGCGACCGGATCGAGGCGTATTTCAGGTTCTCTTCAGCGCGCTCGAGCAATGCCTGCGCCTGGGTCACGTCGGCGCGGGATTTATTCAGGTTGCGGTCGTTTTCCTCGATCTCCGCCTCGCGGACCGCGACCGCGGCATGCAGAGTCTTCCGGGCGACCTCCGCGGCCATCATGCGCTGCTCCGCCGACTCCAGCTCGGATCTGGGCATGAGACCTTCGTCGAAAAGCTCTTTGCAGCGTCTGTACTCCGCGATCGCGAAGTCGAGGTCCTTGTTTTCAGCCTCGAGCCTGGCCCTGTGGAGGTTCGCGCGCAGGGTCCTGCCCTTCGATTCCACCGCCTGGAGCGTGCTCTCGGCTCCCCTGAGAACCGCGCGGGCCTCCTTGAGCTGGGCTTCCAGGGTCTCCTTGTCGAGCTCGACGAGCAGCTGGCCCTGCCTCACACGGTCCCCGACGTTCACGTAGAGGTACTTGATGATTCCGCTGGCCTTCGACTTGATCTCGACCTTCGAGAGCGGTTCGATCTTCCCGGTGGCGACGACCGACCGGGCGATCGGGCCCCTTTCCACCCTGGCGAGCTTTTCGGGCGGGATGGTCTTGTCCACGGAAAACAGCGAAGCGAAGACATAATATCCGCCCAGGGCCGCGATGAGACCCACGATCGAGAGAAATGAGATTGTGAAGATCCGTTTCTTGGCCATCCGTAACCTCCGGCATTCGGGCTCCTGACCTGATCCCTGTACCGTAATACGGAGTTGCCGACGAAAAGGTTCGCGGAATCCTGCCGGGGTCGTTTTCCTGCCTTGAGAAGGTCCCGCTTCCTCCGTCGGCTGCTCGACAGCCGCCGGCTCTGCACCGGCCGCGAAAGACTGGTTTGAAATTCGCAGGCGAATGAGGGGCTTTCGGGGATATGCAGGGCGCCCGGAACACGCAGGCTGATTTTGCCCGCCGCCGTCGGCGGGTGCGCACCGGAATAGCTTTCAAGGGAAGGGGGGAGACATCGCCGCCGCACCGCCGGCAAGCTCCCCCGAGCCGATCAATGGATCATGATTTCCTGGAAGTCTGCACGTTTGCAGAAAGAACTTCTTCGACGTTCTTGCTCCCGCATTTGGGGCAGGTGAATCCATCCTTCTGCTTTTTCTCCCAGGCGTCGACGGAGATGACTTCCTCGAATTTGCGGTTGCAGTCCTTGCAATCAAATTCGTAGACGGGCATGGCGATCCTCCTTGCTTCCACGGACCGACGGTCCCATTTAAAAAGATTTTATCACGGGGATTGCAGGGCATCCAAGAGGCTGAAGCCCTGCATCCGGCCTCTTTCATTACCCGGACGGCACCGGGGATAAAGCCGGGGCGTTCGCCGCCGCCTGAAAATCATTGTTGAAATAGACGGAAACGCTGCTGCCTTAATTCGCCCGGGAGCGAACGGACCCGGCCCAAGCCGCGAGGCCCGGCATCGAACAGGCCGGAGCGGACACCTGTTCCGGTCCATGCAGCCGCATGCAGACCTAATCCGCGGCCGCCCAGGGCGGCGCAGGATCAGGGGGCGGGACTTCTCCCGAACGCGTCATTCCGCCTGGAAAAGCCTTGATGCAAAGTCCTTCAGATCGCGGCGCCAGGTCTGCCACTCGTGATCCGTTCCGGGCGACTCGTAGTAGACATGTTTGATGTTTGCTTCCAGAAGCGCCTGATGCAGTCTCCGAATTCCCTCGCGCATGTTCTCCGGTTCTTCGGTCCCCACGCCAAGCCAGAGCAGGCGCACTCTCCTGGCGAAGGCGTCCGGATCGGCGAACACTCCGCCGTAGGCGGTCTTCGGGTCCAGCTTCCCGCCGCCAAGCACCAGGGATCCGTCGGCGCCGCTGAATCCGCCGATGTAGGAAAAAAGATCGAGATGCTTGAGCGTGATCTGAAACGTCTGCATCCCGCCCATCGAAAGCCCGGCCATCGCCCGGTGATCGCGGTCCGCAAGCGTCCTGAATGTCGAATCGATATAGGGGATCAGGACCTGCGTCACATCGTCCTCGAATGCCGCCGTGGATTCCTGCATCGCCTTCATCATTTCGGGCGATCCGAACCGCACGCTGCTCATATCGGGCGCAGGCCGCCCGGCGCGCCGGGCGTAGCCATACGCCATGACGACGATCATCGGTTTGCAGCCGCCGGCCGCGATAAGGTTGTCGAGAATGAAATTGGCGCGGCCCTGCCTTACCCACCCGGTCTCATCTTCCCCGCCGCCGTGCTGAAGGTAAAGCACGGGATAGCGCCTGCGGGTCTGCGTATCATAGTCCGGAGGCGTGTAAACCAGGGCGTGCCGCCAGCCGCCCGTCACCTTCGAGTAGTACCAGACTTCGCGCACCTGGCCGTGCGGCACGTCCTGAATCGAATAGTAGGTGGAGCCCGGTTCCGGGACCTCCACCGCGCTTGCGGGCTTGCCTCCACCGAAGTAGGCCTGGGTGTTGGGATCGGCGACCTCCGCTCCGTCGATCACCAGTGTGTAATAGTGCAGGCCGGGCACGAGGGGAGGCGTGGTGACGGCCCAAAATCCGTCCGCCTGTTTCACCATATCCACTTTGGGACCGCTCCAGAAATTCACCCTCACCTTCGCAGCCTCGGGAGCCTTCACGCGGATCTGAACCCTTCCGGCACCATCGACGCGGGGATACTCGGATCCCCAGACATTGGTCGCGGAAGGTCGAAAATCGCCCGACTCCTGCGCGCAACAGACGCAGGCAAAAAGCAGGATCGCCGTTCCGAGCCGCTTCATCTCTCTTCTCCTTATCCAATTCCCATTTTGTTCCTGTGGCTCAGCGGGACCCGCATGCGGATGGCCGTGCCAGGCAACCCTGCACCCGATCCGCCGCACAGCCCCGCCGCCCGACGTATTCCCCCGACACAATCATTCTTTCTCTTGCTTATAGCAGTGCGGGGGCATTTTGTATAGCGCTGTTTAAGCCGACGCATCGCGCACTCGGCCGCAGCAGGATGCCGCCGCCCTCTATGTCCCCGCGGCCGGAACGTCCGTCGCATGCCGTTCAGGGCTTTCGCTCGGGACCGCTTCTGCGGCAGCAACCGGCTGCGCCGACGCAGGGGCGCCCTGAGGGGCGCAGCTGCTGTCGGCCTCGCACCGGCCCCCTGCGAGGGGAGAGACGGACTTCATGTGAACCATGATGTGAGTTGCCCCGCCGCTACAGGTTCAGGGCAAACCTGCGTCCTGGGCGACAAAGGCGCGATCTATACAAGCCGGCCGCTGACGGAAGGCCTGGAATTGAAGGGGCATCCGGTCGTGCATTTATCCATCTCATCCACGGCCGGCGACGTTGGACCAGGGCATTCCGATTCCGTCTGTGCCTATGGCAGGGACCCGAAATCTTTGTGTCATCCGAATGGAAAGAGAATCATCGACTCAGGCTATTCGCCCGCGGGCTCTTCGGCTTGCGCGTCACGGAAAAAGTCCCGGATTTCGTTTCTCAGCAGCGCCTCGCGCTCCCAGTAGGAGTATTCCTTCAGCCTCTCCTGACGGCTTGTCTGAATGTGCCGGGACACGGCCCGGACGGCCCTCTCGACATCCCTGTCCGCCAGCGCCTGAATCATAGCCATGTGCTCCTGGTGAATCCTTGCAAGGGTTTCGGCGTCGTGTCCGGCATGGCGCGCGGCAAAGACGCGGATCAGGTATCTCACCTTGTTGTAGACTTTCAGCGCCGCCGTATTCTCGGCCATGCTCATGAGTAAGGAATGGAAGCGGATATCCGCCATCTCGAACCGCCGCATCTCTGCAGCGCTCAACAGCTTTTTCCCCGACTGGACCAGTTGATTCCGCAGAGTCCGGATTTCCCCGGCGAGCGCCCGAAGTCTCTCGAGGTCCTTTCCCGCCGGCGGGTTCCCGGCGATTTTTGAAACCGCGTGGGTTTCGAGCACCGACCGCAACTCGTACAGCTCGACGAAATCCTGCTGGGACAGGCGCACCACGACGATGCCGCCGTTGGAGTCCTCCTCCAGCAGGCCCTCGCCCAGCAGTTGCCGTATGGCTTCATGCACCGGCGTCCGGCTGAGGCCGAGCTCGCCAGCCAAAGCGACCTCGGAGACGGCGACGCCGGCCGGAAGCTCCCGGCCGGCGATCTTCTGCTGGATGTACAGGTAGGCTCTTTCGCGGGCCGATCGATGATCACCCTTTCGGGACTTGGACTTCGGCAGTCTTGGCATGGCGGCACCCCCGCTCCCGCATAGATTCAGGCCTCGATTTCAAGCGGCGCAGGCTATAGAAAGCGGACCCAGCTTCCCTCCCACTCGAAATCGGCGTGAAGCGCGGCCCTGCGGGTGATCTGATCGACGTAAGAGGCGACCGCCCGGCCGTTCTCATCGTCGCCGCATATTTCGGGCCGGCCTTTCGGATTCACCCGGCAGGGGATGAACCCCGCCCTGCAAACGCCCTCATCGCCGATTTCACACACGGCAATCATTGCATTCCGCGCTTCAGGATGAAAGGGGTATGTCGGGTAATCGGGATCCGGTTCAAAGCCGAACAGTTCCCGCTGGCGGCGCGCCCATTCGAGACGCTTGGGGCTCGGGTTCCCCTCGATATTCAAAGCCCGGGTCACGGTGACAAAATTGCCCAACCCGTGATAAATCGGGCGGCCCTTGTACGTTTCGACGCCGCGCAGAATATGGGCGTGGTGCCCGACGACGATATCCGCTCCCGCATCGACGGCCGCTTTCGCCAGAGGGCGTTCGTACATGGCCAGAACGGCCGGAGTGTGCCCGATTCCCTTATGAAGAGCCACGATGAGCACATCCACCTCCCGGCGCAGCCTATCCACATCCGCCAGCATCGCGTCCGTGCTCTCGGGTTCGGCGAAAGTGTATATCCGCGGAGGACCTCCCGGGGTGGCGTGGTCCAGCTCGTAATGCGTGATCACCTGTACGTAGGCGCAACCCGCCTTTTCTTCCCCCGCCCATGATTCCCTGGGACCCACGCAGTTGTAGCTGAGGGTCCCCACTCTTAATCCCCGGCGCACCACCACCGCCGGCTTGCGCGCCTCCGCAAGACACATCCCCGCGCCCGTCGTGGCGATGCCCAGTTGCCGCAGGGCGCCGATGGTGTCCTCGATCCCCTCGGGCCCTGCATCGAAAATGTGGTTGCCGGCCAGGGTGGCCACGTGGAACCCGGCGCGCTTCAAAGCCGCAAGGTTGTCCGGGTCGGCGGGCGGGGCCGGGACGTCGGAACCGGTTGCGCGTCCGCGGCGCGTATGCGGCACCTCCACATGCCCGACCAGCACGTCGGCTTGCAGCAGCGCGCCCCGCGCCGGCTCGAAAAAGGAATCGGGCTCGGGCTCGTCCAGGATCAAATCGCCTACCAGCATCAGTTTCAGAGCGGCGGAAGGGCTCATGGGTCAGATCACTTTTTGAGCTTTCAGCCGGGCGATCCTCTCCGGCGGGTATCCCAGGATCCGCCCGTAAACAAGATCATTATGTTCCCCCAACTCCGGGGGCGGCTGGTCGAAGCCGACGGCGGAGCCGGAAAACCTGATCGGCATGCCCATGCCGTAGACCTCTTCCACGGCGCCGAACTTCGGATGCAGGAGAGGGACCGTTTCGCCGCGCTCGAGAACCCTGGGATCGCGCGTCGCCGCGCAGGGCTCGCGGACCTCCGCCGCAGGGACGCCGGCGCGCTCCAGACGAGCCAGCGCCTCAGAAGAGGTCAGCGAACGGGTGAACCGCTCGATAAAGGCGTCGAGTTCCTGAAAGTTCTGAACCCGGGCGTCGCGCGTGGCGAACTTTTCGTCGTCCGCCAGTTCCGGACGGCCGGCGGCGGCGAAGAAACCGCGGGCCATCGCCTCGGTCGGCGCGCAGACGGCGATGAAACCGTCCCGGGTCGGGTAGACGCCGAACGGAGCCAGCCGCGGAAGCGTTTGCCCGGTCCGCTGCGGGATGCCGCAGCGTTCCAGAAGATCGAAAGGCTCCACCGAAACCATCATGGTCAACGCCCCGAGCATGGAAACGTCGACATGCTGGCCGGCGCCCGTGCGCCGCGCCTGGTGAACAGCCGCCAGCACGCCGATCACGCCGAACATCGGGGCGCACAGGTCGGCCAGGGGTATCCCTATGCGGATCGGGGGGTCCTGCGGCTCTCCGGTAGTATACATCACGCCGCTCTGGGCCTGGATGATCGTGTCCATGGCCCTGGCGGGACTTGAATCGTCCTCGCTGCCGAAGCCCGTGATGGAGCAATAGACGAGCCGCGGATTCACCTGCTTCAGCCAGCGGTAGCCCACCCCCAGGCGGTCCAGTGTGCCCCGGCTGTAGTTCTCGACCAGCACGTCGCATTTTCCGACAAGATCGGCGAAGACGTCCCGAGCCTCCGGGTTCTTGAGGTTGAGCGTGATGCCGAGCTTGTTGCGCAGGCGGTTGATGGCTGAGACCGCCATATCATCCGCGCTCCGGCGGGCAAGGCTCGCCCCCGACGCGCCGAGATAGGGGGCGTTCTCGCGGCAGGTGTCCCCGCCGGCCGGGTTCTCCACCTTGATGACGCGGGCGCCGAGCCCGGCGAGCAGAAGCGTCGCGAACGGCCCGGCCAATGCCACGGTCATATCAAGGACCGTGATATCCTCCAGGGGTTTGGGGAGCCTGGCTTGTGCGTCGGTCATTGCTGCTGTTCCTCCCTTCGGCCTGCTTTCGGCTTGAGGCTCGGGCGCGACCCATGCGGGCCGCCCGGCGCCTGTCCCGGGTCCCGTCGCGAAGCTCAGCCACGGCGGCTTTCGGGATATGTCGGCGGCGAAAACCCGGGGATGGGAAAACCTGCCCGCGCCTCCGGCCGGCGCAAGCTCCCGCGCTCCGCAGCCGGACGCCCTGAGCAGGAAAATAAGCTTTGCGACGTAAAATACTCTAACGCAGCGGGTCCCCGAATCAAACAAAATTATAAATGCATTATGCATGCATGAAGCATATTATATGCGTTATATTCTTGACAGGGACGGGCGGGCTGCCATAAGCCTGTAGTCCCGAAGAGGCGCTTGCAGATCCGGATATTCCTTATGACGAGTCCTGATTCCACGCCCATGTTCCGCGATGAGCCGAATGCGGCGGAGCGGCTGACGTGGCATTACGAAAACCCGGAGGCCGAAGCCATGGCTTGGGCCTCCGGCGGCGTCCCGGCGGCGGGGACGACATCCAACACCGTTCCCTGGGAGCTGATCCGGGCGGCCGGAGCCTTTCCCTGCGTGATCCGCTCCGGGAACGCGGCCCATCCGGATATCGCCGGCTTCATGGAGGAAGGCGTTTTCGAGGAACGTATCCGGGGCATCTTCGGCGCGGCGATATCGGGCGGCCTGCGGCACCTCAGCCTCCTGCTGATACCCCGGACATCGGAACAGGAGTACAAACTCTATCTCTACCTCCGGGAGGTCGCGCGCCGGGAACCCGAACGGCGCATGCCCCCTGTTTATCTGTATGACATGCTTCATGCGCGCTCCCCGGAATCCTATTCCTATGGACTGCAGCGTACTCTGCGTTTGAAGGAACGGCTCGAGGGCCTCACCGGCAGGGCGATCGACGACACGGCCCTCCGGAATGCGATCCGGGAATCCAACGCCGCGCGCAAGGCGATCCGCAAGCTGCTGGACCTGCGCCGGCAAAGGCCGCGCCTGACCGGGACGGAGGCGCTGGCATGGATCGGAGCGTCGTATTTTATGAGCAGGGGCGATTACGCGCGTCTGGCGGAGCGGGCGGCGGAGACGGCGGAGAAGCGCACACCCCTTGCCGGCGGGAGACTGCTGATCACGGGCTGTTTCCTGAGCCATCGGGGCCTTCACCGGGCCCTGGAAAAACACGGGGCCGTTGTGGTCGCGGAAGACGACTGGTGGGGCTCGCGAAGCGCGGGCGCGGATATCGACGAGGGATGCGACGACCCTTTGAAGGCGATATTCGAGAAATATTACCTCGATACGCCGAGCCCGCGGGTATTCCCCTTCGGGATCGCCGATGCGTGGTTTCAACAGGCGGCCGCGGACGGAATCGACGGGGTTGTTTTTTATCTTCCGCCGGACGATTGCGTGGCCGGGTGGGATTACCCCAGGCGGCGGCGTTACCTTGACGAGAGAGGCATCCCTCATCTCCTCGTGCGGGAAGACGCCGCGTCCCTCTCGCAGGAATGCTGCAAGAGCATCGAGACCTTTGTCCGCGGCATCGCCGCGGGACGGTAGGCGATTATGGCGGAGAAACAGCTCCAATGCACCCTGGCGGCCGCCGAGCATCAGAAATCGTGGTTTGCGCAGCTTCGGAAAGACGTATTCGAAAAGCGGCGCCCTTACGCCATTGTCCAGGCCGACATGCCTTTCGAACTGTTCCACGTGATGGACGTGCCGGTTGTGAGCAATCAGTGGTGGGCGTCCATCATCTCAGCCAAGCGTCTTTCGGCCCATTACCTCGATAGCCTCCAATCCCTGGGATTCCACGACGGGCTGTGCCGGTACTGCAGCCTGGCGGCGGCATCCACGCTGGCCAACGACCCGGAACGCGCTCCGTGGGGCGGGCTGCCCAGGCCGGCGTTGCTCTGCGCCAGGCTCACCTGCGACTGCATCCAGCGCGTCTTCGCCCTCTGGGCGGAGGCGTTCGGCTGCGAGTTCGTCTTCCTCGACAACCCGGGGGCTGCGGAGTTGCCCCCGCGCTGGTGGGAGCTCAGCCGCCGCCGCTGGCGCGAGCTGTTTGAAGAGCACCGGCTGGAGTTCACGGCGGGACAGCTGCGGATCCTTATCCGGACACTCGAGCGAATCACCGGAAGGCCGTTTGAAACCGATCGCCTCCGCGGCCTGATGGAACGGGTCAACCGCCAGGAGGAGTACTTCGAGGAAGCCCTTCAAATGATCTGTTCCGCGCCCCGGACGCCGGTGCGCATGCACGAACAGGTGGCCAACGTCATGGCGGCGCAATGGGAACGCGGCAGCGACTGGGCGGTGGAGCACGCCCGCGCATTCCGGGACGAGATCGCTGATCGGTTGAAGCAGGGAACGGCGGCGTGCCCCGGCGAGCGCCTGCGCCTGATGTGGGTGGGCGCCGGGCTCTGGCATGACACGGATTTTTATACCGCCTTTGAAGAGGAATTCGGGGCTGTTTTCGTGTGGTCCATGTACCTGGCCTTCGGACCCGACGGCTATATCCGCTACGGGCTGGAGGACCCTCTGACGGCGCTTGCCAGCCGCACCGTCAGCATGAACGAGCAGCTGCACAATCCCCCATGGGCCAACGAGTGGATCCTCCATCAAGCCCGCCTGCACAGAATCGACGCGGCCCTCGTGCTGTACCCCATGGGAACAAGGCCTTCAGCCACGGGCACCCGTTTTGTGGAACGCGCCCTGGAGGAAGCGGGAATTCCGGCGCTCCCGGTGGTCGCCGACATGGTGGACGCCCGGGGCTGGGATCCCGGGGCCATGCGCCGGAAGGTCTCTGAATTCCTAAGGTCCCGTGTTCTTCCCGGCCGCGGACCGCGATGACAGGCCGCACCGCGGGTCCGGCCCCGGCGGTGCAGAATTGGAGCGTGTATGGAATTCGAGGAAAAAGCAGATCGGTCCTGGATTGTCCCTTTCCTGGCAACGCTCTTCGGGATGATGACGCTTCAAATGTCCAGCCTGGGATTTTCCCCCCTGTTGCCCGCCATCCAGAAGGAATTTTCCATGAGCTATACCGAGATCGGGCTTTTCACGGGGATGTATGGTCTGCTGGCGCTGGCCTTCAGCGTGCCCGCGGGCCTGGCGGCCAGGCGTTACGGAGAGAAGCGCGTGCTGGTTTTGGCCCTGTTGATAGTGGGACTCGGCTTGTTCGCTCTGGGCAGGGCTCCCGGCTTTTTCACCGCTTTCGCCGCGCGCGGCTTGTGGCTCGCCGCCTACCGGTTCGCTTTCGTCTGCATTCTGACAGCCATCGCCGTCACTTCGCCGCCCTCGTTGAAGGGCTCATCCATGGGATTCCTCGGATCGGTTTCTTCCCTGGCTTCGGTGATCGGCGCGCCTTTCGGGAGCAAGGTCGGCGAGGCTTTCGGGTGGCGCGCAGGGATGACCGCCTATGCATTTGCGGCGGTCCTGGGGTCCCTTGCCGTCTGGGCCTTTTATCGCCAGCGGTCGGGACCGCGCGAGGAGGCCCCGCGACACCCGGCCGTCGGTCCCCGGGAGGGCGCGAGGAGCGCCTTCCGCACCCCCATCGTCTGGGCGCTTGCCGTATTGGTGGGAATGGTCGGAATGGCTTCCTTCAGTGTGACGTTTTTTGTTCCGGCGGCTGCAACCACCACCTTCAAGATGGATGCCGTCGGAGCATCCTATGTGATCAGCACGGGTTACATCTGTGCCATCTTCCTGAACCTTCTTGTCGGTTACCTGATGGACCATTGCAACCGGTGGATTGTCATGAGCTCGCTTGTGGCGCTTTTGATTCCGGCTTCGCTTGCCATGACCAGCGCGAATGAACTGGTCTTCCGGATCGCCACCGCCGTCGTGCTGGCGGGAGGATTCGCCGCAACCAATCAGGTGTACGGTATCGCCGGCAGTGTTCTGAGCGGGCGCGAGACGGGGAATGTGATGGGCATGATGAGCCTGGGGGCCGGGATCTGCGGTTACGTGGGGCCGCAAATGCTGGGCCTGCTGCGCGACTGGACCAGGGGATTCAGCGCAGGCTGGTATCTGATGGCGGCCATCGCCTCGGCGACCCTGGTGGAACTATTGCTGCTCAAACGCCACAGCGAAAAGAGCAGGCCGGACGGCCGGGCGCGGACCGCGTCCCAAAACTGATAGGAGACATTCATGATGAGTCCGTTATCGACATGGAAAAAGGCGTCGCCGCTATGCATGCCTTTGCTTGCCGGCTTCCTTGCGGCCCTGCTTTGCGCACAGACGGGTTCAACGGCAAGATTCGGCAGCGCCCTCGACGCCCAGGAACAGATCCGCGAATCCCGGGCGCTGGCGAAGAGCGTCGCCTCCCCCGGCGATCCGCAGTGGCGCGCCAAAGGGGATCTTCACCGCAAGTATCATTTCCCCGCCGCCGACGCCGACATGCCTTACCGCCTGTACGTCCCCACTTCGTGGGACGGCCGATCGAAGCTGCCGCTGCTGCTGTTCCTGCACGGAGCCGGGGCGGACGAAAACTCGTATGTCGATTCCAACGACAGGCAGCTTATCCGCCTGGCGGAACAGCACGGTTACATTCTGGTTTCGCCGTTGGGATACACGCGCATGGGTGCCTATGGAACGCCTCTGCGCCTCCCGGCCGTTTTTGGCAATTCCGAAACGGCGGCGAAGCAGAGGGCCGCCGTGGACCCGGAGAGAGAACGGACTCTGGAGCTGAGTGAAAAGGACGTCATCAACGTACTCGAGATCGTGCTCCACGAATATCCCGTGGACCGTTCTTCGGTGTTTCTGGCCGGGCATTCCATGGGGAGCGGCGGCACCTGGTATCTTGGCGCGAAATACGCGCAATACTGGGCCGCCATCGCGCCCATGTCCGGGCCGTTTGTGGACGAGCTGAACTATCCTTGGGACAGCATCCGCAAAATGCCCGTGTTTATGACGGAGGGAACGGGGGCCACCCCCTCTCTGGCCGGAAGCAGGGCCATGTCGGCCTGGATGAAGGAACGCGGCTTCAAGATCGAGTATCTGGAGGTGGATGCCGATCACGGCCGAATGGTGCCGATGGTGCTGCCGAGCGTGTTCCAATTCTTCGACCGCTGCAGGTCCAGATAGAATTTGCCGTCCGGTTTTTCGTGAGCACGGCTCTCCAGAGCCGTGCGTTTGCTTATTGTTCAGACAGACG
>CAYZTZ010000071.1:0-17121 GCA_964481255.1 uncultured Acidobacteriota bacterium | reverse complement strand
GAATACGACCCTCAAAGGATTCAGCGCGAGATATTCGCCGCCAAATCTTTTTAGCGTTACGCGTTGAACGTTATACATCAAACATGGGACGTTCAACGATACAGCCTTATATCCGTGGGGAGCATACCGGCGGCGCGCGCCGCCTCGAGTCCGAGATCCCCGTCCTCGAACACCTGGCAGAGTTCCGGTGCGACGCCGATCCGCCTGGCCGCCTCGAGAAAGATCCCGGGCGAAGGCTTCGGCGGGACGTGCCCGTCGTCGGCGGTCACGATCGCCTTGAAGCAGTCTTCAATGCCGAGGACCCTCAGCTCCAGTTTCACATTTTCCCTGGTTCCCCCCGAGGCGATCGCCATCGGCAGAACGTCCCGGTATCGCGTCACGACGTCGACGACGTGCGGTATGGGTTTGAGCTCCGCGGCCCGCGCCCGGAAAAAAGCGTGCTTGGCTTCCACGGTCTCCGCCGGGTCATAAGCGGTCCCATAGCGGCGGTTGTACAGCTCGACGATCTTTCTTTCCGGCATCCCCTTTTTGGCGACAAAAAATTCCGGTTCCCATTTCCCGTTTTTTGACCTTATCGTGTGCTCCCATGCCGTCATGTGCAGGGGCATGGAGTCCACCAGCGTGCCGTCACAGTCGAAGATCAGTCCGCGTATATATTCCGGCACTTCAATCCTGCGCATAGCCTCTTAAGACCTCCCTGCAAGCGGCAGCGATACGTGGACTCGACCGTCGCTGGCGCGACGTATTCACCGGCATTTCTTCCCGGTCCTGAAAGGCCCGGCTGAATCCACTTTGCCGCCGCGCGGCAAACGCCTTTAGCTGGGCTGATCCGCAGGCCCATCGGGAAGCGGCCCGCTCAGCCGGCGGAAGGTCCCCCAATAGCGCGGCTCGGGGGACGAATGTCTCAGAACGGGTTTTCCGTCGGATAAAAAAGCCCCGGGGGATGGTTGAAGAAGATATCGCCGACGCCGAGCATCCTGCAGGCCGCGAAGAGAGTCTTCGACGCGCGCTGAAAGGCTACGGCGGTGTGATGCGGGAAACGCTTCTCGATGAGGACGTGCCTGTAGAAGCGCCCCATCTCCCGGACGGCGAACACGGCGATGGAGCCGAAGGATTTCGGGTCGACGTTGAGCACCTCCCCGTCGGCCATGTAAGCCTCGAGCCGCGCTTCCGGCGTGGCTTGAACGCGGAAAATGGAGACGGGTCCCGCCTTGATGCGCCCCTCGAGCGTCCCGCGCGTGATGTCCGGTTCCTTGCCCGGTTCCATGAGGCGGTGCATGATCAGCTGATAGCGCATGGCGGGGTTCACAAGACATGCGGCTGAAGTATTGCCGCAGTGGAAGCCCATGAACAGGTCCGAGAGGGCGTAATCCCCGAAAGCCTTCTTCTTCGCGGCGTACATGTCCTTGGGGACGGAGTTGTTGATGTCCAGCAATCCCGGGGGCAGGCCCGTCGCGCACACGGCCATGTATTCGCTGAGGGCCCCGTATATATCGGCTTCGCACGCCACGGGAATTCCCCTGGCAGCCATACGGGCGTTCACATAGCAGGGAACATGCCCGAAATACTTTTCAAAAGCCGGCCAGCACTTGTTGGCGAAAGCGGCATAGCGGCACGCCCCCAGATTCGCCTCCATGAATTTCGTGAGAGCGCCTTCGTAACGCGACAGCTTTTTCACCAGGTCGGGATAGTAATTCCCTTCGCCCAGTTCCTCCATGATCTCCGCGGCGACGCGCTTCGTTACAGAGTCCCCTTTCTGCGACCGGACGAGGTCCAGCAGATCGAGCTCGCTGTTTTCCATGACTTCGACGCCGAGGTCGTACAGGGGCTGAAGCGGAGCGTGGCAGGTGACGAAATCCTGGGGACGCGGGCCGAAGGAAATGATTTTAAGAGCGCGGACGCCCAGGACCGTGCGGGCGACGGGGATGAACTCCGCCAACATGGCGGCCGCATCCTCCGGGTCGCCGACAGGGTATTCGGGAATGTGCACGCGGAGCCGCCTCAGTCCGAGGTTGTAGGACGCGCTGAGCAGCCCGCAGTAGGCATCGCCCCTGCCTTGAAAAAGATCTTTGACGGAATCCTCCGCCGCGGCCGCGAACATCACGGGGCCGTCAAACCGCTGGGCCATGAGCGTCGTGGGGCCTTCGGGACCGAAATTTCCCAGATAGACCGCCAGGGCGTTGATTCCCTTTTGCCGGATCTCCTCCAGAGCCTTGAGAACGTCGTTTTCGTTTTCGACGACGGTCTCCACTTCGACCACGGGTACGCCGAGCTCCCTGCACGCTGCGACCACGCGCACGCGTCGATTCTGTGAAAGTTCCCTGGGAAAGCAGTCGCGGCTCACCGCGACAATGCCCAACGTCACAACCGGAATATTTTCCATAATCACCATGATTTATCGCCGTTTCAGGTTTGACCTTCAACCTTACACGTTTGACGTTCCATGTTTCAAGTTTCGCGTTCAGCGTTTAGCCTGTGACGCATGCCCATCAGCGCCGGAACAGCTCCCGCTTCGGCATAGGTTGTCCGGCATGCGCCGTTACTTCTGCCCGTAATACGAATCCGGGCCGTGCTTGCGCTGATAGTGCTTTTTCCGGATATGCTCCGGGAGCTGGGAAACCGCCGGGTTGAGCTGCAGGGTGCCGAACGCCATTTCTGCGACCCGTTCAAGAATCAGGCTGTTCTCGACGGCCTCGGCCGCGTCCCGTCCCCAGGCGAACGGGGCATGGCCGGCCACAAGGACGCCGGGCGTATCCGCGGGATCCAGGCCGGCGAAGCGCTCGACGATCACGGCGCCCGTCGCGCGCTCATAGCCTTCCAGGACCTCCTGTTCCGTCAGAAACCGCGTCACGGGCACCGGGCCGTTGAAGTGGTCCGCGTGCGTCGTTCCCAGGCAGGGGATTTCGCGACAGGCCTGCGCGAACATGGTCGCGTAGGGACTGTGCGTGTGAACGATGCCCCCGATCGAGGGGAAGGCCTGATATAAGAAAAGATGCGTCGGGGTGTCCGACGACGGGCGGAGCCGCCCGTAGACGACCTTTCCGTTCAGGTCCATGACGACCATGTCCTCCGCTGACATGGACTGGTAACCGACGCCGCTCGGCTTGATCACGATGCATCGGTCCGAACGGCTGATCCCGCTCACGTTTCCCCATGTCAGCGTCACGAGGCCGTGGCGCGCCAGATCCACGTTCGCTTTATAGACTTCCTCGATCAGCCGGTCGTACATGCCCGCCCTTTCCTCGCCTCGTCCCGGATATCCAGCAGATCCTTCATAACATTATGCATCCTCCCGGACCATCCGGGAACGCCGAAAGCGTCGTGGAGCTGCCGATATAGGGCGTACAGACGGCGGTAAACCGCATGGTTTTCCCCGCAGGGGCGGTACTCCCGCCCGATGCCCACCATGGCTTTCTGCGCCTCTGCGACGCTGTCGTATCCTCCCGCGCAGGAGCCGGCGGCGACCGCGGCGAAGACGGCGGCGCCCAGGGCCGGGGTCTGTTCGCTGCGGGAAATCTTCATGGGCCGGCCCGTGATGTCGGCATAGATCTGCATCATCAGGGGGTTTTTCACGGCGAGGCCGCCGCAGTTGACCACCTGGCGCACCGGAACGCCGTATTCCTCGATGCGGTCGATGATGGTGAGCGCTCCGAATCCGGTCGCTTCCAGCAGCGCCCGGTAGATCTCGTGCGGCTGCGTCCCAAGAGTCTGCCCGATCAGCAGGCCGGAGAGGCGCACGTCCACGAGAATCGTCCGGTTGCCGTTGTTCCAGTCAAGGGCGAGCAGGCCGGTCTCGCCCGGCTTGAGATCCGACGCCGCCTTTTCCATGTTTGCGAATTGCTCCTCCTGGGTCTTGCCGTACTTTCCCGGCACGAGATTGTTGACGAACCACAGGAAGATGTCCCCGACGGCCGACTGTCCCGCCTCGATGCCGTAATAGCCCTTCATCACGGAGCCGTCCACGATCCCGCAGACGCCCGGTATGTCCGCCAGAGGCTCGTCGTTGGGGTGAACCATGATGTCGCACGTGCTCGTCCCGATGATTTTGACGAGCGTTCCCGGCGCGACGCCGGCGCCCACGGCCCCCATGTGGGCGTCAAACGCTCCCACGGCAACGGCGACCGAGCGGGAGAGGCCGAGCCGGCCTGCCCATTCCGGCGCCAGAGTCCCCGCCCGCTGATCGGCCGTGTGCGCCGTGTCGTAAAGACGGTCCCTCAGGGCCCCCAGCCCGGGCGAGAGTCCGTCGAGAAACTCCTTGTCGGGCAGTCCGCGCCATTCCGGGTTGAATAGAGCCTTGTGCCCGGCCGCGCAGATGCTGCGCTTCAATCGCCGCGGCGAAATTTCGCCCGTGAGGACGCCGGGTATCCAGTCGCAGATCTCCACCCAGCTATAGGCGGCGTCGAACACTTCCTTCGCCACATTTTTGCAGTGAAGGATTTTGCTCCACCACCACTCGGACGAGTACGCCCCGCCGATCCTCGCGAGATAGCGCGGGCGGACGGCCGAGGCCAGTTCGGTGACGCGCGCGGCTTCCCGGTAGCTCGTGTGGTCTTTCCAGAGCCACACCATCGCCGCCGGATTGTCCCTGAAGCGCTCCTGGAAGCAGAGCGCCTGCCCCGTTTCGTCGACCGGCATCGGGCTGCTCCCCGTCGTATCGATGCCGATGCCGATGACGCCCTCGGGGCTGAATTCCGGGTGGGCGCGCGCTTTTTCAACCGCCCCCTTCACGGAGGCTTCGATCCCTGCAAGGTAATCCGCCGGGTTCTGCCTCGCGAGACTGGGGTCCGAAGAGTCCAGGATCACCCCGTCCGTCCCGGAAGGGTAGGGGAAGACATGGCTGGATAGCTCTTTCCCGTTCGCCGCGTCCACCAGCAGAGACCGGCAGGAATTCGTGCCGAAATCGATCCCGATCACAAAGCGCTTTTTACCGAAGGTATGGGTCTTCATGGTTTGGCGCAGGTCCAAGATTGATCGCCCGACAGGGCGCCGTTAAACGTTCAGCTTCCCCGATGACGGCTCAGCCGACAAAGTACAGATACGCCGCAACGATCATAGCCACC
The DNA here is from genome assembly GCA_964481255.1 of uncultured Acidobacteriota bacterium. Classification (GTDB taxonomy): domain Bacteria; phylum Acidobacteriota; class UBA6911; order UBA6911; family UBA6911; genus UBA6911. The sequence continues at coordinate 12,061 of CAYZTZ010000071.1, read as the reverse complement.
ACGGCCGCGCTCAGGATGACGTCCAGGGCGTTCCAGCTCGCCCTCGAGGCGATCCTGTCCCTTTCCGTCCGGGTCGCGTAGGTGAGACCGGAAATCTTCGCGTAATCGGGCGGCGGGGTCAGACAACTGACGACCACGAGCACGGCGGCCGACACCACCAGCAATATCACGGCGTAGTACTGGAAAAAGATGTTGTTCACGATCCACAGGAACGAGCCCGCGGGGTACTGAAACCCCTGGATCAGCTTGACGGGCGTATCGATGGCGAGCCGGAGGATGCCCATCGTGAAACCGACGATGAGGGCCCACAGGCATCCCTTGGCGTTCAGCCTCTTGAAGAACACGCCCAGGAAGAACACGACGAAGATGGGCGGGGCCAGGTAAGCCTGCATCCCCTGAAGGTAGTCGTAAAGGCCGCGCCCTCCGCGGATCACGGGGATCCATAGGATGCCGATCAGGACCATGACGGCCGTGGCGATCCGTCCGACCCACACGAGGCGCTCCTGCGACACTTTCGGCCTCAGGCGCCCGTAGAAGTCGATCGTGAACAGGGTGGCGGAGGCGTTGAAGGCTCCCGCCAGGGAGCTCATCAGCGCCGCCAGCAGTCCCGCCACGACGAGGCCCCGGATTCCCATGGGCAGGATGTTCGCCACCATGAGCGGGAAGGCCTGCTGAGCGCTTTCGCGTATGATCCGGCCGTCCGGCCCGATCAGCAGGCGGTTGAAATACGGGATCCTGTTGGACAGGGCGAGCGCGTAGCAGATGATTCCGGGAATGATGAAGATGAACACGGGCAGCATCTTGAAATAGGACGCCGTGATGGCTCCCCGGCGCGCCTGCCGCTCGCTGGACGCTGTCAGGGCCCTCTGCACGATGTACTGGTCGGTGCACCAGTACCAGAGGCCGATGACGGCGGAGCACACGATCATTCCCAGCCAGGGGTAATTGTCGTTGAAATACCAGGCCATCTGTTGCGCGTCGCGCACGGGCGCCCACGTCCCCTCGAGCCCGTGCGGCACCAGAGGCTTCCACAGGTTGAACATTTCCGACGGGACGACGGCGCGCAATTCGGACCAGCCGCCCAGCGCGCGCAGGCCGAAGATCGTCACCAGGGTCGACCCGACGACCAGCACGATGGTCTGGATCGCCTCTGTGTAGGCCACGGCTCTCATTCCGCCCACGATGGTATACAGGCCCGTGACGACGACGACAAGCGCCGACCCGATCCAGAAGCTGTCCAGCCCCCACAGGTTGAGCTCCGGCAGAAGGACCGAAAAAACCACCCCGCCGGCGAAAATCCCCACGGCGATCTTGGTCAGGACATAGGCGACGAGCGATATGAGCGAAAGCATCGTGCGGCTGGCCGGCGAGAAGCGCCTCTCGAGGAATTCCGGCATGGTGAAGACCTTCGACCGCATGTAGAAGGGGACCATGACCCACGCCAGGACCAGCAGGCACCAGGCGTGAAACTCGTAATGCGCCATCGCCACGCCGTCGGTCGCCCCCGAGGAAGCCAGCCCCACGAGGTGCTCGGAGCCGATATTCGAGGCGAAAATGGAGGCTCCGATGACGAACCAGCCGAGCTCCCGGCCCGCGAGGAAATACCCGTCGGACGTTTTCTTCTGCTTTTTGACGGCCCAGACAACGATTCCCGCGATGATCAGAAAATACGCGAGGATGACGAACCAGTCGACAGGGTGAAGAACTTTCATGAGCGTCTCCCCGTGAAGCTATTGGATCGAAAACCGGTAGATGGTGGTCTGACGGTAAACTTCCCCCGGACGCAGGGTCGCGGACGGGAACTGCGGCTTGTTGGGCGTATCGGGGAAGACCTGCGTTTCGAGGCAGAGGCCGGTCCGGCGCCCGTAAGCGACTCCGCCTTTGCCCCTCGCGCTCCCGTCCAGGAAGTTCCCGGAATAAAACTGCAGCCCCGGCTGGTCGGTCAAGACCGTGAGCAGGCGCCCGCTCGAGGGCTCATACAGCCTGGCCGCCTCGCGGACCCGGCCGGGACTCCCCCTCAGCACATAGTTGTGATCGTAGCCTTTCCCGAGGACCAGCTGTTCGAAGGGTTCGTCGATGCGCGCGCCGATCGCCGTCGGCGTCCGGAAGTCCATCGGCGTGTCCGTCACGTTCATCAGCTGACCCGTCGGTATCAGGCCCTTGTCCACGGGCGTGAAACTGTCCGCCTCGATCGCGAGCACGTGATCCAGAATGGTACGCGTGAACGAACCCGAGAGATTGAAATAGGAATGCTGCGTCGGGTTGAGGATCGTGGGCTTATCCGTCACGCCCTCGTAGTCGACGCGCAGCTCGTTGCCGCCGGTCAGGGTGTAGGTCACCGTGAGCGTCACCGTGCCGGGATAACCTTCCTCCCCGTCCGGGCTGACGTACCGCAGGCGCAATGACGGTTCCGGACCCGGGCTCCAGGCCTCGGCGTCCCACAGGACCTTATTAAAGCCTGTCTTGCCTCCGTGCAGATGGTTTTCGCCGTCGTTGACCGTGAGCCGGTACTCCTTCCCGTCGAGCTGGAAGCGCCCCTTGGCGATGCGGTTTCCGTAGCGCCCGACCACGGCGCCGAAATAGGATCTATCGTCGAGATAGCCCTGCAGGGAGTCGTAGCCCAGCACCACGTCTTCCATTTTGCCGCCGCGGTCGGGGACCGTCAGGGACCGGATCACGGCCCCATAGGTGAGAATCCGGGCAGTGACGCCGCTTCTGTTGACGAGCGTGTATTCGTGAACCTCGCGCCCGTCGGCGAGTCTGCCGAAAACCGCTTTTGTCATAAAGGATTCCGCCTTTCTCTCGGGTCGGCATGCTTCGGCCCCAAGAAGAGAGAAAACGGCAAGACAAAGAAGCAGACGTCTTGTCATAGGTATGCTCCGCCGTATTGAAAGGCGCAGTTTGTCACATCCGCGTGGCAACACTCAAGTCCTTATAAGAATTCTTACAGGTCATGGAAGCGCGGGTCTCCAGACGCTGTCTCAAAACTCGCACGCCCGATCCTTTGGCGGCCGTAAGCAACCGATTCTATTAAAGCGATCTTTTGAATTTCCCGGTTATGAGACGGCTTCTCCAGACCCGTGCGTCAGGCCCGGCCGCCCGTTACATTTTTTACGTTGAACGCTTCAGGCTCAACTTTCAACGGGCGTTTCCGGAAGGTGAAGTGTCGGTTCGCAAAATCAGCGGTTAAGATACAATGATGGAAGAGACGGGCCGACGGTGGAATAATAGCCTCAGGAAAGGAGACTGCGTCCATGGCGAGAATCAAGGAATTTTCCCACCTGATAAAACCGATGCTTGTTCAAAATCCCCCGGAGGGGCTTTACGGCGAACCGCGCATCTGGATGGAATCGAAGGACCTCGAGGGATTCAACGCGCACTTCAGCTACGGATTCATTCAGAAGCCGTGCGTGATCCATCCCCTCAAAGGCTCCGTCGTTCATCCCTTCGACGAGCTTCTCGTGTTTGTCGGCTTCAAGAGCGGCGACATCCTCAAGCTGGGGGCGGAGATATCCGTCGAGCTGGGGGAAGAGCAGGAAGAGCATGTCTTTAAAAAACCCTCCGTGATCCTTGTCCCGAAGGGGACCCCTCACGGGCCGGTCAAGGTCCGCAAGCTTAGCAATCCCATCGTCCATTACAGCATAGGGCTGGCGCCGGAATACTCGGCGTCGGCGCTCCCGAAGAAAAGGAAAAGGACCGGCACCAAATACGCGCACCTCATCAAGAGGATGATCACCTACAAGGACCCGAACGACACGTCCGGGTTCGCCAAGGTCACCGACGAGAAGGGCGTGATGCACCCGGCGGAAATGGGCGTGGGTCCCGGAAACGGCGACCAGATCGTGTGGCTCTACGGCCGCGATCTCGAAGGCATGGACGTCAATTTCACATGGGGCCTTTACAGCCGATGCGGCAAATGGCACCGGGGAGGGGAAGCGCACACGCACCCGGAAGAGGAGATCCTGTGCTTCGTCGGCCTTGATCCGAACGATATCAATTATCTTGGAGCGGAACTCGAGCTGGGCATGGGACCGGATTACGAGCGCCACATCTTCAACAAGCCGACCGTGGCCATCTGCCCCAAAGGCTTCCCCCATCTGCCGCTCATCACGCGGTGGGTCGATAAGCCGTACGGCTTCATGGTCATCTGCCTGAGCGGCGAGCATGATTCTCCGTGGGTCGAGGCGTAGGGCGGACGTTTCGCGTTTCAGCCTGAACGCGGAGCGCCGAAGGATCGGGAAAGGGCGCCAATCGGCGTCTCCCTCAGGGATAATGTGCGCCCCGGCCTTAAGTTGAAGCCTGAAAGGGCGAAGCAACAGGTCTCTTTCATGGAACACAATTGAATCCGTCCGCTCCAAGGCGAGGCTTTTTTCGTGACCGTCGGATACTGAACCTTGACGGTTGGATGTCGGACCTGAGATCCCTTCGGATTGGAATTGAGATATCGGAAATTTGGTTCATCGGACTGGGAAGTTTCCGCGCTCGGCCTGGGAACGGCGAGGCTTCCCGGAAGCAGGCGGGCGTCGATCGAACTGATACGGCGCGCCGTGGATCTCGGAATCAACTACCTGGATCTCGGCTACCCGTATGATCCGGATCATCAGGAGCGCGTCGCCGGAATCGTGGGCGAGGCGCTGGGCCGCCGGCGCCGCGACACCGTCAAAATCGCCGTCACTCTCCCTTCCCGCAACGTCCGCTCGACGGCGGATCTCGAAGCCTGCTTGTCCCGGCAGCTGGCCCGCCTGGGAACGGATCGCGCCGATTTCTGCCTCTTCGGTAAACTGAACCGGGACAACTGGCCCGCCCTGCAGTCTCTCGGGGCCCTGTCCTGGATGGAGACTGCCATGAAAAACGGCCGGGTCGGCCGGGCAGGCTTCTCCTTCCACGATCATTATCAGGTCCTGCGAAGCCTGATGGCGTGCTGGGACCGCTGGTCCTTCGTGCAGTTTCAGTTCAGCTACATGGACATCCGCCACGACCCGGGCGTCGTCGGGATAAGGCACGCGGCTCGGCAGGGGCCGGCCGTCGTCGTCACCGAGCCGCTCAAACGCGGGCGTCTCTCGCGCCGGGGGCTGGAGTTCGTCTGGAATCACGCCGAAGTCGCCACCGCCGTCCGGGATTTCGGCTCGATCGCCGAGCTCGCCGCGGACGCTTCGCTGGCCGACGCCTTCGGGGCGGGCAGCCTGAGCGTCGAGGACGAGCTGGAGATCGGCAGGCTGAGGGACGCATACCTCGCGCGGCGCCCTCTGGCATGCACGTCATGCCGCGCGTGCATGCCCTGCCCCGAAGGGATCGAGGTGCCGCGCGTCTTCGAAATCTACAACGACGCCTTCATCTACGAAGACACGGAGGCGGCGCGGCGGATCTATCGCGAGGAAGGCCACCGCGCCGAACGATGCACGCTCTGCGGCTCCTGCGACAAGTCCTGCGCCAAGAGCCTCCCGGTCGCGGAATGGCTTGCCAGGGCTCGTCAGCTGTTAAGGTGACAGATGATGGAGCGCTTCCTGGAGGCGAAGTCGCAGCCTTCCATAACCATCGAATCTTGAACAGCAAACCTGAAACGGGAAACGCGAAACGGGAATCCTGAGACGCCGATATTTTGCGCGGGGCTCACGGTTCGGCGACCATTGAACCTTTGACCCTCAATTCTGCCGCGGATAAAAAAACAGCCGCAGGGCTGACCCGCGGCTGTTTTTCAATCGGGACCGGCGGCTGCGAATCGGCTATTTCAAATGGCGGTTCAACCACTCGATGACGGTGCCGTAGAACAACTCCGAGTTCAGCGGCTTTGAAATCCAGTGTCCCTCGTCCGGGAAATAAAGGAGCTTCGACTCGACGCCGCGCCTCTGAAGGGCGGTGAACATGGCCAGCCCTTCGCCGATGGGCACACGGAAATCGAGCTCGCCGTGAGTGACGAGCTGGGGCGTCCTGAAATTGCGCGCGTAGCGCGACGGCGACAGAAAATCGTAGAGTTCTTGGTTCTCATACGGCGGCCCGCCCATCTCCCATTCGGGGAACCACAGCTCCTCGGTCGCGTAATAACTGCTCGTCTGGTCGAAATCGCCGGCGTGCGCCACGAGCGCCTTGAAGCGGTCCGTGTGCCCCTGGAACCAGTTGATCATGAACCCGCCGAAGGACGCTCCGGCTGCGGCCATCCTCTCCCGGTCGACGTAGGGAAGCGCCGCGGCGTAGTCGGCGGCCAGCATCAGGTCGCGGAAACAGCGCCCGCCCCAGTCCCGGTTGATTTCGTCGATAAACTGCTGGCCGTAGCCCGTCGACCCCCTCGGGTCGGGCATGACGACGATGTAGCCAACGGCCGCGTACATCTGCGGGTTCCACCGGTAACCCCAGCCGTCCTCCCATGATTGCTGAGGCCCGCCGTGGACCAGCAGAAGCAGAGGATATTTCTTCGAAGGGTCGAAGCGCGGGGGCTTCAGCAGCCAGGCGTGCGCCTTGGGGACGTCGATGGCCTTCTGCGCCGGCATCGCCGCCTCCAGTTGCGACGGGTCGATGAAGCCCCTCACGTGGGCCGAGTCCGTCTTCGGGCCCCCGGAGGACGGAGCGCCGTCGAACCAGAACTCCTCGGCGCGGTTCATGTCGAGGCCCGCAAGCAGGGCTTCGTTGTGCCGCGTCAGGGCGGACAAGCGGGACGCGTCCAAAGAATAGGCATAAATCTCCGCGGGCTGGTGGATCGAAGACCGGGTGAAGACGAGGGAGCGTCCGTCGGGGGTTACGGCGGGGTCCCCGGCATTGGACTCCGCGTAGATCCTGCGCGCATCGTTTCCCGCGACCGACACCTCGAAAATCGCGTTGCGCCCGCGGTCCTCGGCGGTGAAGAAGATTTTCCTGGAATCCGGCGCCCAGGCGATGGAGCCGACCCAGCGGTCCAGGTTTTCCGTTAGGCTGCGGTGCATGCCCGATGCGCGTTCGTAAAGCATCAGGCGGAAGCGGTCGGACTCGTATCCGGGGCGCGTCTGCGCCCTGTAGGCGATGAACCTGCCGTCGGGCGAGTACAGGGGCGATCCGTCGTAGGCGGGGTTTGACGTAATCTTCCGCGTTTCGCCGCTCTCCGCGTTGACGATGAAGAGGTCCGTGTTGGTGGACCGCGCCTCGTCGGGATCGCGGTTGGAGGCGTAGCATATCTCCCTGCCGTCCGGGGAGAATGCGTAGTCGTCCGGTCCCCCCAGGGAAAAAACAGGGACGTCGTAGTCTCCCGGCGTCAGGTCGCGCGGGGGACGCGAGCCGTCGACCGGCACGATGAACAGATGGGAGCGCCTGCCGTCCTCCCAGGAATTCCAATGGCGGAAAAACAGGCGCGTCGCCGCGCGGGCCTTGACTTTAGATTCGTCGGCCGCCTTTTTGCGCGCCGCGTTGCATTCGAGAGCCTTCCGTGAATCCGCGTCGCCGCATTCGGGATAGACTTCGGACGTAAAGAGCAGGTTTTTACCGTCGGGGCTGTAGAGGACTCCGGAGGCTTCCGTCTCCAGGGACGTTACCCGTATCGGCTCGCCGCCGTCGAGCGGCAGGACGTAGATCTGCGACCCGTCGCGCTGCGATACGAAGGCGATCCGCCTGCCGTCGGGCGACCAGCGGGGCCGGCTGTCGTTCTGAGGCGAACGGGTGAGCTGACGCGCTTCCCCTCCGGAGACCGGCACAAGCCATATGTCGGAATTCGACGTGTTTTTCGCCTTATCCACCGCGGAGACGGAGTAGGCGACCCACCGCCCGTCCGGCGAGACCTGCGGGTCGGCGACGCGCCGCATGCTCATCAGGTCGTCGAAGACGAGCGGACGCCTGTCCCCTGCCGTCCCCAAGGCGGCGGCTGAAATCAGAAGAAAAGTAAAACAGGTCGCGGGTCTTATCATGGAGTCCTCGTTCGTTAGCGTTGCATGTTGAACGCTGAAGCATATAAGTTCTGCGATAACGTTCAACCTTCGGCGGTTCCTGGTTGGCGCGCCTTTCCTCGATCCTTCAGCCTTCCATATTGCCCGAGATATAATCGAGATACCAGCGGTACGTGGATTCGACGCCCTGCCGCAGAGGCATTTTCGGTTTCCAGCCGAGCGCGCGCAGGCGGGAAACGTCGAGCGTCTTGCGCGGCGTGCCGTCCGGCATGGTCGTGTCGAAAACGATTCCCCCACGGTATCCCACGACGTCACGCACCATCTCGCACAGTTCGCAGATCTTGATGTCTTCGCCGGTACCGACGTTGATGATCTGTTCGTCGTCGTACTTCCGCATCAGGAACACGAGGGCGTCGGCGAGGTCGTCCACGTGAAGGAACTCTCGCCGCGGAGTCCCCGTCCCCCAGATGGTTACCGACGGTGCGCCCGAGACCTTGGCTTCGTGAAATTTCCGAATCAGCGCCGGCAGGACGTGCGACGTCTCGAGGTCGAAGTTGTCTCGCGGCCCGTAAAGGTTGGTGGGCATGGCGCAGATCGACGCGAAACCGTACTGCCTCCGGTAGGCCTGCGCCATCTTGATGCCGGCGATCTTGGCGACGGCGTACCATTCGTTGGTGGGCTCGAGAGGGCCCGTCAGCAGGAAGTCCTCCCGGATCGGCTGGGGTGCCATCCTGGGGTAGATACACGAGGAGCCGGTGAAGAGGAGTTTCTTCACGCCGCAGAGCCAGGCCGCATGAATGATGTTGGCCTCCATGACGGTGTTTTCGTAGATGAACTCGGCGGGGTAAGTGCTGTTGGCGAGTATGCCGCCCACTTTCCCTGCGACCATGTAGACGTATTCGGGCCGTTCCCTCTCGAAGAAAGCGTTCACCGCCGCCTGATCGATCAAATTCAGTTCGGCCCGCGTGCGCAGCAACAGCTCGTCCCCGCCGTTTGCGCGCAGATGCCTCACCAGTGCCGATCCTACCAGACCGTTGTGTCCCGCAACATAGATTCCAGCCATCCTGTTGTACCCCAAAATTTCATGTGAGCACGGCTCTCCAGAGCCGTGCGTCTGCCCGGCCCACGGATTACCAAGCGATTCGAGAGACCCTCCTCACACGATTCTCTCGTGAGCACGGCTCTCCAGAGCCGTGCGTCTGCATTTCCGGCAAGCCGGCCCAAATTCCAGCGCTGAGATCGCGGGGCAGCAAAGCCTTCAGGGCTTTTTGCTGCCTGCCTCTAACCCAGGGTTTCGGCCGCTGCGCAGCCTCACCCTGTGCTACGCTGTGCCGCGCCTGCGGCGCTCTGCGGGTCCATCCTCAGCCCGCCGCGCCTGCCTTTCATCCGTCATCCGAGGCCTCTCCTCGACTGCACCTTATGCCCCGCGTCGCGCAGGGTGCGCTCGGCCCGGGCGAGCTCCATGTCGTGGTCGACCATCATGCGCACGAGCTCACGGAAGCGGACTTTGGGAGCCCAGCGCAACTTGGCGCGCGCCTTCGAGCTGTCACCCTGCAAATGGTCCACTTCAGTCGGGCGGAAGTACCGATGGTCGATCTCGACGTGGCGTTTCCAATCGAGGCCGGCGTAGCCGAATGCCTCGTCCAACAGATCGCGCACCGAGTGGGTTTCGCCGGTGGCGATGACGTAGTCGTCCGGCTCCGGCTGCTGCAGCATGCGCCACATCGCCTCCACGAAGTCGCCGGCGAAGCCCCAATCGCGCCGCGCTTCGAGGTTGCCCAGATAGACCTTATCCTGCAGGCCCATTTTGATCCGCCCGCAGGCGCGGGTTATCTTGCGCGTGACGAACGTTTCGCCGCGTAAAGGCGACTCGTGGTTGAAAAGGATGCCGTTGCAGATGAACAATCCGTAGGCCTCGCGGTAGTTGACAGCGTACCAGTGGGCGGCCGCCTTGCTGACGCCGTAGGGACTGCGCGGGTAGAAAGGCGTCGTCTCGCTCTGCGGCGGCGGCGAGAGACCGAACATTTCCGAGGAGCCCGCTTGGTAGAAACGGACCGGTCCTCCGCCGTTGGCGCAGAAGTCGCGCACCGCCTCGAGGAGGCGCAGGGTGCCCGTGGCGACGGTGTCGGCGGTGTATTCCGGCTGGTCGAACGAGATGCGGACGTGCGACTGCGCTCCCAAGTTGTAAATCTCGTCGGGGCGTATTTTGTCGAGGATGCGCCGCAGGCTGGTCCCGTCGGTCAGGTCGCCGTAGTAAAGGAAGAGCCTGGTCCCGCGCTCATGCGGATCGCGGTAGATGTCGTCAATCCGGTCCGTGTTGAAAGTGCTGGTGCGGCGGATGACGCCGTGCACCCGGTATTTTTTGGAAATCAGCAGACGCGCCAGGTACGACCCGTCCTGTCCCGTGATCCCCGTGATCAAGGCTCTTTTCATGGTTGTCTCCGACTCTGCCGGTTGAACGCAGCACGTCCAATGATTCTTCTCGAACGAAGCCGATAATTTCAACATTTTTCCCAGCCATTCCTATCTAGACAATAGAGTATACCCCAATGACCTTCATCTGTTTCTTCCAGGTTTCGCAGACGTAATCCTTGTGTCCGCATCGAACTCTGATCTGTACAATGAGCCGCCTATGAGATTTCCAATGCTGCGCTGTTTATCCAGCCACGCCTTGCGCTGTCGCTCAAAAAGGCCCATGAGGAGTTTCTCAGGCTCTTCGTGTCTCTTTCGAAGCGTCTGAGGCACACAGTAATTACGATCTCTCATGTCCCGGAGCCCTCATCGCAGTCAGATCCAGAGCGGACCTTGCGGGCAATGATGGTGGAAATGAGTACTACCCGGCGCGCCTGTTATAGGATGGGAGGTTTTGATTGTCGGCGCAACGGATTAGGGATCCGCCTGCTGGCGGGCGAACTGCCAGGCGCAGGGGCTGCATTGGCGCAGGATCTGGAAATCAGAAATGCCGGCGATTGCCTTCAGGTTGCAGGAATGATAGGAAAAGACGGATGAGGCGTCCGCCGGCAATTCCGGCATCCTTGGAGGGAGAGGCTTCCGGAGGAGCGGCGGAATTGCCTGGGGGTCATCGGATGTCCGTTTTCACAGAATGGAATCAGGATGTCCGCAAATGAGCCAAGGCGGTGCCGCCGTCTATTTCCCGTCGAGGTTGTCCGATTGGGCGTTCGTCCTTGGTACTGCTGAAGACCGTCACACGGTTCTTGCCGGATTGTTTGCTGATGTACATGGCCGCGTCGGCGTTAGCCATAACAGTGCGTATGTCTGCTCCGTCTTCAGGGAATCCTGCGATGCCGGCAGAGATCGTGGTGGATAGCTTGTGACCCTGGAATTCAAAGGGATTGGCCGACATTCCGGCAATAATCCTTTCGACGACATGTATCACGTCCCTCTTGCTGCTCTCATTGAATAGGATGACATATTCGTCGCCTCCGTAACGGGCGCAAACGTCGCTCTTGCGGATATTGGAAGTAATGATGGTGGCCATCCACCGTATTATCTCGGTTCCCGCCATATGGCCGTGCATGTCGTTGATCTTTTTAAGGTTGTCGGCGTCCAGCATACAGATAGTGAAGGGGCGCTTGTAGCGCAAGGCGATTTCTTGCTGGACTTCCGCAAGCAGGAAGAAATTGCGCATGTTGTTGACACCGGTGATCTCGTCGGTCAAAGACATCCGCTCCATTTCTCTGCGGGCATTTTCGGTTTCACCCGCAAGCATTGCCCCCATATGTGCAATCAGCATAAAGGGGAATAGCTCCAGGACGTTGGCGAGTATGCTGTTCAGCCCTATGAATTCCTTGGATGCCATGAAGACGTATGAAATCATTGCCAATCCGGCCATAAAATAGGTTGCGCGCTTACCCTGGGTCAGCGAGGCCGCCACCAGAATCAGGTACATCAGGGATATAAAAGGGCTGGTGATCTTTCCCGTAAACCAGCATACGGCTACGACAAAAGCGAACAGGGCCATCAAATCCACAAAGGTCTTGAAGGCGCCATAGCGCCGGGAAAAAAGGCCGTAACGGGCATTGATGTTATAGGCGAATAGAAGTATGCAGAGGCCTCCCAGGAAATATGAGCTGATATCATCTTCCGGCATCAGCTTAATGTCCAGCGTCACCAGCGCAATAAGAAGCCAGAAAACATTGCCCATGATGCGGTCATATCCGGCATAGCGCTGCCTGGAACTGGGAAAACGCAGGAGT